>NZ_JAGSOI010000119.1 GCF_023684405.1 Methanococcoides seepicolus | reverse complement strand
TCTTGAATGTCAGGGTCTCTCCGGCAAGGTGGTGGTTGTAGTCAACATATGCGTTGGTCTCATCCATTCTAACAATGGTGACCTGACCATACTGTGTGAAGAGGGGCATACCGACCTCTGGTTCAATACCCATTTCTTTAAGCTGGGTTCTTGGGACCGGCTGTACAAGTTCCTCATCGTATTCTCCATAGGCGTCTGCTGCCGGGATGGTGACCGTCTTTTCTTCACCGACCGTCATTCCGATAACACCTTTGTCGAACCCGGCGATCATCTGTCCTGCACCGACCGTGAATTCAAGTGGTTCGTACCCTCTTGCAGGATTGTGTTGTCCTGCTTCCTTTGCGACATCTTCAAGGGATGTATCAAAGATAGTTCCGTCTTCAAGCTGACCGATGTAGTTGACCGATATTAGATCTCCTTCTTGTACCATAGTATTTTCCTGATCCCCGTTGCTTGCACACCCGCTCACAAGGAGCATGCCTGTAAGTATTAGGAGTAATAGTGCTTTTCTCATTGGAATCAACAGTTCTAATCTTATTATGTGTGATAAGCGTTTTGATTACTGCATATCTTTTAAAAACGACATCATGTAACATCTTCGCAGTTGCGGTGCATATGTCTATGAGCTTGCCAAAGAACTGGGCGTTTCGCGTCAGGTTCTCTATCTTCACTTAAAACGTCTTGAAAAAGCTGGTTTTGTTGAAAGTGATCTTCGACTTGAGGATGATGATATGAGGGCAAAGAAGTTCTTCAGGTTGAAAGAGTTCAATGTTTTATTGGGTATCAATGACCTTAGGTCATTCTTCGAATGATCTTGCTAAGAGCGCTGTAACTGGATAGTTTTCTCAGATAGCTTTCTTTAATTCTTTCTCTTTACTTCCTTTTAAAAAACTTCTAATATCGCAACTTTGACAGTTCTATTTTTTAACCCTATAGAATTTGACAGTTGTTACTAAATTAAACATTTATGTTAACAAATGCTATGTAAAAACTACAATTTATGACATGTTCTTATTTTAGTTGCAGATTGGGCAAATGTTGATGGAAAAAAAGCAAAATACCACCAAAATTAGCATTAATTTTTATAAACTGTCTAATTAGGGTACTATTATTTCGCAATCGTTACCACATTGAATTATATGTATGTTTTAATTATGTTGTGTATATACACAGTTTGATTACGTTTATAATCTCAATACTCATTGTTATATATCATAATGTTTTTCCTTGTTACAATTCAGATTGATTGTATTACTTTATGAATATAAGTTCAAAAATTCAGATATTAATATAAGCAAAAACGGGTGATATATGTGGTCATAAATGAATGCATTTCAGCATTTAGTTCGCCATGCTCAACGGGTGGTACTAAATGAACATGGTAATTCTCACAGTCGTAGGTATCCTGATGGCTATCTTGCTCTTTGGTGTAAAAACCGGTATTGGTTGTGGCTTCTCAAACCGTAGTCTGAAAAGCATTCTTCTATTGGCTTCCAGCTATCTTCTTTTGTCCATTGTTCTGGGCAGTCTGATAGGATATGTGGATCAGTCAAGCCTTGATGTTATTGCGAGCATGGGTATGTCCATTCATGTCATAGTAGCTCTTCTTCTCATCGGTGCCGGCATCTATACCCAGAAACAATGGAACTGTGGGTGTGATGTTTCCCATCGCACCTTCCTTGTCATCTCGCTCCCCTGTCCTGTCTGCCTGACGGCATTGTTCATGTCCTGTATGCTGCTGGCATCATACATCGATAGGAGTGGCACTCTGATAGGGTTGCTTGTGGGAGTGGTTTTTTTCATTTCTGTTGTGTCAACATCACTGCTTTGCAAGAAACTTGGCAAGACACCCGAAACGCTCGGTAACATCATGATGATCCTTGGTATCTACTATCTAATGGGTGCCATTATTGTTCCTGCTTACATCAAAACGAAACAGATGAACATCCCTCAATACACTGCACCGCCTATGGATATTCTTCCCTTTGTGGTATTCGCGGTCTTCATTGCCGGGGGATTTGTTCTGAATAAAATACGGAGTAATTGAAAATGGCTATTGATTCATTTTTGTTCCAGCTGATGTACACTGCATCAGCTGCGTTGTTATATCCAGTGGTCATACTGCTGCTGCTAGCAGTTGCAACATCCCTTGGATTGATCGGTGAGTTCATTTCTGAATATGCAAAACGTCATCGCAATGTAAGGGAACTTGAAAAAGTCGGTCGAAGCGTGCAGGAAAGCGTGAAAGCATCTTCGCTTGACAATGCAGCAGAAAAACTGCACAGTCTTGACCAGAACCAACTGGTAACCTCATTTGCAAAAGATGCTGGCGATTATCTGAAACAGAACTCTGTCTCCTCTATCGACTGGCTTTCGGAAGAGTATGAGGTAAGGATGACAAAGCGTCTGGAGCAGACCAAGATACTATCTACGGTTGCTCCAATGCTCGGTCTGATGGGTACCCTAATTCCACTGGGTCCTGCCCTCATTGGCCTTGCGCAGGGTGATATCCTCCAGCTCGCTAACAACCTCATGATCGCTTTTGCAACAACAGTTCTCGGACTGTTCGCAGGTGTCGTAGGATATGTCCTGACACTTATCAGAAAGCGGTGGTACTGGCAGGATATGGCAGATATAGATTATCTTGTGGATTCCATGGGGTCTGAACAATGAGGAGAAAACGCTATCATAGGCCTGGCATCCTCTATGA
>NZ_JAGSOI010000118.1 GCF_023684405.1 Methanococcoides seepicolus | reverse complement strand
TAATCTCCACTGAATAGTTATACCCACAATCATGGCATTTGTAGCGTTGACGTCCATCGATTTTACCGTTCTTTTTATGATTGGAGCTCTTGCACCTGGGACAGTTCATGCATAAATATAGGTCCTAATAACATAAAAACTCTACTTAAATACCAATGCCACTGTCAAAACAGGTGACGAAAAGTATTCTTCATGAGTGCCGTCGCACAGAAGAGGATTGTGCGGAGTGTATTGAAAAAGGACAGGAAGAAACGATCATACTGTTAAGGAAGATACCACAAATTCGGGCACTTCTGGCTACTGATATTATTAAAGCCTATGACGGAGATCCGGCTGCGAAGAGTTACGATGAGATCATTTTCAGTTATCCGGGGATTTTTGCACTTATGGTGTACAGAGTAGCCCATGAGTTGCATGAACAGGATATTAAGATCCTCCCACGTATTATGACCGAATATGCCCACAGCGTGGTTGGTATTGATATCCATCCCGGTGCAAAGATAGGAAAAGGGTTTTTCATAGACCATGGAACCGGAGTGGTCATAGGAGAGACTTCGGTGATAGGGGCTAATGTACGATTATACCAAGGGGTTACCCTCGGATCACTGAGTTTCCCAAGGGATGAAAAGGGGCAGATAATTCGTGACCTTAAAAGACATCCCACGATAGAGGATGATGTAGTGATATATTCCAATTCAACGATCCTTGGCGGAGATACCGTCATAGGAGCACGTTCCGTTGTCGGAGGTAATGTCTGGTTGACAAGGTCAGTACCGGCAGACACAAAAGTACTGATAGAAGAGCCAAAGCTGGTCTTCAAGGAGAGATCATCTTCCTGAAAGAGCAGGGATTCTTTTAAAGATTTTATTTTATGGGGGTTTTGATATGGAGAACATTTATGAAGATATAACAAAAACTGTTGGAAAGACACCGCTTGTACGCTTGAACAGGATAACTGAAGGATGTTATGCTACTGTCCTTGTGAAAGTGGAGGCTTTTAATCCTCTGGGTTCAGTCAAGGACCGTATCGCTTTGAACATGATAGAGACCGCAGAAAGGGAAGGAGTGCTCAAAAAGGGAGCCATAGTTATCGAGCCAACTTCAGGAAATACAGGTATCGGTCTGGCTTTTGTTTGTGCTACTAAAGGTTACAGGCTTATATTGACAATGCCTGAGACCATGAGTGTTGAGAGAAGAAACATATTAAAGGTCCTTGGAGCCGAAATAGTGCTTACACCTGGTCCCAATGGTATGAAGGGAGCTATCGAGGAAGCGGAAAAGATTGGAAAGGAGACTTCAAATTCTTTTATTCCACATCAGTTCATGAATCCGGCAAATCCTGAGATCCATCGCTGTACTACGGCTGGGGAGATATGGGATGATACCGAAGAAAAGGTCGATATTCTGGTAGCAGGCGTTGGTACCGGCGGAACTATTACAGGTGTTTCAGAGATGCTAAAGTCCCGTAAGCCCGGGTTTAGGGCAGTGGCCGTCGAACCTAAGGATTCAGCAGTACTTTCCGGCGGCAGTCCGGGACCACATATGATACAGGGCATAGGTGCCGGTTTCGTGCCGGATGTGTTGAACATGGACATCATTGACGAAATTGTAACGGTCAGTAATGAAGATGCCCTTGAGACGACACGGGAACTTGCCAAAAAGGAAGGGATCCTCGCAGGCATATCATCAGGTGCAGCTCTTTTTGCAGCTTTGGATGTTGCAAGACGGAAGGAGAATGAAGGTAAAATGATAGTTGTTATTCTTCCTGATACAGGAGAGAGATATCTTAGCACAGCACTTGTAGAAAAGGAGTGATATTTATGGATAAAGGATTTTCAAAGAATCTAAGTGAATTGATGCAGTTCCCTTCGGAGGGAATATTCAGTACGGTCCTTGCTAAGGCAGATGACTATAACTATACTTTGATGTGTCTTGCTGCAGGAACGAACATTGATGAACATACTTCTACGAAGAACGGAGTTGTTCAGGTTCTAAAAGGAAAAGGTATTTTCAAATTGTTCGATAAGGATATAGAGATGAAAGAAGGTACCTTCATTTTCATGCCGGCAAATGCACCACATGCACTTCAGGCAGAAGAGGATCTGGCAATACTGCTTTGCCTGACAAAATAAGCGACAGTAAAAGAAGGTGAGAAAGAATAGAACATTCGCATCTCACCTTTTTACGTGGTCAGTCTTCGACTTCCAGTGCATTTATTATATCGTTTATATTAAGCTCCCCTTTGACAGCTCTTTTTACCATTGGATAGATATGTGAGCAATCGTCTATCGCTGCCCATCGCTTTTCTCCTACCTGTTTGATGATCTGTTCCATTACCTGTTCACAATCTGTACAATATGTTTTGTCAGTTTCAACTCCGCATACATTGCATTGCATAGTGTTACCCTCCACTATTTACATTGATTTTAGAGGATATCAAGTTTTTGTTCTTTAACAAAAAAAATCAGAATATACATTTTTAATTGAATAAGGATGTTTGACTGCTTGCATTTAAATCAATCATTGATATTGAGGAGGAGAGCGTTTGTTGTATTAGTGCATTCCTTTTGATAGTAATATAAAAGGAAGAGCAATAAAAAGAAGTTCGATTTGTATCTGTCAGAAACGAAATCAATCTCGTTGGAAATGCTGAGAAATAAAGTCACAACTACTGCGTTAAAGATCAGTTAAGAAAAGAATTGGATAGAGTGAGCATAGCAGCGATGTAGATTTCCCGAAGACTCTCGTACTTCAGTACAGTAAACAACGTGGGTAGACTTATCTTCTGTGTTCGGATGGGAACAGGAGTGGCCCTACCGCTATGGCCGCCATACTCATTCA
>NZ_JAGSOI010000117.1 GCF_023684405.1 Methanococcoides seepicolus | reverse complement strand
TAATACGTTTACCTTTGATCTGATAAGTTCCATTACCTACAACATTACCTTTTCCAGTAAGGCCATAGTATTCACAGTCTTCATTAGGACAAGCAACATCATTAAATTTTGGTTTTGGTCCCCGTTTTCCCATGATATATATGTATATGATTCACATTACATAATATCAACTAAATATAGATGGACTACCGGGGAGTGATTGAGTATAAAATAGAAAGTTTGAATCAAATCGATATAATTTTATACTGATACAGTATTATGCGGATGGTCGGTACAATATTTGATTTATTCGGATATAGTGATTACATGGTAAGAAAAGAACTACAGATCCCCGTTGCGATACTATTACTATTTGCTATGGTGCTCGTCTACTTATATTTAGCACCACCAAACGGATTGAATTGGACAAAGGATGTTACCCTAAATTTATTCACTGAAATAATCGGTATTTTACTTACTGTCATATTAATTAACAGTATTTTGGATTTTAATGAGAAACGTGAAAGGGATAAAATACGAAAAATCGCATATCGTAGATTAAAAAAACCATTTGAGCGCCATTTGAGGTTATTTAAAAGTATGTGCGAAGCATCAATTGATACTAAACCCAATAAATCATATGGCTGTGATTCTGGTTTGTTTGATGAGGCTTTTTATTCTCAAATGGCATTGTTTGATTTTTCAAACGAAGCACCTGTTTATCCTTCACGGTTATGGGCAACGTATATTTGCGGAGAATGTAAACGTTTTGATTCATCTCTCAATCAAGTTTTGGATCGATATTCGTTATATCTAGATTCTGATACTATCAAATTAATTGAATTGCTAATTGGCACACAGTTTATGTGGTTTATGTGTGAAATTCCTTTGATGCTTGAAGTAAGCAAAAGCTATAATATGCAAGGCAGCTCTAAATTTTTCGAAAAAGATGTCTATTGTGGATATATAAAAGAGCATATAAAACTATTATCAGAACTGATTAATTGTTATAACATTAATTTACCAGATGATATAATAAAAATTATGTAAGATATCAGTCCAGAAATGTTAATCCTCAAATTGGAAGTAGCCGTATATCAAATCAAGGCGATGGTTCAAACAACTACAAATGAAAAGTGTGAAGGGTATGATTTGAACCCACCAATCTCATCCAAGTCTTAATCTTAACCTTCTTGAATGAAATGTTAAACTTAGGAGCTGATGCTATGGGTGATCAGCCGTTTACGTTGAATGCTCATGTTAGGGTGAGGTTGGAAGGATGGGGAAAAATGATTGAAGGTTAATTTACCACTAGTAAATTTATCCGTAAATTAAAGTGTAATAATAGTAAATCGATATGTTGCGAAGGTGTAAAAAATTCAAGACATTTGAAAAATATTGGTTGAGGGATAATCCCCCTCAACTAATTCTTAACAGTAGGGCTCACCTGTACGATACATATCTATCAGTTCACTGACATCTGCAATAGATGTTGGCCCCTGTGTACGGTAGTCATCGATTGCGGTGTTTACCTCACCAATGCTGATCATACCATCTTGGTTTGCATCATATGCGTGGTAGTCACATTCACCATTAGGTACTTCTCCGTCGCAGATAAGTCCTGGTGGGATGTACAACCTGATGTCCTTATGGGTGACAGCAAGGTCATCCATCCAGAACTGATCATCGATGCTCAGGTAAAGAGCGTCAACACAGGTCCAGTCGCCACTGCAGTCATTGTCAAACATGCTGACTGTGAAGTTGAAACTTTCAGTTGGCAACTCAACGGTTGGGTCAGCAGGGCCATATCCAGCTACGTATGGCACAACAGCCAGGAGATCCAAATCAGACACTGTAATGTAGAGGTCTGCAGGCAGCATTGTACCAGCGCGGTCCAGATCATGGTCATCGACTTTGGTGTTGTTTGCATAGGTATCGTTCTTGATGCTAACATCAGTCAGCCTGACATCACCAACAGTTACATCGCTGGAGTTGTCCATATCAATGTATACATGGTCGACACCTTCGGTGAATAGACCATCATTGTCCCTGTCAACGAACTTTATCAATGCGTAGTTATGGAATACTTCAGTAACTCCATACTCAACGTCAATGTTGCAGAGGGTTACTTTGGTACCACATTCTGGCCAGTCCTCTTCCTCATCATAGAATGGGCTGTTTGGATCGTTCACAGGTACATACAACCTGAGGTCACCTACTGATACACCAAGGTTCAGCTGGAAGCTGTCGCATTCAGTATACTGCTGGATGTAGAGTTTGTCCGGGCAGGTCCAGGTTCCAGTACAGTCAGAGTCAATGTATCCGAGCACCTCATTCAGGTCGGTGTAGTCTTCTCCATCGTCAACTCCATCGCGATCAAGGAGTCCAAGGAGTACATCTCCAACATCAACATCGTTTGAGTCTACAACTGACCATGCAGGGTATACGAATGGGACAGGGTTTCCTGGCATGTAAGCTTCAACTTCAACAAGCCTGATATCGCCTGCAGACACAAAATTACTGTCATCAACGTCAACGTAGACTGCATCACCAAGAGTGTATCCAATGAGATCGTCTGTCTCAACATACCTGACACTAGTCTGGTTCAGTTGTGTAAGATCATGTCCAAGATCGAATTCATCGCATATCTTTACCTTGGTGTTTGGACCATAGTGATTGGAGACATTTGTAAGCCTGACATCACCGAAGGACACCTTGCTGTCATTGTCCATATCAACATAGACTTCTTCATCATCGTAGGTGAAGTATGCAAGCTTTGCGTCGAGGTTTGTCATTAACATGTAGGTTGCATCGTGGTCACCCTGTACGACCTTTGTACCACAGTCTGGGATACATTCATCGCCTTCAGGGATGTAGACTCTGGTGTCACCAAT
>NZ_JAGSOI010000116.1 GCF_023684405.1 Methanococcoides seepicolus | reverse complement strand
TAAAAAAGGTGTAAACTATAAGAGAACACCTGCTCAAGAATGCGGGATTGTTGAAGATAAGTGGACATTGAGAGAATTATTGATATTTAACTGTTCAAAAACATCAACCGTTTAATACTGGACTACCGGATTTCTACAGAGCCTATTAAACATCCATTTATATACTAATTACACTTTATTTTACACAAATGTTGTTATGATATTGCTTGTAATGTTTGTAGTTTAGACTATAACATAGCAGCACTGTTTGCGGTAAGAAGTGCCATTAAGAAAAAAGGAATAATTGATTAATGTAGGAAAGTATAGGAATAACGTAAATATTGCCTCATTAAATATCTACAATATTAAGCAGATCATAATTGTGGTTGATTCAAATGGATAAAATAATAGCAGACTTTGAAATTGATGTAAGGGGACAGTGCTGTCCGTACCCACTTATACGAACAAAACAGACAATGGATGATCTGGAATCAAATGAGGTACTGCTGGTCATAGCAAATGATGCCATAACCCCTCAAAACATCGCAACGTGGACAAAAAAGACAGGGAATGAGCTGCTTGCTGTTGAAGAAAAGGAAGGCATATTCAACATATACGTCCGTAAAGCGTGATACAACCATTCCCTATATCGTTTTATCCAATACTACAGACCCCGCCTCCATCCTGATAATTCTCATCCTCAATTGATGTTATCGATGGATTCTGACCACATACAGGACATGAAGGATTCTTACGGATCTTGATCTCATCGAATGACATGTTAAAAGCATCATAGAATATCAGCCGACCTACCAAAAGCTCACCGGATCCCAGCAGGTATTTGATGACCTCGGTTGCCTGAATTACCCCGATGATGCCTGGAAGTACTCCGATAACTCCGGCTTCCTGACAGCTTGGGACCATTCCCGCAGGTGGTGCATGCTCAAAAAGACACCTGTAACAGGGTCCTTCATCTGGAAGAATTGTCGTGACCTGCCCTTCGAAACGGAAAATACTACCGTGCGAAAGAGGCTTTTTTGCAAGCACACAGGCATCGTTTACGAGATAGCGGGTCGCAAAATTGTCGGAACCGTCCACCACGATATCGTAATCATTTATGATATCAAGGATATTATCAGGACTGATCCTTTTCTGATAAGTGATAACGTTCACATCAGGATTTAAATTCTCAACGAATTTTCTCGCAGATTCAACTTTTGGGACATCAATATTGCCACCATGTATGACCTGCCTTTGAAGATTACTAAGGTCCACAACATCATCATCAACGATCCCAATGGTCCCAACCCCAGCAGCAGCCAGATACTGTATAATAGGAGAACCAAGCCCTCCTGCACCTATACAGAGTACTTTGGAGGAAAGTAGTCTATGTTGTCCTTTCCCCCCAACTTCCTGCAGTATGATATGTCTTGAATACCGCCTTATCTGTTCTTCAGTAAATTCACCTAACATTTTTACCTCCCTGAAAATAATGATCGAAATTCGTGTCAGTATTTTCAAAAAAATGTAATTTCCTGATAAATAGGTATAGAAAGCGGCAATTTACACAATTTGACTCCAATTATCTCAAAAACCAATTCATAAGGTACAATCTCAAAATAAAGGCAAATATTGCCCAATAACCAATGGTAATAATATACTGTGTTTTTATGTTGGGTAGTTAATAATCATACGTTACTGGGAGACAAATAAAATGAGCAAAGTAATTGGTTTAAAGTGCAGAGAATGTAGTGCAGAATATCCCAGTGGGATACAGAACACCTGCTACGAATGTTTCGGACCGCTTGAGGTACATTACGATTGGGATGAGATCCAGAATACAGTAAGTAAAGAGAAGATCGCCAGAGGTCCTCCTTCCATCTGGAGATATGCAGATTTGCTTCCCCTGGATAGCACGAATTATGTAGACCTCGGTGCAGGTTATAATAAGTTGCACCATGCAAAGAACCTCGGGAAAGAGCTGGGACTAAGGGAACTATACATACTTGATGATTCTGTCAATCCTACAAATTCGTTCAAGGACAGAGTGACATCAGTGGCTGTGAGCAAGGCTCTCGAACTCGGTGCCACTGCAATTGGCTGTGCATCCACAGGAAATCTCGCATCAGCTGTGGGAGCCCATGCTGCAAAGGCAGGAATTCCGGCATACGTTTTCATACCTGCCTCGATCGAGCTTGGAAAAATAACCCAGATGCTCACATATGATCCAAACGTCATAGCGGTTGACGGAACATATGATGACGCAAATCGTCTTGCAAGTGAGGTCGCAGACCAGAATCCCGATTGGGCATTTGTTAACATAAACATCAGGCCGTACTACACGGAAGGTTCCAGAACACTTGCTTTTGAAACTGCCGAACAGCTCGGATGGAATGCTCCGGACCACATCGTTGCACCCCTTGGAAGCGGAGCACTGCTATGTGCACTTACAAGAGGTTACAGCGAACTCGAAAATATCGGTCTTATCGATTCCGGCAAGAACGTCAGAATTTCAGGCTCACAACCCACCGGTTGTGCTCCAATATCAACCGCAGTCCAGAACGATGCTGAGGTAGTTCCAATAAGAGAACTCGACACCATAGCCCACAGTCTTGCCATCGGAAATCCTGCAGATGGATATTATGCAAAGCAGGCCATACAGAATTCAAATGGTTATGCTGCATCCGTAACGAACAAGGAGATACTTGATGCCATACTTCTGCTTGCAAGAACTGAAGGGATCTTCACCGAACCAGCCGGCGGGACAACGGTTGCAGGTCTTAAGAGCCTTGTCGAAAGCGGCCATATTGACCCCGAAGAAAGAACAGTTGTATATGTAACAGGTAATGGTCTAAAAGCACAGGAAACTATCGCAGGAGCACTTGATAGTCCTAGATCAATAAAGCCCACATATTCCGAATTCACGAAGAAGTTTAGCAACATAGCGAAAAAGCAAGAACTAACACATCAAGAGGTGAACTAAAATGGTATCTATAAGATTCTCATCAGCATTGAACAATCTAACAAAAACAAGGTCAACAAACATCGATCTGGGTGATACTACAATAAAGACCCTTTTTGATAGACTTACTGCTGAGTATGGCGAAGAGTTTGAAAAGCGCC
>NZ_JAGSOI010000115.1 GCF_023684405.1 Methanococcoides seepicolus | reverse complement strand
ATATTACATATCAGACGCTCACTGGACAAAGTGAGATGGACTCTGGTAATTATGCCGTCAGGTGGATGGCTCGGCTCAAGCGCTGATGAAGGACGTGCCAAGCTGCGATAAGCCCAGGGTAGGTGCATGGAACCTATGAACCTGGGATTTCCTAATGAGACCTCTTAGCACATTTGTGCTGATCAGTAATGATCGGGAACGCCCCGAATTGAAACATCTTAGTAGGGGCAGGAAGAGAAATCGAAGAGATGCCGTTAGTAATGGCGAATGAACACGGCACAGTTCAAACTGAATCCCTCCAGTAATGTGAGGGAGATGTGGTGTTATAGGAACTTTCTAAGATTCCTATCTTTTCTTAGCTGAACTTTTCTGGAACGTTAGACCATAGAGTGTGATAGTCACGTAAGCAATGAAAAGAGGAATTGGAAATGTTCCTGAGTATCGTGTGTTGGAAATCACGCGAGAATTTGGGAGGCACCAACTTCCAAAACTAAATACGTCTTGAGACCGATAGCGAAATAGTAGGGTGACCGAAAACTGAAAAGTACCCCCAAAAGGGAGGTTAAAAGTGCCTGAAACCTGATGGTGATGGAGCGATATGGCATGAAAGGATCTTTGGATCGAAGGAATCAACCGCGAGGTTGTAGTACGAGTTCCAATGCCGATGTCATATCATACGTTTTGAAGAACGGGCCAGGGAGTGTAACTAAGTGGCGATGGCTAACCTTTTATCTGGGAAGCCGAAGCGAAAGCAACATGCGTGCAACCTTCGGGTGAGACGCGGCGTATACAAGTGCGTGGAGTCACTAAGTTACGACCCGAAGCCGGGTGATCTAGGCGTGGGCAGGTTGAAGCGTGGCGAAAGCTACGTGGAGGACCGCAAGCGGTATTGATCTGCAAATCATTCGTGTGACCTGCGTCTCGGAGTGAAAGGCTAATCTAACCCGGCATCAGCTGGTTCCTTCCAAAACATGTCGCAGCATGACCTAACTGGAGATAGTCGGTGGAGTAGAGCACTGATTGATGGTCCTGGGGGAGAAATCCCTCACCCGTCTGTCAAACTCCGAACCCACCGTCGTCGTAGAAAGTTGGAGTCCGGGCTACTGGGGTAAGCCTGTAGTCCGTAAGGGAGACAACCCAGCCCGTGGTTAAGGTCCCTAAGTGTCGACTAAGTGTTAATACTAAAGGGCGTCCCAAGCCCTAGACAGCTGGAAGGTTAGCTTAGAAGCAGCTATCCTTTAAAGAGTGCGTAACAGCCCACCAGTCGAGGTTTGGGGCCCCGAAAATGGACGGGGCTCAAGTCGACCACCGATACCACGGAGTACCGAAAGGTAATCTTGTAGGAAGGCGTTGCGTTTGGGTAGAAGCAGGGCTGTGAAGTCCTGTGGACCGAGCGGAAACGAAAATCCTGGTAATAGTAGCAGCATAGTTAGGTGAGAATCCTAACCGCCGAAGGGGCTAGGTTTCCTCGGCAATGATCGTCAGCCGAGGGTTAGTCGGTCCTAAGTTGTACCGTAATTCGAGTACATCAAAAGGGAAACAGGTTAATATTCCTGTACTATTCAACAATAAAACTGACGTTTTGGGGCAGGCTGAGCGGCGCTGTCGCGCCGTTTAAGCATCTAAATCCGTGGAGAGCCGTAATGGCGAGAAGCGGACGAATATG
Organism: Methanococcoides seepicolus; assembly: GCF_023684405.1. Lineage (GTDB taxonomy): Archaea > Halobacteriota > Methanosarcinia > Methanosarcinales > Methanosarcinaceae > Methanococcoides > Methanococcoides seepicolus. Next base: position 1,485 of record NZ_JAGSOI010000115.1, on the reverse strand, counting down.
TTATGACGAAAGTCGGCTGCACCCCGGAACCCGTGAAAAGGGAGTTGAATATCCGTACCGAGATCTGACACAGGTGCCCCTAGCTGAAAAGGCTAAGGCGTGTCGGAATAATTTGGCTAAGGGAATTCGGCAAATTGGCTCCGTAACTTCGGGAGAAGGAGTGCCTGCTGTGAAGACAGCAGGTCGCAGTGACCAGGGAACTCTAACTGTCTAATATCAACATAGGAGATCGCAAACCCGTAAGGGCTAGTACGATCTCTGAATCCTGCTCAGTGCAGGTACCTGAAACTTCGGTTCAACGGAAAGAAGGGCCTGTAAACAGCGGGGGTAACTATGACCCTCTTAAGGTAGCGTAGTACCTTGTCGCTTAATTGGCGACTTGCATGAATGGATCAATGAGAGTTCTACTGTCCCTAGCCAGAGTCCGGTGAAGCTTACATTCTAGTGCAGAGTCTAGAGACCTCTAGGGGGAAGTGAAGACCCCGTGGAGCTTTACTGCAGCCTGTCGCTGGGTTGTGATTTTGGATGTACAGTGTAGGTAGGAGACGTCGAAGCCGGTGCGCCAGCATCGGTGGAGTCGCAATTGGGACACTACCCTTCCAAAGTTACGACCCTCACTCCGTGAGGAGGACCCCGATAGGTGGGCAGTTTGCCTGGGGCGGGACGCCCTTGAAAAGATATCAAGGGCGCGCAATGGTTAACTCAAGTGGGTCGGAAACCTACTGAAGAGTGCAAGAGCATAAGTTAGCCTGACGTGATTCAGCACAGTAGTGGATCACGAGACGAAAGTCGGTTCTAGCGAACCTTTATGTCCCGCTTGGTGCGGGCTAAAGATGACAGAAAAGTTACCCCGGGGATAATTGAGTCGTTGCCGGCAAGAGCACATATCGACCCGGCAGCTTGCTACCTCGATGTCGGTTCTTTCCATCCTGGCTGTGCAGCAGCAGCCAAGGGTGAGGTTGTTCGCCTATTAAAGGAGATCGTGAGCTGGGTTTAGACCGTCGTGAGACAGGTCGGTTACTATCTACTAGAGGTGTATGTGGTCTGAGGGTAAGTTGCTTTTAGTACGAGAGGAACAGAGCAACGGCGCCACTGGTCGATCGGTTGTCTGACAAGGCACTGCCGAGCAGCTACGCGCTAAGGAATAAGAGCTGAATGCATCTAAGCTCGAAATCTAACCTAAAAAGAGACCACTTTAAGGGTTCCGGTAAAAGACCGGATCGATAGGAATGGGATGTAAGCACCAAGGCAACGAGGTGTTCAGTCCGCATTTACTAATATCCGTGCCTCATCCGTCTCGCTTTGTCCAGGCGATATCTGATATGTAATATGATCTACATGATCACAATCCGTTAATTTGAATGAGTATGGCGGCCATAGCGGTAGGGCCACTCCTGTTCCCATCCGAACACAGAAGATAAGTCTACCCACGTTGTTTACTGTACTGAAGTACGAGAGTCTTCGGGAAATCTACATCGCTGCTAT
>NZ_JAGSOI010000114.1 GCF_023684405.1 Methanococcoides seepicolus | reverse complement strand
TGCAATTCAAGATGCAATTGCTGGAAAGCCATTTGTTCCAACAATTGTTTGATTTTAGGATTGCAAATTAATTTTGTGTATTATAGTCGGTCATACAGGATTGACGATAGGTAGGCTGAATAGTTACTTCTCCAGTTTGATATTAGTTCTCCCCTTCGTTCCTGATAATTTCCGAGATATTTGGAAAAAGCTATGGGTAAACATTCTACTGGATCTTTGTATTGTTTTTGTCCTGGTGGAGAGTGTTTGAGATCAGTTTTATTGACCTTACTCATCAATTGTAGGAAATCCCGGGAACGCTCCCACTGTGAATGGTTTATCCAACGGTTCGGATCCTTTATCCACATATCACTATTGAGATATATCTCACATGATTCTTCATCTATCATATAATGATCAAAGTGATAGTGGCTGAGAACGATGTGTTCTGCCTTTTTCATTTCTTCTTTGATCTGTTTTATGGCGCTTTGTAGGTAGAATTGTTTTTCAGGATCTTGCAGCGGAAAACTCTTTTGCATGATCGCAGCTCTGGGATCGATAAGTATGCTGGTGTCAGGGGTTTTCACAAGAGTGCATGATGATTTGGCACCCATTGAATCAAATGCTATGAGCCGAAATTCCATTTCTCCAGACAATACCATCATAGATCCATCCATGAAAACCGGTTTAAGGAAATAAATACTAAACGTGCGTTTCCTTCAAATTTCCCTGACATGATCTTTGTTCTATGAGAAAATAAGAGTATCGATGTAAATATTCTGACTACTGGTTATGTCAATAATATATCCAATATTAATTATATATATGGGATTTTCAGAGACAACATATATTAGCTAATCGAATGTATATTCTATTGGAGGTTTTAAAAATGTGGAGTTATTCAAAAATTGACACCGAAAATCTGAAAGCTATCAATGAGCTGGAAAGTAAATTAGGTATAGCCTTAATTGCTTTTTCAGATGAGAAGATCGAGTATGCAGACTTAAATGAAGACGCTGCTAAAGAAGTAAAGGATCTGGAAAAGAAACTGGGTCTTTCACTGCTTGCACTTAAAGCATAATAAAATAGTGGATTGCAATATTTTGCACCCACTACCTTTTTTTTCAATGTTGATGATTTCTACGTTAAGGTGATGAAAATACCTTTGTTCATTGTTCAGATGATCAGCAAGATCGTCAATGCTACAGATCCCGCCCGAAAATATGTAAGTATATTTCCTGAAATTGCACATTTTCTACTACGAAAATCTAATACATGGAGTATGTTCAGTATGTTCAAAGTACTGTATTATTGTTCTGTTCAATGGTTTGAAGTGATGGGAAAACAGTTTCAATAACTATTTATTTTAAGATCAGCCTAAATAATATTGAGGGAAACGTATGGGAATCCAATAGATCGTGGGGATCTGTATTGGAATCTTTTTACTATCTACATATTAGACCTTCTGGAAGGTATTTTATGGATGATGAAATAAAATCAAAACGTCCGAGGGACATATTCAATGAATTGAAATGGAAGGAATGCATGGATATAAGCGAATGTAGCATCGAGTATATCCACAGGGGTGTGCCTGGAAATACAAAAACTGTTTCAGGAGAGGATATAGTAGACATTGGACACTTATTCTTCACGCTTTTTCCAGATACCATGATACCATATCATAGGATACTTCTGATCAAGTACAAAGGGGAAAAAGTATACGTAAAGGCTGAACTCGAACATGTTTGATCTGTAAACTTTTCCAGAACTGGTCCATTCACAAATACAGTAGTTCGGTAATTTCAGTTCAAACTCGTATAAATACCATCATATGATACATTTGTATGTGGTTAATTCAAAAAAGAATCTAACTCAAACTCCAAAAATAATTTTGGTGTCCAGATCGGACACCATTTAATTTCATCTTCATTTAACGGCAGATTGCTTATTTTGCTACTACCCTAACCATATCAACGAACGCATCTTCCTGCGAATTGGACATCTTTCCCCTGAATTGAATTTTGAGGCTGTCTATGTCGGTTACGTCAATGCTTTCTTCGTGCCAGGTGTTTTCAGTGTCAACATTCCCTCTTAATATTGCCTTTTCAGTCCAGGTAGCTCCTCCATTTGTGGACACATCGAATGCAAGGTATTCTCCTTTGTCGAGGTAACTTTCAATATACCAGGAGAATGTAATTGTAGCGATTGTTTTGCCACCCAGGTCTATATCTTTAGAGGTTAATGCTGCATTCGTAGCCCTGCCATCGATTCCAGCAGACCATCTGCCGTCTATTGCCCGCTGAGTTGAATCATACCAGTCTCTTTGGCTGTCTTCAGCCCATAGCCCGTTCCATTCACCCTGCTCAAAGCTATCATAGAACACCTCCTCTGGTTCACTTGCCAAAGGGGCCTCGTTAATGGTCAGAGTCGTATTTTTGATCAAGACACTTAGGGGATTTCCTGATGGGTCACTTATGATCACGTTTTTCAGACCAATTGTTGCTGTGCTTGTAGCCTGCTCTTTTACACTCATTGTGATGCTTGCAAATGACTCAGGTTCTATGATGCTTGAAGGAGCCAGTATCAAACCGTAAACATTTGAAAGTGCTCCTACATTGTTGTCTGTGTTTCCGTCGCTGAAAAATGTTGAAGCTCCATTCTGGCTTAAGAGTATGCCTTCAGATACACTGTCTATCTGGATTTTTGAGCTGTCAAAATCGAGATCGAACTGTAATCCTGCAATTGCAGCATCCGGTGTTACAAAAACATCTATTGTGAAGTTTTCACCGTATGTGGCGATTTGAGTTGATGATTCGAGCGTTACGTCTGCTGCAGCCGAATTGAAACAACTAAAAACAAGCAGAAGTAAAAATATAGTAATTATTGTAATGACTTTAATAGGTACACCCTCTTTATTTTAAAGGCTTGTAGATTTATACCCATATATAACCTTTTGAGTATTTGGATAATATAATATTCTACTCTAAATAAAATTGTTGTGGTATGTTTCAAATAGAGAGTTCATAAAAAAGTTAAAAAATCTACTGTATTTAATTAATTACGGTAAAAACGTTTACTTGAAAATTAAGGTAAATAGTTCGAATTTCTCCAAACAATAGAATTATTGAAAGTTTACGGTGAACTTTCTGCTTAAACCACCAATGACTTCCTAATATTG
>NZ_JAGSOI010000113.1 GCF_023684405.1 Methanococcoides seepicolus | reverse complement strand
TCATATGCGGGATTTAATACATGAGAAATTTATGGAGTGCTCATCAAAAATTAGCTTTGCAAAGAGATGGATTGAAAAGTTTCTTAGTGAAAAACAGAAGTCCAAAATGTTGGGTGTTTGACTATAATACGGCTAAAGTTGAAGTAAGCAAAGAATACTTTGTAGCAGATGGTCTTTATTACACACAGGGTAGTCACACTTGCCTTCTGCCACTCCTCCCCCCTCAATATACAACTGCTCCGACTCTTACCAGTATGATTACGGTAGGTAACATTGCTTAATATTGAAAAGATTTGTATAAATCTTTTCTCTCTTTTTCATTCTATTTGAGAACTATATAAGTAAAAGTAATTGTAAATATATTTCGCAATATCTTCTATTAAAATGGTTAAAAAATGAACAACTCGATTAAAAAATTATAAGTCTTATTAAATGGTTTTATGTGGTGTTGCTTATGTTCAAATATAAAAAACATTTATTTGTAGGTATAATAATTCTCATATTATCGATTGTTGGAACAATTTTTGTTATTCAACATACTGATTCATTGGCATTTTCGATTGAAAATTATAGCAAAGATAATCATACCATTGAAGTAAAAGTCTTCAATGAAAAAAATGAACTTATATTTAATGAAACTTTTCCAAGTGACTATAGTACAGGAATATACGTGCCAATTGATACTCCTTTTGTAGGATCTCATCAATATGTTGTAACATTGGACAACAACATTACCAAAGAAAAAAATGTGTACTTGGACAGTTCTGATTATTTTATAATTGAAATATATGATAAAATACCAAATTCTTCTGATGGACACCTTGTACTACGTTCTTCTAGTGATTAATCTATGAGAATGTTGTATCAATTTTTCACAAAATACAGATGCTGTCTGGGCGACAGAAGTTGCTGCTGAGTTCACGAAGACTTTTGTCGACATGGGTATTGAGTGAAATGACATGATTAAAGAAAATGCAGAACGTATGCTTGATTCTGGTAAATTTGATCCAGATAGCGATGCGTATGCCATGTTACTCAAAGATGTCGGAGTCATGATGCCTGAGGTAGATCCGATTACATTATCCTTCAATTTCACTAAAGAAGAGTTCGATCAATGGGTAGCAGCTGAAAATGCTGCATCTTCATCGATAGCTGGCGTTGGAAACATGTTTGCCACATTGCCTGCCCCGCGACCAATCCACAGATAAGCGTCTGGATTGTCATTATCTGGATGAATGGCTATCCATGCTGAAAGATAAGGGACACTTGAGATCAAGCGTACTCTACGCATGCCAGTTTTTCCATCCACTGTAATTACTGCGCCGTATTGATCAAACTGTATATGCTTAAACTTCAAATTGCCCAATTCCGAAATTCGACATCCTGAATCATATAGAACTGCTACGATTGTTTTATCACGAGGATGATTAGCAACATCAATCATCTGTTTGACTTCATCTTCTGTCAGTAGTTCTTCTGGTAACTTGTTGTTTCTATGATTGGTTTTGATAGTAACCCAATCTACAAGTTCAGGTTTTTCCAACCATCTGTACATTCTTCGGATTGATATTTTGTATCCAGACTTTGTGTATGCACTTCTATCGGATCGTTCAACCTATCCAATGAAACGCTTAATGTCACTTACAGATGCATTGGGCAAAGGGATGTCATTCAACCAGACCGCATACATGTGAAGCTGGCTGATATATGCCCGCACTCCACCAATCGAGATCCCGTCAAGAAATAGATGGTTTTCAAAATCAAGTATTGCATCTTTCGTAGTACTAGGATAATCTGCTTCTCTAATTTTTCTTTCCGCAGATTCTAACAACTTATCGTCATCGTATATTCCCATTCATAATCCCTACTTTCTTTTTCTTTATATTGACCACCCATGCAGGATGAAAGTGTTCGTATGAATGTGTTTTCAACCATGAAACTTCGAAACTGTTCGAACCTATGGCTATTAAAAAAGAGATTAAAAAAAGAGAAAGACCGGCATCATACAGGAAAGGTCAAATATCAGTCAAGTAAGTGAAGCCCCGCCTGTTTTGCCTGCTCCATCAGTTCCGCATCCTTTCTCGCAGAACCGGGCAGGTCATATCCAGCTGCAACAAGCCTGTCTGTGACCGTCATACCAAAGAATAATTTCAGAATATTTCCGAACTCATCAAAGACGTTCTCATACATCGATCCGTTAGGATCTCCCTGTGCCCTTACGAGAACAGCGTTCTTCCCCACAGGTAACCTTGGTTTGAGCTCTGCATCCACAAGAGCATAGCAGCGATCCAAAAAAGAGCGCATCTGTCCGGTGAACTGATCGAAATATATGGGAGAACCGAACACAAAAGCATCCGCCTCTTCCAGCTTCTTGTAAACGTCCGTCATGTCATCCTTGAGCTTGCAATCAGCCATCACATTACAAAGCCCACACCCCTGACAAGCCTTGAAATCCAGGTCATTGATGTAAATGGTCTCTGTTTCAGCCCCCGCCTCTGCTGCCCCTTCAAGCACTTTCTGTACAACTACATCCGTGTTACCGTTCTTACGCGGACTTCCTACAATAGCTAATACTTTCATCATTCCACATCCTTAGAATAAATATGGATGATGATTATTTTTAAAGTTATCTAAAAAGTTGGAAATTTGGGGATTTTGTGAGAGGTGGGCTGTTTAGCTGCTTATGAAGAGGTAAATATAATCGGATTGTTGAAAAAATTATTCCGACTTTTTGAAGAAAATGATTATTAATGTACTTTTCAGTCTCATAAGAAATCTTGTTTTTATTAAAGTTCAGTACTTCGCTAATTTTACTATCAGCATGAAATAATGTCATTCGATAGCTATATATGCGGCGAAAACGCCGCCATATGTCATTTCAACTTCCCAATTCCAAGAACATTTCCAGAGTAGAACTAAGATCAAAAGAATGTATTGACACCGTTCTAAAACCACTTACAGATAATATTAAAATCAAGATCAATGGTTCACTTACCTGTAAAGATCTTTTTCATACTGCAGTATGTATGGCAGTAGATAAGGGATCGGTTCATTCCATTTCAAAAAACTACCAAAAAGTAGTATGTGAGACATCGATACGACATCATTTCCAAAAACTGGATCTTGATAATCTTATTCGAATAAATGAAAAGATTCTACTTCAAGAGGCTCTTAAGATTTTGGAAAAAGGAAA
>NZ_JAGSOI010000112.1 GCF_023684405.1 Methanococcoides seepicolus | reverse complement strand
GAAAAAAGAAAAGAAATGAAAGACCATCACTCGTACTTCTTAATGATCTCGTCGAAGGAATCTACTATGTAGGAGAGGTTCTCTCTGCCGACTTGGAAGGTGCTGAGCTTGAAGAACTTGGTAAGGCCGGCTTTGATGCCGTGTATGTTTCGGCTCTTGAGCTCTTTGTAGAGGAAGTACCTTCCCTTCTTTACTCTTGTGGAGATCTCGTAGAGGTTGGGGGCCTCGAAGAACATCAGGTCGTGGTTGTGGGGCTTTTGTCCCAGCTGTATGAGTCCCAGGGCTTCCAGCTTTTCGGAGAACCATCTGGCATCGGCCACTTCATTGTCCCAGTTCCGGGTGCGTTTCACGACTTCGGGGAACGAGGCTATCATGGTCATCAGGGTCGCACTGCGGGCAGTACAGCCGAGAAGCTCTATTTCCTTGTTCTTGTTGGTGGGGGACTTTCGGAATATGATATCGGAATAATCGCCATTATCGTCATTCACACCAAGCACGCCGATGGGTCCGCAGCTCGCCATGGACTTGTGACCGCTTCCGGCAATGAAATCCACGCCCAGCTCCTTTGCGTCCACTGGCATCCTGCCAACGGAGTACGCACAGTTCAGGAGCAGAGGGACATCGTACTCATGGCAGACGGAAGCTATCTTCTTGGCATCGGCTAGGTTGCCGTAATTGCCGTCAGGGTAGGTCAGGAGTGCAAGAGCAGGGGCTTTTCCGGTCTCACTGATGGTCTCCTCGATGGCGGTGCCGTAGCCTTCAGGATCGATATAATAGTCCGGGTGCTCCGAATGCGGGACCTTTCTTATCTCCAGGCGTGCGCGTTGAGCTGCTACGACAGAAGAATAATGGGCAAGGCCGTCAAGGATGACAGTATCGCCTTCCTGGGCAATGGCATGCATCACAGCGAACTTCGATTCACGGGCACCGTGGGTTATACGTGCCTGGTCCACTCCCAGGAACTCCGGAAGGGCCTCGTGGACGAACTCCTGCACAGGAGGCTTCTTGATAAGGTCCAGAACGCCTCCGCAGTTATCACAGATGGAATATCCGTCTCCCCACTCCACCAGAGCACGTCTGGCATCCTCTGTCAGTATTCCTCCGGTCTGCAGGGGATCGATATTGATCATATTCTTAGTAGGGCGTTCAATGAATCCGAAATTCTTCAATGCAGCATCGTCAAGTGTCATATACTCACTTCTGTTTGGTCACTTCTTGCTCTTCTAAAGTAGCAACTAATGGGTTAAAATAGTAAAAAAGTGTGGAAATATCATTCCACAGCTTTATTGAAAACGGTGGCGAACTCTTCACAATCTGTGATCAATTTAGCCACTGCATCCTTCACAACATCTATTGGGTCAGCATTCTCTGTCTTAAGGAAAAGAATAGGCTCACTTACATTTACGTGTTTCATATCATATGACGCGGTATGGACGCGTTCATCTTCAATAAGAATGATCTTGAGCATGTTCAAGAGTGTATGACTCTCTCCAGCTATCTCCATTTTCATCTCATCATCAGATTTTTCTAAGATCTTAAGTTCCATATTATAATCTCCTTATTGTTGAACTTAAATAATACCGGTGCCGTAATCGGAAGATATCTTGCGTGACTCTGTACGTCCGCATTCAGGACACTTCAATATCTGATCCTCTTTTTTCAACGTACTTCCACAATTGGCACATGTTGCGACCATCACACCAAGTTCCTTTCCGGAAGTCGTCATCCTCATATTCTCAATGTTGATGACCTTCGCCTTAACAACATCAGCTACAGCGAACTCCTTTGACATTTCCTTAACGTATGATTCCTTCACATTGGAAACATGAATGGCAGCAACTCCGGGTTTGATGAACTGACGGTCAACGACACCCTTGATCCCCTCTATCTGCACAAGTGCCATGGAATCACGGACATTGACAACCGTTCCTATCAGTATGTCACCCTTTTTGATAGTTGGTGGCATGCTTGTAGTTGGTTTTACAGATATCGTCCTGCGCTTCTTGTTCACCATTACGAATCCGGTGGCAAGTGAATGAATGTCACCTCTGACAATGTAAGTGTTATCCCCTGCTTCAAATTCCTCGGTAGTGCCGATAATGTCACCAGGCATTACCAGGACCTTATCTCCATGCTGTTCCTCTTCCACGTGATCATCTTCCGTATTAGTCTTAGGGGTCTCGGTTTTCCTCTTCTCTACTTTCTTTTCTGCCACTTTTACCTTTTTACTGGCAGTATCTAATACTTCCTCTTCGACCTCTGGCTTCTCGCCCAAGGACTTCATGCTCCTTCTGGTCGTTTTCTTGCGGTTTCTTATTCTAATAGGAATCCCTCATATAATTTAAATACGCCAGCAATTACTTTTGATCGGTCTGGCAATTATCTGTAATAATCCTGTAAATTTCAACCTCAATTCTTTCTACATCTTTTTTATGGAATTTAAATGTTCGTTTTATTGGAAATCCAGTATTGTACCATTCCGTGATGACCGCAGGTTGAATGAACTTTTTCACGAACGCCAGACTTCCACTATTGTGTATGGAATATGTCACATCCGCCACTCTCAATGCGGTTTTGAGGAAAGGTCTGTCACTTCCCTTTACCTGTGCACCAAAAGGCGGATTCATGACCACAGTATCTGCATGTCCTCTGACCTGTCTGATATCCTTACACTCGAATTCCACATCGACACCGATCATCTCAGCATTCTCCCGGGCGATCTCCAGTGCTCCCGGGTCTGAATCGAATCCCACAACCCTCTCAGCACCAAGGACAGCTGCACCGATGGCAAGCATTCCTGTGCCGCACCCCAGATCATAGACCGTACCCTCAAGATCTCCCTTCATGAACGCAAAATGAAGCATCTCCGCCGCAAGCAAAGCCGGGGTGGGGTACTGTTCCAGGGTCACATTAGGCTTCTCGAACCCCCTTACCTTTTCAAGGAGGATCTCGAGCTTGCGTTGCTTCATGATCCTCAGTCTCCCCTTATCTCATCAAAGACCATGTCTTCCCACTCACGCTTTCCGAGAACTATCTCGAATTCCTGTGGGGTGAGCATGGGTGCGGAGAACCTTCCCACCTCATCCACAGCAAGTCGCGGACATGCAGTGCTCACAAAAGCATCCACTTTGAACTGCAGCATCTGGTCAGGGGTGATGAGGTCGAGTATCAATATATAGGCGGTCTTGCCCTTCTCCTCGGCAAGTTCTTTAAGTTCCCTGGCAAGTTCCATTCTGTATTGCCCTGGTTTACTGGAAACAATGATCCCGAAAGACTCGGCATCAAGTGACTTCGCAATGGCCGCACTACGCTGACGCATGATAAGGGACGGGTCTACCTCCCTCACATCCTTCGAGAATGGGTCTGCAATAAGGACCCTCTTTCCGGTAGCAAGCGAAACCCCAAGCGGATGGAACCCTCCACTGCC
>NZ_JAGSOI010000111.1 GCF_023684405.1 Methanococcoides seepicolus | reverse complement strand
AGGTAAAAACAGGGAAGAACAAACTGAGGAAGAAGGTGCTCTAATCTCTTCTTTTTCCTGATCCTTCCCTGTTTTCTTCATTTTCTGCAGAAAGCAAGACACCTACTGCAGCAATATTAAGTTGCTGCCGTAATCCTATATAAAAAATATGAGAGATGCGATATGAAACAGAAAAAATTCAAATATGGGATCATGGTAAGCATGGCCCTGATGCTGATGCTTGCCTTTACAGGTGCAGCCTCGGCAGGAACGACTATAACACTCGACCCTGGTGACGACGTCGTGGCAGCCATTGAAGGCGCTGTGTCAGGCGACACCATCTACTTCAATCCAGGGTATTATGATGTTTCGAACCAGAGAGTTCATGCCTATGAAAAATCTTTAACATTGACGGGTGCAGGAGCTGATGTGGTAACTGTTGATCTGGGTGTACTGGGATGGAATTTCGGTTATGACTCGACCCATGCACAGTATGACATCACAATCGAAAACATAAACTTTGACTCAATCCCAAACAGCAGCACTATCGATCCTCCTTCATTTTTGCATGATATGTTTGCTGCTAAGTTGTATATCTATTATACAACAGGTGATGTCGTAGTTCGAAACTGTACATTCACGAACACCACTGTTAGTACGTTCAAAGCCAACAATGTTGACTTCTCTGACAATGTAGTGGCAGGCGTCTTTAAGACCATCGATACGGAGAAGAATTTTCAATTCAGTAGAACATTCGAAAGTGTCCTTGTAAGCGGAAATTCCATAAATGAAGCCTTTTTAGAAGTGTGTACCTCTTCAGATCAACAGGATAATCCTGCACCAACTGTGGAAATCTATGGCAACACTTTTACAAACATGACTGGCTCCAATGCTGCTCTTTGGTTGAAATGTGAATCCGGTGCAACATTCACTGAAGCAACAGTCACTGAAAACACTTTTGATGGTAATGATGCAGCGATCAAGATCACGGGCATTACCAGTTCTAACAACACGATCTGCCTCAACAACTTCGTGGACAACACCGCAAACTATCTTGACGGCGGATCCAACACCGGAGCTATCAGCTACGTCAGCGATGCCATGTCCTACACCTACGCTGGTAACAGCCTCGGTCCTTCCGCGCTCGGTAACTACTACAGCGACTACACCGGCACGGATACAGGAAACGACGGTATCGGTGACAGTGCATACACAGCTGTGGCTGGTGACGATGCAGCACCACTCATGCAGCCTCATGCTGATTACTTCCAGCAAGCCGTAGACCCCACTCCATCCATTCCTGTCATAATCAGCGAAACCACCATTGGCGGAAGTGGATATGACAAGTTCTATGGCAACAGCCCCACCTCGGATGGCGGAGCTATTATGATAGGCATGAGCAAATCATCTGATGGGAATTTGGCCGCAAATAAGGGTGATTACGACATTATGCTCGTAAAAACGGACCGCAGCGGAAATCCTGAGTGGACAAAGAATTACGGTGGCACATTGTACGATGCAGGACTTTCTGTCAGGCAGACAGTCGATGGTGGATACATCCTGGTTGGACGTTCAAAGTCCTCTGACGGGGATGTCGCTGCTAACTCTGGTGGATATGACGTGCTAATCATAAAGACCGACGCGCTTGGAGAAATCGAGTGGCAGAAGAACTACGGTGGCAGTGCGGATGACAAACCTGCCGGAATCATACAGACCTCCGAAGGCGGGTTCTTCATTTCCGCTTATACCAAGTCAGCAGATGGGGACCTCGAAGGCCTTCCCGTCCAGGGCGACTATGATCTGTGGACAATAAAAACCGATGCAAACGGTACAATTGAATGGCAGAAGGTCTTTGGAGGAACAGATAGTGATCTGGCAATGTACGGGGACAATTCCCTGCAGACCACTGACAACGGTTTCCTTGTATTTGCAACGACAGAATCAGGGGATGGAAATGTTACCGGGCATCATGGAGCTCGTGACTACTGGGCAGTTAAACTGAATGCCGCCGGTGAAATGGAGTGGCAGAAGTGTTACGGCGGTTCGGCAGACGATTATGGTTATACAGTTCGTCAGACCTCAGACAATGGTTTCATCTTTGCCGGAAAGTCCCTGTCCTCTGACGGCGATGTCCTTGATAATAAAGGTAGTCATGACGTCTGGATCGTGAAAACCGATGCAAGCGGCACTATTGAGTGGGCAAAAACCTACGGCGGATCGGGTTTGGATTGTGCTTACGACATCACAGAACTTCCCGATGGAGGGTATATGGTTGCAGGCAGTTCAAAATCTTCTGACTTTGACCTGAACGCAAATTACGGCGACTGTGATATCTGGGTCTTTGAAATCGATGAATCCGGGTCCCTTGTCTGGCAGAAGAATTTCGGTGGCTCAGGTAAAGAGGAAGCCTTTGGAATCATGCCAATGGCCTCCGGAAGATACCTTCTCACAGGTTACACAAACTCCGCTGACGGAGACATACCTGATGCCCTTGGTAACTATGATGCCTTGAGCATTGAAATCGGACCTGGAGGTTCATTACCATGTGCAGTTGCCGACTTCGAAGCAGACCTGACCTCAGGAACCGCTCCCCTGACTGTTCAGTTCACCGACCTTTCCACAGATGCTGAAAGCTGGTCCTGGGACTTTGACAACGATGGTGTTGAGGATTCCACAGAGCAGAACCCGGTGTATACCTACACTGTTCCCGGAACATACACTGTGAACCTTACAGTGAGCAATCCGGCAGGTAGTGATACAAAGACAGCAGTAGATTACATTGTGGTAGGTGACTGGAACCCATGGAATGACATTGGATCAGAAGGACACGGACCAAACGGCCCTGATGGGACACATATCACTTTAACAGAGGTTATTGATGCATACAATTGTTTCAGAAACGGAACACCTGCACCAGAAACTGGAGCTTCTATCGATCTCACAAAAGTGATCGATATGTACAATTGTTTCCGATATGGAAATCCGATGTAAGTGACTAGACAATTGAATTCGAGAATGGTTATGCAACCATTCTCACTTTTTATTTTTAAATTTTGAAACGTGTTCTTTACGAATTCCATGCTTAAAATAATTCAGAGTGGTTGGTATATGATGGGAAAAAGGAGTGGTGGACCATTGTCTCTAAAAGAGCTCATGATGCTTTTCTAACAGTTATTTTACGGATATCAAAGGAGAAATATGACTAAAGAGTTGAAAACATCGATGTTTATTGAAAAATAGATATGGGGGAATTTCGATAAACTCCGGGAACAGAAGCAAAAATTATAGCAACGTATAATAATTTTATACCATCCACTTAAATTTTATACTATCTATTTAAATTCTATATTTTATTATTTTATTATTTCATCATTGTATTTCAGGACCGTATGTTTTCTTGCCTAGAAATTCCTGAAGATCCTGTGTTTCAATGACCACAATAACTTGTTTATAGTCAAACACCCAACATTTTGGACTTCTGTTTTTCACTAAGAAACTTTTCAATCCATCTCTTTGCAAAGCTAATTTTTGATGAGCACTCCATAAATTTCTCATGTATTAAATCCCGCATATGATCAATATCGATAATGAACT
>NZ_JAGSOI010000110.1 GCF_023684405.1 Methanococcoides seepicolus | reverse complement strand
CTGAGGTCGCTGCACTGATACTCGAAGCTAATCTGGTGAAGAAGAACAGGCCGCATTACAACATCGCCCTGAAGGATGACAAGCGTTATCCTTACGTGAAGGTCACTGTCAATACAAAATTTCCCAAGATATTCATAACTCGCCGCAGGCTTATAGACGGCGCCCTCTATTTTGGCCCTTATACGAATGTGAAACCTGTCAAACAGACCCTTGAGATGATCTCACAGATATTCAGGATAAAAAGATGCAACCGTAGAATAGACGGCAAAGGAAAAAGGCCATGCCTGAACTATCATATCGATCGATGTTATGCCCCATGCAATGGCTCGATCTCCCCTGAAGAATATCGCAATAATGTGATGGAAGCGGTGAAGTTCTTTAAGGGTGAGACATCCGGCATA
Source organism: Methanococcoides seepicolus (assembly GCF_023684405.1). Lineage (GTDB taxonomy): Archaea > Halobacteriota > Methanosarcinia > Methanosarcinales > Methanosarcinaceae > Methanococcoides > Methanococcoides seepicolus. The sequence goes on along the minus strand of NZ_JAGSOI010000110.1, from coordinate 3,482 downwards.
ATAAAAGAGCTTCAGGAAAAGATGAACACCCATGCTATTACACAGGAATATGAGAGTGCTGCTGCGATACGTGACCAGATAGATGCTCTGAAAAGCCTTTCCCAGCAGCAGACAGCCACTGCGGGAAATGATGACAGCGATATAATTGCAACTGCCTCTGACGATGAGACCGTTTTCGTACAGATCTTCTACATCAGGGATGGCAACATGGTAGGTAAAGCCGATCTATCCCTTTCGTGGGGAGATGCCACCGGCAATATAGCCCGTGTCACAGAGGAATTCATAAAGCAATACTATCAGGATGCCCCTGTACCACCTGAGATACTTGTACAACACCCGATACCCGAAAAGGAACTCGTAATCAAATGGCTTTCCGAAAAAGCAGCGAGAAGTGTACAAATACAGGTACCTCAAAGGGGTAACAAGAAAAGATTGATGGAAATGGCCGAGCAAAATGCCCAAATGACCATGGAGCAGGCACATCTTAAGCATAGTGATAAGGAACAGGCACTGCAAGCAATGGTACAACTAAAGGAAGCTCTTGCACTGTCCACATTGCCTGCACACATCGAAGGCTTTGACATTTCGAACATATCAGGCACTGATGCTGTTGGTTCAATGGTGGTCTTTGAGAACGGCATACCTGCAAATAGCAAATACAGGCATTTCAACATAAAAACGGTAAAGGGAATAGATGATTTTGCCATGATGGCAGAAGTAGTAAAACGCAGGTATACGCGGCAAAAAGCCGAGAAAGATAAACTTCCGGACCTCATCCTCATAGACGGAGGTCCCGGACAGGTCAGTGCTGCCATGGGCTCTTTAAAGGAACTGCAACTCGACATCCCGCTTGTAGGACTTGCAAAACGATTCGAGCATATCATCGTACCAAAGGATGACACCGATGAGGTTGTAATATTACCCCACACATCCGAAGCACTCAAAGTGCTCATGCGTGTAAGGGATGAGAGCCACAGGTTCGCTGTATCATCCCACAGAAGAAGACGCACTGCAAGGCTCTCCCACTCAGAACTGGACACTATTCCGGGAGTCGGAGCCTCAAGAAAAAAGGCATTGTTGAACCATTTCAGTTCCATTGAGCAGATACGCCATGCATCCGTTGAGGAACTTACTGCAGTGGATGGCATCAGTAAAGGACTTGCCGAAAAGATCGTTGCTCATTTTAATAAAGAGAGAGTTGCAAACCAGTAAATTTGATCATTTATTGCTGCGAGATGCGACATTGTATCGTAAAAATTGCCTGCTTTTTTTAGAGATGGTGATGCATCAATGTACATACATGCATTTGCTCCACAATTTGAATATGATGCAGAAACTGGCATCCGTTTGCAACAAAAAAAGTGAGAGAACGATATTCTGACATGAAACTTTGATAAAGGAAAATACCATAATTAAGATTAAGGAACACAGCGTTCAAAGAACAAACTCATGGTAACAAGCAGGTGAGGAACTTTAAAATGATAGACGAAATGATAAGGGAAACGGAAAAAGAGCTCAAAGCGTTGAAAAAATATCCCGATGAAAAGCTTATTGAGATAATAAAGGAGGTCGGGTTCGAGTGCGATCTGTGCGGGATGTGCTGCACAAGACAGTTCAACGACCATGTTTTCCTGCTGGAAAAAGATGTGGAAGCAATGAAACAGATAGATGCATCCCTTATCACCCCTGCACCATACTATGAGTTCTGTGACCAGAAAGGGAATTTTTATGTTTCCGGATACTCACTGAGAACAAAAGAGGATGGAAGTTGCGTTCTTCTCGAGAACAATAGGTGTACCATCTATGACAAGAGGCCTACCATATGCAGCCTTTATCCGTACATGCTCCACCGGGAGACAGATGAAGAAGGCAACCTGGACTGGCGGCAGATATCCGGTCTGGACCAGCATGGATGTTACCATAGTGAGATCACGGATGAAGATGCGAAAGTGATAACATCTGATATTAAAAGCTACGAAGAGGCATACCTTGAGCAGCAGATAGCTTTCTTTAAAAAAGTAAAGGAACATTTCAAAGAGAATGGATCAAGGCATGTCAAATCTGTCTATGACCGCCAGATGCGAGCCTTTGAAAAAGGAAAAGAGATAGTAGTTTACGTATTCCACAACAACGGATTGGAGCTTTGCCGCATCTCAAAAGAGGAATGAGATCACTCATTCCAGTTACCGTTGAGCTTACCATCCCTTGCCATTTTACCCAGCACCCGATTAACAGGATCACTGATAGGTGAGGGAACGATGTTCTCGTAAGGTGTTGAAGGTAAAGGGGAAAGATAATGGGCTCGCACTTTTCCACCCTTTTTGCTGATCCATTTGATCTGGGCAAGTGTTCTTTGCTGGTCTTCTTCGGTCTCATTGGGAAAACCGAAGATAAAGTCCACTACCGGTATGATCTCATGCTCAAAACACCGTTCAACAGCGATATTGACATCTTCGGACGTGTGTCCCCTTAACATTTCTTTCAACATACTGTCACTGCCGGATTGAGCACCCAGACTTATTGTTCTGTTACTACAGTACTTATCGATAAGGTCCAGCCCTTCATGGGTGACAAATTCAGGACGTACTTCGGAAGGGAATGTGCCAAAAAAGATATTCTTGCCTTCAATGGAACTCAACTTTGAAAGCAGAGCTTCTACCTTGTCGAACCTTGGCTGAATACCATTGCCGCCATAAGCAAATGCATTTGAGGAAGTAAAGCGCAGGTCGTTGTAATATTTAGCGAAACTGACAATGGAATCGATGCTTCGATGTCGCATCTCATGCCCAAATATGCGGGGCGTCTGACAGTATTTGCAATTCCACGGACAACCCCTGCTTATCTCTATAGGGGAACGAATACCTTCCGGATCGAAGCACGGATAATCATCAAGGTCCACATGGTCACGCTTTCCTGTAAGCACGACCTTCCCATTGCATTTGTATCCGATTCCTTTGACCTTTGAGACATCCCCGCCTTCAAGGAGAGTATTTACAAGATGAGGAAGTGTCTCTTCGCCTTCCCCGATAACAACAAAATCGAAATGCTCCAGAGTCTCTTCGACCGAACCTGAAGGATGCGGACCACCTGCTATACAGATAGTACCAGCTGCGCGGGAATCGACCTCTGCAAACACATTTTCTTTTTGTTTGGTGGCAAAGCTATAGATCATGATGCCCTCATGTATCTCTTTTACAAGCTTTCCTTCGGGAATAAGGGGGAGAAGTGCTGCAAGGCTGTAAGTGTTCTTCTGCATCAGCCTGAAACATATATCCATTTTTTTAACCTCAAGTAATTACCAGTGTAAAAGGCACTAGAGTAAAACATAGCAGACCAATTATGAAAGTCCCGATCCCCAATGCCATTCTCCTGTTGTCAAGCTTAATATCATCATTTAAGGTTCTTGGATGACCTGCCAGTGCAAAAAGCAGAAGGAAGATAGACCAGAACATCCAGATACCGCCATTTTGCTGAAGTACGAA
>NZ_JAGSOI010000011.1 GCF_023684405.1 Methanococcoides seepicolus | reverse complement strand
TGAAGGATATAACAGCATAATTAGGCACTTTCTGGCAAGATTGAGAAGAAAGTCAAAGTGTTATACTAAGAGTCTTGAAATGCTGAAGTACTCTGTTCTTCTTTTGATGAAGTACAGAAATAAAGAGTTAGCTATGTTTAGTTAACAATGCCTTATAATTTAGAATAGTCACTGTTGTTTTCTAAATATATAACGATTTTGAATAAACGAACTCAAAATAAGGCCATGATGATGATCGTTTGAGGAGGTTGAGGGTAAAAAAGTAATACTTTTAAAATCAATTTAATTCTATCACTTATTATTATGGAAATCTTAGCCATATTCTTTTAAGTGACCTCATTTCAAAGGATCAATTTTGCAGATAATTTTCAGCAAACATAAATAGATTTGATTACTTAGTAGTGAGGTATGGGGATAGCTATATGATAGGTATCTCATCCTTGCTTTTCACGAGCTTCCACTTTCGGAAGCACTTGAAAAAATTGAACCGATGACAGATTGTGCTGAGATCTTCTCTGAAGGGCTACATGATCTCTTCCGTGAGGAAGAACTGGCATTTTCCTATGACCTGAAGTATACTGTCCATGCCCCGAGTACTGATATGAACCTCTCCAGCCTGAGAGAACCTATCCGTCTTGCAGCTATCAGTCTGGTCGAACAGATGGCTGGTATATGCAATGAACTGGATTCCGATATTCTGGTGGTCCATCCCGGATATTTTTCCTATCCTGTGGATATGATGCATGCACAGAGGGCATTTGAGAGGTCAATTGTTGACCTTGAGAACATATCAAGGGATACGGGTGTCAGGATGTGTATCGAGAACATGCCAAAATGGGATTGCTTTTTGCTCAGGAATCCGGATATTGATCTTGGGGATAATGGTTTTACTCTGGATGTTGGGCATGCGAACACATGGGGGAACCTTAATAATTTCCTGGAAATGGGGGACTCTATCTCACATTTTCGCTTGCACGATAATAATGGGGAAATTGATGACCATTTCTTTATTGGTGGAGGAAATATGGATTTTCCATCATTTTCCAGTTTGCTTAACAAAAGTAAAGCAATTAAGATCATAGGGAATAAGTGTGAAGAGGATGTGCTCAAAAGTTTGGAAGCACTTAAAAGAATGGGCACTAAATGAAACTCTGCTCCGCGATTACATAACAAAAATGAGCAAAGAGTTAACATTGTGACAACACATTTATATACCAAAAAGATCTCTTTACATTTATGAGTCAGTTAGATAATAAAGTATTCCATGCCCTGGGAAGCGATACACGTATCAGGATGCTTGAATTTCTTGATGAGGAGGAACGTCACATCTCTGAACTTGCCAGGATGTTGGGTATTTCCGTACCTGTGGCTGCAAAACACGCTAAAATATTGGAAGAGGCTGATCTTGTTGAGCGAAAGATCTTCGGGAAAACCCACGTGTTGAAGCCTAACAGGGAGAATATCTATCTTGCTATGAACGTGTTCGCACCTACCAAGTCAATAGAGGTAGAAAAAGGTACAACGTTGCTTGATGCTCTTCGTGGAGTTGCGGCTATCAAAGTCCAGAAAAAAGGCGATCGTGAAGTTATCGTTTCGACCGATGGTGAAGAAGGCCTTTACGTCTATGAGATAAACGGTGAGTTCTCGGAAAAATCCGTTCAGAACTGTGTTCTTGAGGAAGACACGACAATAGAATGGAAGAAGCTGGAGCCTGTAACAAAGATCAAACTTGATATACATGTGAAGGAATGATCTTCTCTTTTTTAGAAATAATACTTTCACTTCGCTTGGCTGGCGATTATATGGCTACGCTGTAATCTATCAATTGATGATTGCTGAAAGAACGAACGAACAACACCTGACATTATCGGAGAGAATGAAATTACTCTCCTCAGGAACTAAATATGACAGTTGCAACCAGAGTGCGGTCTGCCATGCGTTCGGTCCCGATGGAAGATGCATACAGCTTTATAAGACATTATTATCAAATTCCTGCGCAGGGGAGTGTGCTTATTGCCCAAACCGCTGTGAACGGGATACTATGAGGGCAACACTTGATCCTGAGGAGATCGCAAAGATCACTGATATGGTTGTCAACGGCGACGTCACAACCTTCTGAGAAGGACTAAATCAGTTTGTATAAGTGGGCAGTTATTTGGGATAGGCTTTGTAACTGCCATTTCTTTTTATTTTTTTGTTGTTTACACTCTTTTCTTTTTGACTTAGCACGCTTTTCTGGTAGTTTTCATTGCCATTTGGTCTATTCTTTGCTTTGTTTTTGCTCAGGCGGCGAAAAGAATAAGTATTATTATAGCTATGGAGGGGTTGTATCTCACACAAGTGGGATGGGATGATGCTGATCTCAGTATGACCCGCCTTAACTCAGTGGTAGAGTGCGCGGCTGTAGTATGGAATATGCGACTTGTCGCACATACCGCGCAGGCACCGCGATGTCCCCGGTTCGAGTCTGGGAGGCGGGACTTAACATCCTAAATTCGCGAAAGGTTTATATACCTGGCAGCGTATTAAGGGTGTGCTCACACAGCAAACAAACGCAATGTCCGAATAGTGTAGAGGCCTATCATGGAGCCCTGTCGAGGCTCCGACTCGGGTTCGAATCCCGGTTCGGGCGTACAAATTTACCGGCTGAAAATGCCGGTAAAACCCATCTTTTTTTTGTAAATTTTGAGTTATTATTAATCTCATTGGTTTTTTTCTTTCAAAATTTTAAAACTGCCTTCTGATTCGGGTTTTGCATTTTTGAGAAAGCCTTATATTATATGAGCAGTTCTCGAGAAACAATATTATAATATTATAAAGTACACTTACTTCCGACTGTAGCATGAAAGTGATCACATGGCATACAAAATAATAGAGAAACGTCAGTTGGTGCCGGATGTGCACCTGATGAACATCCAGGCTTCCGATGTGGCTGCGGCTGCAAAGGCAGGGCAGTTCATTATTCTTCGCATCGATGAAGCCGGTGAGAGGATCCCTCTTACAATTGCAGACTATGACTCAGATGAGGGATCTGTCACCATTATTTTCCAGGAAATGGGAAAAACTACAAAACAGCTCGCAAAGATGAGCGCCGGCGAGGAACTTCTTGATTTTGTAGGGCCTCTTGGCAAAGAGTCCGAGATCGAAAAGCTCGGTACTGTTGTGCTTGTTGGCGGCGGTGTTGGTATCGCTCCTATCTATCCTCAGGCAAAAGCATATCGCGCAGCTGGGAATAAGGTTATTTCCATTATCGGGGCACGCAATAAGGACATGCTCATACTTGAAGATGAGATGATCGCTGCCAGTGATGAGGTTCTTGTGGCCACTGATGATGGTTCAAAGGGCCACCATGGTTTTGTAACGGACCTTGTCAAGCAACTTCTTGATGGTGAGGAACATATCGACAGGATAGTAGCTATCGGTCCTCCTATCATGATGCGTGCAGTTGCAGGGGTTACTGGATCATATGATGTTGAGACACTCGTTAGCCTCAATCCTATAATGGTCGATGGTACCGGCATGTGTGGTGGCTGCCGTGTCAATGTTGGCGGTGAGGTTAAATTTGCTTGTGTGGACGGCCCTGAGTTCAACGCAAAGGATGTGGACTTCAATCTGTTGATGAGCCGTCTGTCCTTCTATCGTAAAGAAGAAGCTGATGCTATCACAAAGTCCCAGAAAGGCTGCGGAGATGATTGCAAATGTCAATAAGACCGGAAATGCCGCAGCAAGCTCCTGAAGACCGTGTCACTAATTTCGATGAAGTCGCTTTAGGATACACTGAAGAACAGGCTATCCTTGAAGCAGAGCGCTGCCTCGAGTGCAAGAACCCTAAATGTGTGGAAGGCTGTCCTGTGAACATTGATATTCCTGGCTTTATCTCAAAGATCAAGGAAGGCGACTTCCAGGAAGCTATCAATATCATCAAATATACGAACACTCTCCCTGCTGTATGCGGCCGTGTATGCCCTCAGGAAGAGCAGTGTGAGAAACTTTGTATCCTCGGAAAGAAAAGCGAACCAATTGCCATTGGTCGCCTTGAAAGGATCTGTGCGGACCGTGAGCGTGAAGTTGGTGTAAAGGACCCTGTTGTAGCACCATCTACCGGTAAGACCGTGGCAATAGTCGGTTCAGGCCCTGCAGGTCTGACGGCAGCTTCCGACCTTGCAAGAGCAGGTCATTCAGTTACCATATTCGAAGCTTTGCATGAGGCAGGCGGTGTACTGATCTATGGTATTCCTGAGTTCAGGCTTCCAAAGGCCATTGTAAAGGAAGAGGTGGATTATATCCGAAAGCTCGGCGCTGATATCAAAATGGATTACGTTATCGGTCGCATACTGACCCTTGACCAGCTAACTGACAGATTCGATGCGGTCTTCCTCGGAACCGGTGCAGGTCTGCCAAAGTTCATGGGGATAGAGGGTGAGAACCTCAATGGTGTCTATTCTGCCAATGAGTTCCTTACCCGTGTGAACCTGATGAAGGCATACAATGATAATTTCGACACACCAATAAAGCGAGGCCGCAACGTTATCGTTGTAGGTGGCGGTAATGTGGCAATGGATGCTGCCCGCAGTGCCTTGAGACTTGGTGCAGATGAGGTCAGCATTGTATACAGACGCAGCGATGAGGAACTTCCTGCAAGGCGTGAGGAGATCGAGCATGCAAAGGAAGAGGGTATCGTATTCCGCTTATTGACCAATCCTGTGCGTATCATCGAAGGCGAGAACATGTCTGTCAATGGCGTCGAATGTGTCAGGATGGAACTTGGCGAACCTGATGAGTCAGGACGCAGGCGGCCTGGGGTCGTAGAAGGCTCTGAGCACATAGTCGATGCTGATATTGTTATAATGGCCATCGGCACTTCACCGAACCCCATCATCTTCGATGGTTCGAAAGGTCTCGAGGTTACGCCGTGGGGCACAATTGTCGTAGATGAGGGGGGTATGTCATCCATTGAAGGCGTTTGTGCCGGCGGCGATGCCGTGACCGGTGCAGCAACCGTTATCAGTGCAATGGGCGCAGGTAAGCTGGCTGCTGATACTATCAACAACTACCTTTCAAAATAAGTTCTATGTATGGCAGATATATTGATCTGCCATCTATTTTTTTTGTTTTTTGCTCTGTCCATATGGAAGTATTTAATACCTGCCTGTTCTATTCTTGAATTCAATGCATTTGAAAAAGAGCGATGCCCGAATTCACAAGATGCCTTCCAGAAAAGGTGTAGTTGATAAAAAAAAGCATTCAAGGAACCAGGTGTCTAACGAGACATCTCAAATATACTGGTGTAAAGATTGCAATGTTCCGCTTCTTGATAAGAAGTGTGGTGTCTGCAACGGCGAGATCTTTGAAATTAGGCTATCCGGGCCTGGTGACATAAGGTTCTGTTCACCGTATGAACGTGAACTTCTCGGCAATCTTTTGCTTTCTGAATTTGGCCGTGATCCTCTGGGGGAAAGGCTGGTCCTGTTGAACAAGATCTCCGGGGAGGATAAGACCGCTCAGGTCATAGTGGACGGTCTGGATATCGGCACTCTTCTTTTTGATATGTCCCTGATGGAACACCGCTTCGAGATATCGGTAGCAGGAGCACAGGTATTTCATGGTCTGATCGGAAGCAGGACTGTTACCCTGAAAAAGACCAAAATGCATCTGAACGGAAAAAAGGTCAGTTCTGAATTGATCGAAAGTTCTACCGATGACATAAAAGCAGGGGATCCTGTAATAGTTGTGTCGGGTAATCTCGTTGGAGTTGGGATCTCCCTTGTAGATAGCGATAATATGGCAGTTTCAGATGGTCCTGTGTTAAGGATACGGAAGATCTCCAGTAGTGACCTTAAGCTAAGCTCCAATGTAGCAACCCTCGAGGATGCCATTAACGCTAATCTTCCTCACTTGCGAAAAATTGGTAAGAACGCAATGAATACCATCAAAGGGATTGCGAGCCAGAAGGAGCACCGCAAACTTCCTGTGCATGTTTCATTCAGTGGTGGAAAAGATAGCCTTGTTGTTCTTGACCTTACTCTAAGTGCCCTGAAAGGCAGGGATGTAAGGGCATTTTTCCTTAATACCGGTATCGAATTCCCTGAAACCGTAGAATTCGTTCATTCCCATTGCGAAAAAAGGGGTATCGAACTTATTGAATCAAAAGCCGAAAATGCCTTTTGGGAGAATCTTGAGAGCTTTGGTCCTCCTGCAAAGGATTTCCGCTGGTGCTGCAAGGTTTGTAAGCTTGCGCCTGCGGGTGCTATCATTGATCAATGCAGTGAGGATAAAGGTGTATGTCTGACCATTGATGGAAAGCGTAAATTTGAATCATTTTCCAGATCAAATATCTCTGCCAGTGAAAAGAACCCCTTTGTTCCGAACCAGTTGAACATCTTCCCTATTCGTGACTGGCGTGCCATTGAGGTATGGCTTTATATCTATTGGAGGAAGCTCGATTATAATCCACTCTATGATGTTGGTTTTGAACGGGTGGGATGTTACCTTTGTCCTGCGGAACTGTCTGCTGAGTATGAAAGGCTGAAAGACCTTCATCCTTCTATCTATGAACGATGGAACAGTTTCCTTTTGAAATGGGCAAAGTCTAAAGGCCTTTCTGATGAATATGTTCGGCACGGTATGTGGCGCTGGAAGGAACTTCCTCCTAAAATGCTAAAGCTCGCGAGCGAACTTGGTATTGAGACCGAACCTTCGATCGTAAGTGACGATTTTGATATTACGTTGACATCTGGTTTTTCTCCATGTAGGGACGGTGGGTTTACTGTGGAGGCAAGTGTCAAAGGCGTACTTGTCAGCGAAGCTTCTGCTATTCTGAACATTCTGGGCTCAACTGTCTTTTCTGAAGAACTTGGTATGGTCCTTCTCAAAATGGATTCCAGCACTGTGAAATTCTTTTCATCAGGTAGTTTGAAGGTCACAGCGAATTCCAAAGAAGATGCACATTCCTGTCTTGAAGCGACAGCTAAGCAACTTCTGCGTGCAAATAAATGCACTGAATGCGGGATCTGTTTGAAGGTATGTCCTGTAAATGCCATAGAACTGGGTTCGAACAAAGGCAGGTTATACATAAATGATTCGTGTATACGCTGTGGTAAATGTACTGATGGATGTGTAGTGCTGAAATATTCGGACAAGATCCTTTCTGCCATGTTGAATGGCAGGAAGTGAAAATACATTCTTGAGTGAACTTTTAATAGGGTGTAGCTGTTATATTATATACTTATTAATATTATTCACAAATATTTAGCGTGTATCCAATGGTCACAGATATATCGGGCAAATTGTTCCCTCAAATGAGTTCCAAATGGAAGCTGATCCTTGGTGTAGCGTTAGTTCTACTTTTTTCACTATTCATCATCATTCTCCTACCCCTTGCTGATGGTATCATGCTAGGGCTCGTATTCGCATATATTGCCCGTCCGATCTACAATTTTATAAAAATGAAACGCCATCTCGGTGCTCTGGTGGCTACGATGTTCATTGTGACACCTATTGTGATGATACTTGGAATGGGCATAATCGAGATCGCCAATCAGTTTATATGGATCACTGAGAATCAGGCCGCAGTCATTGAATCTCTACTCAATTTCATTGGCAATCTCAATATTCCTGATGCTTATTACGAGAACATTCAGCAGACAATATGGACTTCATCTCTCTCCATTCTTCCTCTTCTTGGAAATCTGGTTTTCGTATCCTATGCCCGCGGTATCGCAATGTTCATGATCAATCTGTTAGTTGCTGTTCTAGTTTGTTATTTCCTTCTTGCGGACGGGGATGGACTTTATCGTTCTGTCCTTAGAATAATTCCAAATGGTAATCAGCATGTAGTTAAAAGATATGTCCATCACATGGATGTTATCCTCAGTGGGATCTTCATAGGAAATGCCTATGCAGCACTCTCAGTGAGCACTCTTTCGGTCATAGTGTTCTATGCTTTCGGTCTTTCGCATGTACTTGCACTGGCAACTCTCATATTCGTAGCATCGGCCATTCCAATGTTTGCAGGGTATATGGTCTTGGTAGTGCTTACGATCATACGTTATTTCAGTTTGGGATTTGAAAGTGCGCTGATCTTCTTTGTTGTATCATCGATAATTATCTATGCTCCGCCTGAATTTTTCCTGCGTCCCTATCTTGCAAGCATCAAGTCACACATTCATCCTTTCTTGATAATGCTGGCCTTCCTCGGCGGTGCATTTGTTGGCGGTATCGCGGGTTTCTTTGCAGCACCCATACTTCTTGGTACTTTGGTATCAGCTTACCGTGTTTATGTGGAGAATCTGGAGTATGTTCCGCCTGAGACTTCAGTAGATGAATGACTTATTATCTCTGTTGTTCAGGACTTGCTAAAATAGAGCTTCTTCCATTGTTATTCTCATTTAAGCCCAATGCAAAAATATGGGGTATGGTCTTTAATTGGCGAATAGTCCTTTTCTTCTAAATTCCATTGCGTTCTCATCACAAAGGATATTTAAAGAATGTATGTATAACATGTCGCAAGACATCAAGTAATCATCCTGTCTTTACGATCTTTACTGGAGATACTCAGATCTTGATCTATCTTCAACATTGTAGAGTTTGTTCTGTTAACAGGGCCATCAAGCGGTGAAATCATGCAATTATTACTCATCCATTCCGATTATATCGAATACGAAGTAAAAAAGAGCACTCCTGTAGCGGAAGATATCGAAGAGTCCTTTAAGCAGGGTCGTCTTGAGGACGCACTTACGGCATTCATGGCCGTTGAGAGCTTCGATGAAGCAAACCCTCAGGAGATAATAGATCGTGCAGTCTCTGAGATAGAGAATGTTGCAGGTCAGGTCAAGGCAGAGAGCATAATGCTTTATCCTTATGCGCATTTAAGCTCCGACCTTTCGTCTCCGAAAGTAGCTGTTTCAGTCCTAAAAAGTATTGAAAAGGCACTTGAGGGTAAGTACAATGTCATGAGGGCTCCATTTGGCTGGTACAAGGCATTCAGTATCAGTTGTAAAGGACATCCGCTTTCTGAACTTTCACGTACTATCAGGCCGGAAGGTGCTGTACCTTGTGGAGAGGTCGTCTCTATAGATGCTGAAAAGAAAGAGGTTGTTTCTGAGGCTCTTAAAGCAGAGGATTCTGCAAAGTCCTACTGGCGTATCCTGACACCAGATGGTGAGCTCCACGATGCGGAAACCTTTGATCTTACAGGGCATGATAATCTTCAGAAGTTCGTGAACTATGAGATATCCAAGAACAGGAACATCGAGAAGGCACCTCCTCACGTTGAACTTATGCGCCGCCTCGAGATCGCGGATTATGAACCTGGGTCTGATTCCGGTAACATGCGCTATTACCCAAAAGGCAGGATGATGAAATCACTTATCGAGAACTTCGTTCTCGAGGAGTCTTCAAAGATCGGGGCAATGGAAGTTGAGACTCCATTGATGTATGATATGAATCACCCGACCTTGAAAAAGTACCTTGACCGGTTCCCGGCACGTCAGTACTCCATCGAGTCTGACAAACGGAGTATGTTCTTGAGATTTGCTGCATGTTTCGGGCAGTTCCTCATGAACCATGACATGACGATCTCTTACAAGAATCTCCCTCTTAAGATGATCGAGATGACGAGGTACAGTTTCAGGAAAGAACAACGTGGCGAGCTTGTCGGGCTTCGCAGACTTCGTGCGTTCACAATGCCTGATATGCATACTCTCTGTCCTGACATGGAAGCTGCTATCTCCCAGTTTGGCGAACAGTACAGTATGTGCATTGATATTCTTCGTAAGATCGGTATCGATGTGAGTGACTTTGAGGTTGCTATTCGCTTTACCCGTGAGTTCTATGAAGATAACAGGGAGTTCATAACCGAGCTTGCAAAGAAGGTCGATAAGCCTGTTCTTGTGGAGATGTGGGATACTCGATTCTTCTATTTCGTACTTAAGTTCGAGTTCAATTTCGTTGATGCGACAGCAAAAGCGAGTGCACTTTCCACTGTGCAGATAGACGTGGAGAATGCAGAGCGTTATGATATCAATTATGTTGATGCCAATGGCGAGATGAACCGTCCTACTGTATTGCATTGTTCTCCAAGCGGTGCGATCGAGAGGTGTATCTATGCACTTCTTGAAAAGGCGGCAATGGATGCAGAAGGGGGTAAGGTTCCAAATCTTCCTGTCTGGCTTTCACCGACTCAGGTGCGTGTTATTCCAATTGCTGAAAGGCATATGGATTTCGCTCAAGAGGTCGCTGATTCTCTCTTGTGTCGTGCAGATATTGATGACCGGGAAGAGACCGTTGGTAAGAAGATACGCGATGCAGGTCGTGAGTGGATACCTTATGTGGCAGTGATAGGTGATAGTGAGGTCGAGAGCGGCAAGGTTACTGTGACAATTCGTGCAGAATCTGAGCCAAAGAAGCCGATGAAGGTGGAAATGACTGCAGAAGAGTTGAGTGAACGCGTATTCAACGAGATAGGTGATATGCCGTATCGCAGTCTTCCTCTTGCAAAACTGCTTTCCATGAGGCCAAAGTTCATTTAATGGTTTGTCTGGTGTTGAATTTATGACTGCGACAGATGATGTGTCCTGTGCGGAGATATATGTCTCTGGCAGGGTTCAGGGAGTATATTTCAGGGGATTTACTCAGAAGACCGCTACCAGTTTAGGTCTGATGGGGTATGCCCAAAATCTCCCGGATGGTCGTGTCAAAGTGGTTGCTCAGGGGAAAAGGTCCTGCATTTCAGAACTGTTGGATCATTTACATATTGGTCCTGAGCTATCAAATGTTGAAAGTATTGAAGTTGGCTGGATAGCTCTCTCTGATACTTTCACAGACTTTTTTATCAAAAGATGATAGTTCGACCTATGGTCGTTATTGTCTGGGATATTTCTTTTTCCAAAAGGATATGTTCAAAATTCAGCGTTTACTTTCTTCGAACATCTCATATTCAGTTTCAGCAACCTTTTTTTCAATATCCTCTAATCCCAGAACCTCTTTTAGTTCTATGATACAATCCATGCAAACATGGCTGCGACCTATTATTCTGCCTTCGGGCATGTCGTTGCCATAGTCTCCTTCAACACCTGCTTCCAGGCATGTTTTTCCACAAAATATACAACTCATTTCTACCACTCCTGATGACACGATCAATTGTCCCATCCATTATAAGTTTCATAAATCTCTCTATATAATGCTATCGTTCTATGGGAAATAAATTATGTCAGTTTGGGATGATTATTTAGGGCTGTGTGTGATATTCTATATTAATGTCAAAATATCCTCCTGGCAGTGGATCCTCTGCAATTAAGGATCATTTGAAAGCTCCCTTTTCTGACTATCAGTGGAGGCTCGAATCGATCGAGCTCATACTTACTGAGCTGATAGAATCTTCCAATAATGGGGATATTATTCTGGCTGAAGGGAAACGTGACATTGTTTCGTTGAAAAAGCTTGGCATTAATGGTTCTATCGAACTTGTTACTCAGTCCCCTCTTACAGAGATCTCTGAAAGGGTTGCAAGTGAGAAGAAACGAGTCATCGTTCTTACTGATTGGGACCGGAGGGGTAACATCCTTGCCGCGAAACTTTCTGAGGACTTGGTATATCTCGGTGCTGATGTTGATATGCAGCTACGTGATAAGCTAAGTTCTTTGGTTAAAAAAGAGATCAAGGATGTTGAAAGCCTTTACACTTATGTTATAAAATTAAGGAAAATAGTTACTGGTGATCAGATCGATATCTGATCACGATATGTGCCTGATCGTGTGGCACTTTTATAACTGGTCTCTACTGATGTTGTACTGCCACATTTACTGCAGTAGTGCATGAGATTGCTTCCCATCTTCATACGCTTAAGATCGATCTCGCAACGATGGCATTTTAGTGAACCTGTCATAAGATCGCCTTATCCCATTATTGTGATCGAATCAAGTCTTGCAGTTCCTGCTTTTGTCCAGTATTTACATACTTTGCATACCTGCAAGCTGTCATTTTCTAGCTCAAGCTCTGAGTTGCACTTTGGACATTCGTCTAATATTTTCATTATATACCCCCACCGATTAATGATATGTAAGTAATATTGCGTTTATGTGGCGTAAAAAAGTGTATTGGAAATCCCACTCCCCAAACCCACTCTTTTCTTCTATATTGCATTTCAATATAGTCTTCGTCCTTATGGATAACCCTACATAGGTGATTCATCTATATATATACCTTTCCTATATGTTCTGATAATTGCTATCATTTGCCTCTACCAAATAGCTTAAAACCCATGTATGATTACTATGCTCCATGTTCGATGTGGTTATTGTAAGGTATGGAGAACTAGCACTCAAGAGTCCGGGTGTCAGGAATCTCTATGAAAGGATCCTTGTAAGGAACCTTGAGGCTATGTTGAGGCAGAAAAAAGTATCTTTTTCCAGAGTTCATCGTGAATGGGGTCGTATCTTCATTACTTCTGATGACCCGGAAGCTGCAATAGCAGCCGCGGATGTCTTTGGTGTTGTTTCCACATCGGCTGCTAAAATTATAGAGGCTGATGTTGATGAAGCTGCAAAGCTTTGTGCCGATATTGGTACCGATATTATAAATGAAGGCGAGTCCTTCGGAATTCGTGCACGTCGTGTGGGAAAAGAGGGCCCTTCTTCCACGGACATTGGCAGATTATGCGGGGATGCGGTCTGGACCCGGCTTGAATCTATTGGAAAAACTCCTAAGGTGGACCTTTCAAATCCTGATCGTGAGATCTCCGTTGAAATGAGGCAGAACAAAGCCTATGTTTTTACAGACATTGTCAAAGGTGTGGGGGGTCTTCCGCTTGGTAGTCAGGGTACGATGGTCGCTTTGATGTCAGGGGGCATCGATTCTCCGGTTGCAGCATGGCTTATGATGAAGCGTGGTGTGAAGGTTATCCCGGTGTATGCGAACAACATACCTTTTTCTGATGAGAGAGCACTTGAACGTGCGATCAAAGCTGTTGAACTGCTTCAAAAATGGTCTCCTGCGGATCATATGAAAATGTATGAGGTCCCTCATGGGAAGAACCTTGACGAGTTTATGAAGAAGTGTATTGTGAAGAATACCTGTCTTCTCTGTAAACGCACAATGTATCGTATGGCATATGAAATTATGAAAAAAGAGAATGCTGATGGTATCATCACAGGCTCATCCATCGGTCAGGTGGCTTCACAGACCGCTGCCAATATGCATGCTGAGATATATGGTCTGGGAATTCCGCTTTATCACCCTCTCATAGGGCTTGACAAAACCGAAATAATCGATATTGCCAAACGCATTGGTTCCTATGATATTTCAATAATGCCAACTTCAGGCTGTGGTGCCGTTCCTGTTAACCCAGAGGTGAAAGCAACATTTGGTTCCATTGTCAAAGAAGAAGAAAAAGTGGACATTGAAGCTCTTGTTAATGAAGCGGTCTCTAACGCAAAAGTGATCCATATGGGGGATGAATAATCCTCTTATTACTCTTTTTTATTCATCTTATTACTTTATTTCAATGATCTCTCTAATGGACTCGACGGGATTTGAACCCGCGGCCTTTACGTTGCGAACGTAACGATCTCCCCCTGATCTACGAGCCCTATAGATAAATAATAAAAAGAGAAATAAAAAAAATTAAAAATTAAACAGGTCTTCCCAATTCGGTGACCTGTACGCTCTCTACACCAGGAACTGCTGCAAAAGCTTCTTCTACAGGCTCTGTGCCGCCTTCGAGGTCGCCAACGAGGACTACTAGTTTGAGCGCTTTCAAACCAAATGCAACAGGTTCTATCTCTGAGCCGAAGATAGATGCGCCTTCTGGTAATGCTGCTTCAAGCCTGATCTTAAGGTCATCCAGGTCGGTATCTACACCTTCTGGCATGATCTTCATTGTTGCTGCTACTTCACCCATTATAATTCCTCAGGGTCCTACAAATCCGCATTTTGGACATGTGTAAGGGTTGCTCTGTTGTCTGCACTTGGTACATCTTCCAAGTTCGGTTTCGCATGTTGGGCAAGGGAGTCTTGTGAACCCTTTCTCAACAAGGTGAATTCCGCATGATGTGCATTGTTCAACTTTTGCCATATTATAAATCTCCTTTTTAATTCAGTAAATTGTATGATGCTGGAACGAAACGTTTTGTATCGCTATAAGCTATTAACGGTTTCTGTACATACGCGGTATATAATTTAAGTATTCCCCTTGATGTAAGTTCCTATAACTTTTTTACCTTCAATGGCTGCAACCACTCTCTCCGGATGATCTCCATTCACGATCATGCAGTCCATACCGTGCTTTATCAGCATTGTGGACAACATCCGGTCGGCGCATGTTTCTCCCATCCTCTCAAGTTCTCTTTGGGTCATCTCCTCTATCATTTTCCCATCATTGAAAATACCATCAACATCGGTGGCTTTGACAAATCTTGCATTCATTCTTTGTGCCACCCATGCTGCAATGGTGTCAGAGGTAACATCCCATGAATGGGGTAGTTCATCCGTATCCTTCAAAAGTCTGTATGGGAGCAGAATTGATACCTTTTCGTTGACATTGCTGGTATCCTCTATGGTTGGTATCCCTGTCATATCTTCGAGGAGATGTGCATATTGTTCCATTGCTGCTATGGCCATCCAGTGGGATGCTTTTTCCGTGAGTGAATACTCTTCGGATATCCTGCGTATATTATCGGCAAAGATCCCACCGCCGGGTACGATGATCACTTGCGTATTCCCTTCGGTTCCGGCAAAGTGGTCAGATATGGCCTCTATGAGGTCTGCTGATCTGTCTATCAGACTTCCTCCAAGTTTAAGGACGACCTTCATGAGCAATTTCCCTTATCATTCGTTCTTTTCCTTATCCATCGATCTGGCCGCAGCATATGCGGGAAATACCTTTGATATATCCTTGCCCCACTTGTCCGCAGTTGAGAAACAGTCATAACCGAGCCTTTTTGCAGCCTCTTCTACCATGAACTCTCCCAAACCTGCCGATACTATCATATCAAGGTCATTCTTTTCGGCAACTGTGGATATTGAATTACATAGCAGTTCTATCTGTCTTTCCTTAACGTTCTTTGCTAGCCTGTATATATCATCTTCTGATATTTCGGTAAGGTCTGCACAGACCACGCGCGCAAGTCTTCTCATGCAGTCGATCATGTTTTTGCCTGCACCGTCTGCGGTTTCGCATGTATAGAGTTCTTTATCGATATCTCCAAGCAGCATATATGCATCTGCGGTATTTGCAAAGAGCTCAGATGATACTCTGCATGTACCAGCATCAAGGTCCACGGTTTCAAGTAATGCCGCAAGGTTCGTGCGCAGTGTACCTGCATAGAACAGTTCATCTCTAAGCAATCTTGAAAAATCAGTGTGTCCTGCAATATGTTTTCCGTTCTTGATGGGTATCACATCACTGGTGGTGCTGCCTACGTCCACAAAAATGCAATCTCCAACTTCTTCTCCTATCAGGCGGGCAGATGCAGCCCAGTTTGCAGCGGCAAGTTCTCTGCTGCTTTGTGTCCTTTCCTGGAAATTCCCTGTATTGTTGACGTATTTCACTTCACAGTCGAAGGCGTTGTTCACTGCATCCATTATGAACTTGATACCTTCATCCTTGTCGACAAAACAGTCTGCCAGCTCTCCTGTCATAACAACTGCCAATCCGTCGGGTCGAAGCCTATTTGCCAGTTCCTTAAGTGCGGATGGAAGGGTCGTGTCTTTCCAGAGCGGAATGTAGAGCAATTCTGTAATCTCGCCATCACTTGATGCAACTTTGGTGTTTGCTCCGCCGATGTCTATTCCTATATATCTCATCTCAGTTCCTCTTTGGTGAATGAATATTCTCCGGTTATCTTTATTTCTGGCAGTGTTTCTCTCATCCCGTTCTTGAGGAGAAGTTCTGCTATCTCTTTGTCCATTATCTTTGTAATGCCCACAAGGGATGTTGTAGGTCTTGGATTGACATCTACGATGTACGGTCTGTCCCCAAGTATGATGTCCACGCCTATGTATCCATTGCAGCCTAATGCTCTTGTAGCTTTCTTTGCTACATCATAGAGCTCTTGTTCTCTATCTGTTCTGTATGGGGTTGTACAACCGCAATATTCGATCTTGGAAGCATCCTTTGTGGGGTCTATCTCCATCCTCTGTGCGTTCACTGTGAGGGGGAGCTGTTCTTTTCCGCATATCAGGCTAACACTTAGATGTTCGCCTTTGATATATTCGGTCGCAATATGGCTGCTTTTAATATCTGGTCGGTGGCAAACAAAAGTATCTTCAGATGCACAACCATATCTGGGTTTTGTTACCCAGCATCCTTCCAGTGGCATCCTTTGTCCGGGTGCATATGTTCTGGGGACTGCAAGCCCTGCATTTTCGAGCATTCTGGTGCACTCAAGTTTATCCGAGCAGATGGATACTGCATCCGGGGAACAACCAAGGTTCAGTGTATTATCTTCAATTATTGCTGTAAGTCCCGGAAGGATCTCTTCGGGGGCTATAACGAGTCCCGCATCACATTTTTTGGCACATTTCCTTATCGTTGCTTCGATATCTTCTTCGGATGATCTGACAGGTTTCCCATGCTAGATGGTCGTATCGGAGGTTGTGTATATCACTTCGTGCCCGAGACGCGAAAAGCTGGATGTCAGGGTGGATAGCATTGCTTTTCCTTCCAGGAGGTAGGTGCCGCTCATCCCTGTGCTGACAGCGTATTCAGAAAGAAGTATTTTCATATAAGTTGAGATTATATCATCTTATTTGTTATTTACTGTGACTTTATTCTATATTCGATTCTTTTAAGGCTATATTCTTAACAATTAATATATATAGCAGCAATACAATTAGTGAACGAGGGATGTAAAGGATGGATGTAGATATTTCAGATAATCCTTTTGTACAGGCACTGGCAGTTTCAGGCACATTGTCTTTATTCATGGTAGGCATGGCCTTGGGTGTAATGAACATTTTCGCGACCGGTAAAAGTCCGATGCCATCTTCAATGATATTACTGATCTTTGCTGTATTGTTCATTGTAGGTTCTGTCTTCTTTGAAATGAGGGGTGCCGATCAGGTCGGTGCACTTATTGGCGGGTGTGTGGTCTCATTTGCAGCTACGATCTCCATTTTTTCATTCTTTGGAGGCGTTGAGCTTGTGCGAACTGGTGGGCTTGAGGCACTGGGTTGGGATAAGATGGTCTCCGCACTTGCGTTGTGTATGATCGCCAGTATGTTGCTTGTCAAATTATTATCTTATAAGATGCAAACCGATTATGCCTGATCCTATCTGATCAGGACCCGCGTTTGTGCTTGTTTTTTTGTCTATGATATTTAGTATTACGTATTTTTTCTAACCGATGCCTATTTATAGAACATCAAACAATCAGCTGTTATTAATTATACCGCTCACAAATTATGGCGGAGTCGTGAGAAATGACAGGTAAATTTGGAAAGAAATCTAAATCTGAGAAGAAGTCCGATCCTTGTACTTGCTGTGCAGATGAGGATGTAGAAGCCTTAAAGGAAAATGCTTCTGATAGCACAGAGGATCTGCAAACTTCCTGTGATTCTCAGATCGCTGAACTAAATGAACAAATAATGCGCCAGAGGGCAGAATTTGAGAATTTCAGAAATCGAAGCCTGCGGGAAAAAGAAGAATTTCGAAAATTTGCTCTTGAAAAAATAATGGTCGAGTTGCTTGAGGTACGTGACAACTTTGAGCGTGCTCTCGAATCTGCTAAAAAGGCAGATGATGTTAACTCCATTATAGAAGGCGTTGAAATGGTGTTCAAGCAATTTACATCTATCCTCGAAAAAGAAGGTCTTAAGATGATAGATTGCGATGGCAAGGAATTTGATCCCCATTTTCATGAGGCCATGATGCATGTGCAGACCACTGAGCATGCTGACAACCATGTTGTTGATGTCTGCAAAGCCGGTTATGAGCTAAACTCAAAGGTCATCCGTCATGCGATGGTCACAGTTGCACAGAATCCGGATGAGGAATGAACGGATCGTATCGTTTACGAAAGAAATAACTAGATCTATCGTTAATCTGATTTTAATCAAATATAAGTGAGGTATTATTATGGGAAAGATATTGGGTATTGACCTTGGAACTACTAATTCATGTATGGCTGTGATCGAAGGCGGTAAACCTACTGTAATTCCAAACGCTGAAGGTGGAAGGACAACTCCATCAGTGGTTGGTTTTTCTAAGAAGGGAGACAAGCTTGTAGGTCAGGTAGCAAAAAGACAGATGATAGCTAACCCTGGGAACAGTGTAAGTTCTATCAAACGTCATATCGGTGAAGGTGACTATAATGTCAATCTCAACGGTAAGGATTACACTCCGCAGGAAGTTTCCGCTATGATCCTGAGGAAGCTCAAGGATGACGCTGAGGCTTATCTCGGTGAGACCATCACTCAGACGGTTATCACTGTACCTGCTTATTTTAATGATTCTCAGAGACAGGCAACCAAAGATGCAGGGCAGATCGCAGGTCTTGAGGTCCTAAGGATCATCAATGAGCCTACTGCAGCATCTCTTGCATATGGTCTTGACAAAGAGGAAGGCGACCACAAGATCCTCGTTTACGATCTCGGAGGAGGTACCTTCGATGTATCAATCCTTGAGTTAGGCGATGGTATATTCGAAGTACTTTCCACAAGCGGTGATACTCACCTTGGTGGAGATGATTTCGATCAGAGGATCACAGAGTTCCTTGTTGAGGAATTCAAGAAGGCTGAAGGTATCGATCTGTCAAATGACAAGGCTGCTCTCCAGCGTCTCAGTGATGCTGCAGAAAAAGCAAAGATCGAACTTTCCGGTGTTGCTTCTACAAATGTGAACCTTCCGTTCATTACAGCGGATTCCAATGGTCAGCCAAAACATATCGATATTGACATTACAAGGGCACAGTTCGAGAAGATGACCGAAGACCTTGTGGCTAAGACTCTCGAATCAATGAAGATGGCTCTTAGTGATGCGAAGTTGACCACAAAGGACATTGACCGTGTACTTCTTATCGGCGGTTCTACAAGGACCCCTGCAGTATATGATCTTGTCAAGAACTTCATTGGAAAGGACCCATACAAGAACATCAATCCAGATGAGGCAGTTGCAGTTGGTGCAGCTATTCAGGCAGGCGTACTTAGTGGAGAGGTCCATGATGTTCTTCTTCTCGATGTCACACCACTGACAATGGGTATAGAAACTCTCGGAGGCGTTGCAACACCACTTATCGAGAGGAACACTACTATTCCTGTTAAGAAGAGCCAGATATTCTCAACTGCAGCAGATAGCCAGCCATCTGTGGAGATCCATATCTTGCAGGGTGAACGTGGTATCGCATCTGCGAACAAGACCCTCGGTCGTTTTGTGCTTGACGGCATACCACCTGCACCAAGGGGAATGCCACAGATCGAAGTAACATTCGATATCGATTCCAATGGTATCCTTCATGTCAATGCAAAGGATCTCGGAACTGGTAAGGAACAGTCCATATCCATACAGAAACCTGGCGGATTGTCCGATGAGGAGATCGAAAGGATGGTAAAGGACGCAGAGTTGCACGCTGAGGAAGATCAGGCACGCAAGGAAGAGGTCGAGATCAGGAACAATGCTGACTCTCTTGTCAATGCTGCTGAAAAGACCGTGAAGGAAGCTGGAGATGTTGCAACCGATGAGCAGAAAGAGCAGATCGAAGCTGCGATAGCTGAGCTGAACACTGCACTTGAAGGGGAAGACCTCGAGGCTATCAAGAGCAAGACCGAAGCACTTCAGGAAGCTGTCTATAAGGTTTCTGCTGCAATGTACGAGAAAGCTCAGAAAGAGGCTGGTGCTGGTGCTGGTGCTGGTGCTGAAGCTTCTGAAGATGCAAGTGGTCCTTCATCAGCTGGCTCTGCATCAGATGATAATGTCGTTGATGCGGACTATGAAGTCGTTGACGAAGACAAATAAATACCTGAAGGCAATATGTGCAGATGATTTCCATCTGCACTTTAATTTACCTTTAAAGGAGTTCTAATGTCGACCACGCGAGATTATTATGAAATACTTGGTGTATCGAAAGATGCATCTGATACTGAGTTGAAAAAAGCTTACCGCAAACTTGCGATGAAACATCATCCTGACAAGAACAAAGAAGCGGATGCTGAAGAGAAGTTCAAGGAGATCTCCGAAGCTTATGCTGTCCTTTCAGATGCTGAGAAAAAAGCGCAGTATGATCGTTTTGGACATGCGGGTATCGATGGTCGATACAGTACAGAAGATATCTTTAGAAATGCTGATTTTGGCGATTTTGGTGACCTCGGTGATATTTTTGGCAGTATTTTCGGAGGCGGTGGCGGCTTCGGCGGTTTTGGTGGCGGAGGGCGCCGCAGGCAGGGACCTACAAGAGGCTCGGACCTGAGGTATGACCTTGGCGTAACGCTGGAACAGGCTGCTTTCGGAGAAAAGGTACAGATCAATATCCCACGTGCAGAGAATTGTGAAACATGTGGGGGAACCGGTGCAAAGGAAGGCACAAGCCCTAAGACATGTGCCACATGTCGTGGCAGCGGCCAGGTAACCCATGCCAGGAGAACACCGCTTGGAAATTTCATGACCACAACCACTTGTGATGTTTGCCATGGAAAGGGTCAGGTCATTGAATCTCCCTGTCCTGTCTGTAGAGGTTCAGGCAAGCAAAAGAAAGTGCGTAAGATGGGTGTCTCAGTTCCAAAGGGTGCTGATACAGGTCTGCGCCTGAAGATGTCTGGAGAAGGCGAAGCTGGTAGCTCCGGTGCACCACCAGGTGATCTATATATTGTCATCCATGTCAAACAACACGATAAATTCGAGCGTGTTGGCGATGACATTGTCTATGGAATTCCAATATCATTCTCACAGGCAGCCCTGGGTACTGAGATAAAGGTTCCGACACTTCACGGGAAAGTGAAGATGAAGATCAAACCGGGTACTCAGACGCATTCTGTATTACGCTTAAAGGGTAAAGGTATGCCTCATCTTCACGGGCATGGCCAGGGTGACCAGCTTGTCAGAGTGATCGTCGAAACACCTACGAACCTTACCGGTAAACAAAAGGAGCTACTTGAAGAATTCGAGATGCTCAGTAACGGTGATCATAAGGGTTCGAAAGGAAAGGGGTTCTTTGATAAGCTGAAGGACGCATTTGAAAGTTCCACCTCTGATAATTCTTCTGGCACTGTCGATTGAGACACGTGCCTAAACATTTTTCTTTTTTTATTCTTTTATTTTTGCAGTAAGCTTTAACATAGATATGTTTCATTAACCATTCTTTATAATTTCAATTATTTTCACAGGGCTGTGTGATTTATGAAGATCATTATCGTAGGTGCTGGAGAAGTAGGATTTCATATTGCAAGTTCTCTCTATCTCAACAATGATGTTGTTGTCATTGATATTGATGAGGATGCATGTGCAAGAGCTGATGAACTTGATGTACAGGTGATCCAGGGGAATGGTGCTAATGTTTCTATTCTTGAGCGTCTGATAAACGATGCTGATCTCCTTGTTGCCGTAACGGGTTCAGATGAATTGAACATTGTTACCTGCACGACTGCCAAGCTGATATCTCCTTTACACAAACAGCTCAAGACAATGGCGAGGGTAACGAACCCTGATTATATCGACAGGCCTGTTGCAACGCGCACTCAGGTAGGTATCGATGTCATGATATGCCCTGAGCTTGCTTTGGCTTCTGAGGTCGCTGAGATCCTTTCTATGCCTTCTGCAATAGATGCTGAGGTGTTTGCAGATGGAAAGGTCAAGATGATGGAATTCGTTGTATCGGATGAAAGCGATCTTGTTGACAAAAAAATGAAAGACCTTGATCTTTCTGAATGTTGTATCGTGAGTGCACTCTATAGAGAATCAAATATTATCATTCCACATGGTGACGATGTCATTCACAAAGGTGACCATGTTGTGGTCATCGGCAAATCCGATGCCATGATGGACATTGGTAACCTCTTTGCCGGACATACGGACAGTGTGAAGCGAGTTCTCATTATCGGCGGTGGGACAGTTGGTTTCTATCTTGCAAAGCTTCTGGAGAAAAGCAACACGAGTATCAAGATAATTGAAAAGAATCTGGATAGATGTGAATCTATTGCAGATCTCCTTCCTAAAGTTCTTGTCTTGAAAGGAAATGGGACCGATATACATCTTCTAAAAGAAGAAGGTGTCCAGGATATGGATGTCGTCATCTCCGTTACTGACAGTGATGAGAAAAATCTGTTATGTGCTCTTCTGTCCAAGCAACTTGGTGCAAAGAAGGTTATTGTAAGGGCTGACCATCTTGATTATGTGCCATTGTTCGAATTGGTGGGCGTGGACCGTGCGGTAAGTCCAAGGGAAGCTACGATCAATGAAGTTCTGAAATTGACGATGGGTACTGGTATTGAAGCATTGACAATGATCGAAGGTGAAAAGGCCGAGATCATAGAGTATAATGCATCCAGTACCTCCAAAGTGACCGGTAAACCTTTGAAGAACGTACCCTTCCCTGAAGGTGCTCTGGTATGTATGGTGGTGCATAAAGGGGATACATTCGTTCCCCGTGGTAATTATATCATTAAAGAAGGGGATCGTGTCCTTGTGTTCTTATTACCTTCTGCACATCAAAAAGTTGAACGGTTGTTCAAGTAAAATCGGAAGGTCTCTATTTTGATAAACTATAGGGTAGTATTTAACGTATTGGGTTCTCTTCTTTGTTTTCTTGGGCCTTTGATGCTTATACCTCTGGTAGTCGCAATGTATTACGGCGAGTCCCCCTATCCTTTTGCAGTATCTTTCGCAGTGACGACAATTGTTGGGTCTCTGCTTTCCTTTAGGTTCGTATCCACCGGTGAGGACGAATGGGAAAAAAGAGAAGGGTTTGCCATAGTTGCATTTGGATGGTTTGCAGCTGCTTTATTTGGTTCTATCCCTTACATGTTCGATGGTGTAACTCCTCTTAATGCTCTGTTCGAATCCATGTCAGGCTTTACAACTACTGGGGCAACGATCTTCGTGGATATTGAAAGTCATTCGAGAAGCCTTTTGTTCTGGAGAAGTATGACCCAGTGGATAGGTGGAATGGGTATCATTATGTTGTTCATTGCCATTCTTCCGAAATTGGGGGTTGCTGGCAGACAGATGTTCCGCGCAGAAGCTCCAGGTCCAAAAGAGGATCAGATCAAGCCGAGAATAAGGGAAACCGCAAAGATACTGTGGGCGGTCTATGTCTCGATATCGGTACTTGAACTTATACTGTTACTTGCAGCAGGGATGTCATTCTACGATGCTTCTACACATACGTTCACCACAATGGCTTGTGGTGGTTTTTCCACATATGCTGATAGTGTTGCTGCTTTTAACAGTCCTTTGATAGAAGGTATAATCACATTGTTCATGTTCATAGCAGGTGCAAACTTTGCTTTGCATTACAAGACCTTATATTCTGACAAAAAAAGTCTCATAAAAGACAATGAATTCAAGTTCTATTTTGTGATCGTGGCTATCGCAACTATTCTGTTGACCGGGATCCTTCTGAGGGATACTTATGATACGATACCCACAGCATTCAGATATGCGGTATTTCAGGTTCTTTCCATTCTGACTACGACCGGGTATGCAACTGCTGATTTTAATTTATGGTCTGACTCAGGAAAGGTCATACTGCTGGCTATAATGTTCATCGGGGGATGTGCCGGTTCAACTGCGGGGGGAATTAAGGTCGTCAGAGTCCTTATATTACTGAAATATGCCCGCCGTGAACTTTTTAAGGCAATTCATCCTAAGGCTATAAGGCCAGTGAAGTTCAATGGGAAAAGTGTGCCAGGAGACATTATGCATGCAATTATTTCCTTTGTTGTCATCTATTTACTTATCTTCTTGCTAAGTTCTACAATTCTTACAATTCTTGGCATGGACCTTACAAGTTCCATAACTGCGTCGATCGCAACATTGGGTAATATTGGTCCGGGTTTCAATCTGGTAGGGCCAATGGCAAACTTTAGCACGGTTCCTGCGATAGGGAAACTTGTCCTTATTGCCAATATGTGGGTCGGACGGTTGGAAGTATTCACTGTTATAGTGATGCTGACCCCTGAGTTCTGGAAACGGTGAAAAAAAGATATTGCTTCATCAGCCTTGGATGAAGCGAAAAGATGCTTTATTCTGCTTTGTACTTGAAATCAACGTCGTTCTTGATGAAATCTTTGAATATTCCTCTGAGGTCCCAGAGAAGCTTCTTATTTGCTTTGAACAAGGCCTTCAAAAGGTCAAGAAGGCTCATGCTTGTGAAGTTAATATCCTTAAGGGAATATGCAAGGGAATTAAGGTCTTCGTCAGTGAATTTGACAAAAGTTTCTTTGACAATAAGGCTATTGTTGATTTCTTTTCCTATCGTCTTTCTCCAGAGTTCTTCATATTCCTGGAGTGTATCTGTGGAGCAATCTCCATTTCTGATCGCCTTGGCAGCTATTTCTCCGGCTATCTTGCCTGCATCCATGGCATTGATGATCCCACCACCTGTTATTGGGTCTGACTGGCGTGCAGCATCTCCTACAAGCATAAGTCCATTGGCTATCGTTCTATCGATAGTTCCACAAACAGGTACGCCTCCGATGACCATTTCGATGATCTTGGCATCAGGCATGTTCTTTTCCATGAAGGCATTAAGAAGATCTATGGGTCTGTCCTCTCCGGATTTGCTACCCAGTATACCTATTCCCACATTTGCCTTGTTGCCACCTTTTGGGAACATCCATACATAACCGGCAGGTGCTATCTCATTCCCAAGATAGAAATAGCAGAATTCCTGGTCAATATTGGCATTGCTCACAAGATACTGTGCACAGGTTTCCATGTCGGATGGTTTTACTGCTGTTTCAATACCTGCCCAACGTCCGACCTTTGATTCCATTCCGTCTGCGCCAATAACTATCTTTGAGCGCACTTCATGCATTTTCCCCAAATGCATGAGCTTTATTCCACAGACAGTATCATTTTCAATTATCAGGTCAGTTGCTCTTGTCTTGACCATAACCTCAGCGCCTGCTAATGCGCTTTCGTTAGCAAGTGCCCTGTCAAATATCTTCCGCTCGAGTACATAACCCACTTCCCCGCCTGACATCTCCTCTGCCATTTTGACCTTTGTTCCATCCGGGGAAATGATACATGATCCCTTTACGTCTGCACATATCCATCGTGGATCTGGTTCAATATGTTGTTTTAAATGAAATTTACCTACGCCTTCAGCGCATCTGATAGGATCGCCAATCTCCTGTCTTTTTTCGATCATCAATACGTCGAGTCCTTCCTTTGCTGCGGTTTTTGCAGCAATGGATCCTCCCGGCCCTGCGCCAACAACAATGACATCGTAGTGGTCTTTCATCTGTTCACCTCGATGGCTCCGAGCGGGCATATTTTCTGACAAATGCCACATCCAGTACATTTATTGTCTACTTCTATCCATGTTTCGACAAGTTCCAGAGCTCCCGTTGGACATACTCCTACACATGCACCGCAGTATCCACATATATATTTATTTACACTGATGCTCATTGATTATCACCGAATAGTTCAGATGTGTTGCTATCATTATTACTTCCATTATAATATATGTTTCGTGGCATCCATTTTTCATAATGGTGATATTTATATGTTAGTACTTATAAGACGCTAAAAATAGTGGACAAGTTTTCTCTTTTAGGACAATAATACTACTATCAGTTATTTCAGGATCTATCTTTTGTTCGTATTGTATGTGGCTTTTGGCAATATTGCAGGTAATATTGCTAATAGTGCCGTACAAAACAACTTATACTATTTTCTTATGTTGGACGGAACGACATTTTGATATGTTCTAACAACAGTCCTTCTTTATATGCATCATATCATGGTCTACGTTACTGCGGGAAGTATGGATGAAGCTCGAATGTTGGGGAAAGAGCTGGTATCAAGGAATCTTGCAGCATGTGCTAATTTTCATCGTATGGACTCTGTTTACCGTTGGGGTGGTAAGATTGTTGAAGATCAGGAAGTTGCAGTCGTGCTAAAAACGATCTCTGAAAGATTTGATGAATTGAAAGAAACAGTAAGGTCGCTGCATAGCTATGAGCTTCCATGTATCGTCTGCTGGGATATTTCCGGGGATGAGGAGTATTTGCAGTGGATCTCAGATGAAACTGGAAAGCTTTGATAGGGGTGAGATCTTCACTCTTCCTTTTCCGGTCTCAGAACCGAACCGTTTCTCTGCATATTCTTTTGCCTTTCCTTTTCCGTGAAGCATGAGCTCAACAATATCATGGGGTTCATCGATATCGGTACTTGCAAGGAATGAATCGAATATGTGCATGCTCTTGTCGAGATCTTCAGTGATCTCACAATGGCTTGTGAAACTGCAATCGTGATATTTTACAGTGAACTCGTTCGGATGGCGTATGAACAGGATGTTAGTTCCTCCGCCTTTTCCCGGAACGATGACGACATCTTCTGAAACTGATGTTATCTTTCTGATATGGTCGCCGGTCACAAGGGGCAGGTCAGCCATGATTATCAATACGGGTTCGCTGGCATTTTGCAAGTATTCATTTATAGAATCGTTCAGTCCGGGTTCTGTGACAATGAGATCCCCCTTGAACTCCTTTGGAATTCCTTCCGTTGAGGTAGTGAGGATGTCTACAGTTGTCATTCCTGCATCGTTAAGGGCTTTAATGACATCTTCTAGCATAAGCTCTACGAACTCTTCTCTTTCTTCCTTTGAGAGGACTGGAGATAGCCTTGATTTTGCATTTTCGTTCTTATAAGGAATGACCGCTCTCATATTATATTTCCTCGTATAATGCATTCCTTAGCATCGGCTTGCGACCTGCACTTTTGATGATCCATTCCAGCTCTTCTGGTGATAGATATTCCCCATTCGCCCCTCCGGATGCCAGGGTGATCTGGTCTTCCATAAGAGTGCCTCCAAGATCATTTGCACCACAGGACAAAGCTACATGTGCAAGCTTCTTGCCAAGTTTTACCCAGCATGCCTGAAGGTTATCC
Source organism: Methanococcoides seepicolus (assembly GCF_023684405.1). Taxonomy (GTDB): domain Archaea; phylum Halobacteriota; class Methanosarcinia; order Methanosarcinales; family Methanosarcinaceae; genus Methanococcoides; species Methanococcoides seepicolus. The sequence continues at coordinate 26,907 of NZ_JAGSOI010000011.1, read as the reverse complement.
ACGTGTTTGTTGAGCAGTACTCTTGCAATAGCTATCATTTTGAGGTCTTCCATTCCGGTTGTCATAAACTTCCCTGAACGTAGCATCTCCTCTCCAACACTGTTGTTGTAGGGCATGAAAGGCATGGTTATCAGTTCGGTGAACGCACCGGTCTCTTCCTGTATATCACGTATTGTCAGTATGTGATCGAACCGTTCTTCCCAGGTCTCCACATGACCGTACATTATGGTGGCATTGGTGCGCAGGCCGACCCTGTGGGATGCCTTGATGGTCTCTATCCACTGGTCTGTTGTGATCTTATCCTCGCAGATGATCTTTCGTACACGGTCCACAAGTATCTCTGCGGATGTCCCAGTAAGTGTGCCCAGACCGCTTTTTTTCAGTTCGCTAAAGGCATCTTCGATAGGTGTTTTTGAAAGGGATGAAGCATAGTGGATCTCCATGGGTGAGAATCCATGTATGGTCATATTAGGATAGTTGGTGTGGATGCTCTTCACGATCTCATTATAGAATTCAAGGTCCAGTTGTGGAAGATAACCGCCCTGGATGCAGATCTCCACAGCACCTGCCTTTTCTGCCTGTCCGACCTGTTCAAGTATCTCTTCAATGGTCAGTATGTACCCTTTTTCTTCTCTGAAACCGCAGAAACCGCAGTGTCCCTTGCACATATTGGTGATGTAGATGTTCCTGTTGGTGACATAGGTCACTGTATCACCAACGGCTTCTTTACGCAGGTTGTCTGCGAGTGTGTAAAGTTCGAAGGGATTTACATCCAGAAGTGCAATTGCATCTTCCTTTGTTGCTTTTCCCCTGTGGGCCCGTTCAATGATCTCTTCGGGAATGGTCATTATCATATGCTCCTGTAAAGGGTGTCTCTCTGAACTGGTGTCCTTTCTGTGGCCCTTATGATCCATTCCAGTTCTTCCACAGAGATGACTTCTCCACTGAATGCTCCTGCTGATCTTGAAATACTTTCTTCCATGAGCGTGCCACCCATGTCGTTCGCACCACAGGACAGCGCTATTTGTGCAAGCTTCTTTCCAAGTTTAACCCAGCTTGTCTGTATGTTGTCGATGTGCGTATTGAGCAATATGCGTGCAATGGCATAGACCTTTAGGTCGTCTATACCGGTGTTCATGAATCTGCCTTCTTCCAGCATTTTCTCGCCTATGGGGTTATTGTAAGGCATGAACGAAAGGGGTACGAACTCAGAGAAGCCGCCTGTCTCCTTCTGAATTTCCCTGATGGTGAGGATGTGGTCGATCCTGTCCTCCCACGTATCCACGTGGCCGTACATCATTGTTGCAGTGGTCTGAATTCCTATATTGTGGGCAAGGGTCACAGTGTCTATCCATTCCTGTCTTGTTAACTTGTCCGGGCAGATGATCTTTCGTACTTTGTCTACAAGAATTTCCGCTGCGGTTCCGGGCATTGTGTTCAATCCGTTATCCTTGAGCTTTTTCAGTGTTTCTTCGACTGAAAGACCGCTGGCCCTTGCAGCATGATTGATCTCCATTGGGGAGAAGCAGTGGGTGTGGAGGTGTGGATATTCGGACTTGACCGCTCTGAGAATATCAATATAGAGGTCTATATCTGCATTAGGTAGCAATCCACCCTGGATGCAGACTTCGGTCGCACCGGAAACATGGGCTTCCTTTATTTTTTCCTTTATCTGGTCAATGGAGAGTAGATATCCTTTTTTATCTTTGAATGCACAGAAACCACATGTTCCGATGCATATGTCCGTGAAATTGATGTTACGGTTGATGATGTAGGTGACGTTATCTCCAACGGTTTCAGCTCTGATCTGGTCTGCAAGTGCGAACAGTTCAAAGGGTTTTATTTTCAGTAGGGTAAGAGCATCTTCTTTGGTAGTAGTACCCTGATATGCTCTTTCTAAGATATCTTCGGGGATCATTGCTGCTTCCTCTTAAATCCGTTTTTATCAGTAAGTGTTTCTATCAGGTCGGAAAGGTTGCTGCTGTACCATCCTTTCTTTATATGCTGTGGGTATATGGGCAATCTTTCTCTAAGTTCTATTTCTTTTGTCATCCTTTGAAGCTCGATGACATCCGGCCACTCAGCTTCCGGATTTATCCAGTCAATGGTTGTGGGGGATACTCCTCCAAGGTCAGATGCGCCTGCTTTTATCAATATATATGGGTCGATAAGGTTTGGCGCGACCTGAACTGCAACATCATCCGGTAGTATTTCCCTTGCAATGGAAACGGTTTCTATCATTTCTTCTTTTGATGGTGGGGCATGGTCTGCCATTGGGGTGTCAGGTTTTGGCATGAAGTTCTGGATTATGACTTCCTGTATGTGTCCGAATTCCCTGTGCATATCCGCAATGACATTGAGTGAACGTTTGCGGTCAGCCTTTGTTTCCCCGATACCCACCAGTATGCCTGTGGTGAATGGTATCTGTAACTTTCCGGCGGTCCTTATCATCTCTATGCGGGTGGATGGGGCTTTTCCAGGAGATTCGGAATGTGCTTTCAGTTCAGCAGTGGTTTCCAGCATAAGGCCCATGCTTATGTTCAAAGGCTTTAATATCTCGAGCTCATGCTGGGTAAGGATGCCGGCATTGGTATGCGGCAGTAGTCCTATTTCTATAGCAAGCTCGCAAAGGTCCGCGACATACTCAACAGTGCTGGAATATCCAAGCTTTTCAAGTTCCAGTAGATATTCCGGAACTTCTTCAGCATATTCTCCAAAAACAAAAAGGGCTTCAGTACATCCTGCCTTTTCTCCTTTTTCAAGGATCTGCCTTATCTCTGATATGTTCATTAGGCGGGCTTCAGGATGTCCGGCATCGCGCCTAAAGGTGCAGTAGCCGCAATGGTTCCTGCAAATATTGGTAACAGGAATGAAAACATTGCGCGAGAATGTCACAAATTCGGGCATAATTGGTCAATGAATGAAGGATTTAGTACATAAGCTTAATTGAAGGTTCCAACTAATAGATTTTTGTTGGGAACTATCTAATATTCTTGAAATTGCCTGAAAATAAATAATAAAAAAGGAACGGGCGAAATGATCAATTTCCTTCGCCTAAAATGATGTTCATTGTATTTTTGACACCAAGGGCGACCCCTTCCACCTCGATCCCACCTTTGCCCTTTGCACCATCTCCGACCACATACAGTCCTTCTATCGGAGTGGTATTGCCAATATCGGTTCCTGATGAAGACCTGTTGACAGGCCAGCCGTCGTAATATGATTGTGCGAGAATTATCTCGTAGTCCTTGTTCGGGAATATTCTTTCGAGGTCCGCTATCCCCATGTCGATCTCTTCTTCGAGGTAGGGTATCCTGTCCCATTGCACTGTCTGGTGTGCCATGACCAGATGTTTTCCCGGGGGTGCGAGGTTCGGGTCGATGTTAGTGACCTCATTGATACCATTGACCCTTTTTGCCGATGGCGTGAAAAGCACTCCTCCATGACCTATGAGAGGTTCATTGGCAGCAAGACATATCTTCACTCCGGCAGAGGGGTTTATCGTTCTTATCTTGTCAAGGTATTGCTCATATTGGGTTGTGGTGGGTGCATCTTTGCAAAGGTCATTTGTGAATGGGTGTCCAATGTTGCTGATGACGATGTCTGCCATGTGCTTTTGTCCATCAATTAGCACGCCAACGGCTTTTCCGTTCTCCACCAATATCTCTGTGACCTCTGTTTTTGTCTCTATGCTCCCGCCGTTTCTCCTTACAACGTCTGCAAGGGCATCGGTGACTGCTTTACAGCCGCCTATCGGGACTCCCGGGCCTCCGTGTCGATAGAGGTTCTCGAATATCTCAAAGGCCTCTTCTACTGGGGTATCTGCTGCTTTCAGGCTCAGTGCCCAGCCACAGAACGAGTCTGCCATCTGATGGGCAATGGGCATGTTAAGGTTCTTTGTTATCCATTCTCCAAAAGAGCAGTTTTTAGGTGACCATTTTCTGGTCGAGAGTAATAATAATGCAAGTTTTATGCGGTTCCATGCTGAAAAGGTCGAACCGAACTTCCCAAATGGGACATCTTTGTATATTCCTTTCTCAAGGTCTTCATGTATTCTCATGAAAGCGGTATCATCCTGTCTTTCAATAATGACATCGGCATTGACTTCTTTGATAAGGTGTGCAAGTGGTCCGGTTGGTCCATGGGGTAGCATGTGAAGTGCGCCGGTGGTCAATTGATAACCGTTGATGTTGAAGTTCGTGAACCTTCCTCCGATCATTGCGAGGCGTTCGAACACTTCTACTTCATAACCTGCTCCGGATAGTTTGGCTGCGCTGAGCAACCCTCCCAGTCCGGATCCGATAACGATGGCCTTCATTCATCTGCCTCAATCGCTTTCATGGGGCAATATGTTGCACATACGCCACAATTTACACATGTATCGGTGATGTGTGCCTTACTTTTTACGATGATTGCATCTATTTTACAAAATGCTGTACATTGGCCGCATCCAACACAGTTGTCGTTGATCTTCATGAATCTTCCTCGAGTTGGAGTTCTTTTAGTTCCTTAATAGTAAAAGTATTTTGTTCTAATTTATGGAAGTGTAATACAATATTTTGATGTTGTCTTATGTGTGTCCTGTAACATAAGCAATGTATTAATACTGATGCGTTCTATCTTTATTGTACTATTATGTGTGGGCGTATAGTTTTTTTGTTGGTCTGTTTTGTATTTGGCAATGTACTCTAATTATCATTATCAATAATGACAATCCTTTTATAGTAATATGTCAGATTATACTTTGGTGATATACATGTCCACGGAAACTATACAAGTAGTAGCTCGTAAAGACGGTGAAATGGTTTCGAAGAAGTTCAAGGCTGCGCCTTATGAATTTACTATCGCCACCCGCGCAAAGTGGAAGATGGTGATATCTGATGAGGACCTGGAACTTCGTGCTGGCGAATATAAGAAGATCGCAATTAAGGAAGTCACATTGGATGCTGACACACTTGCAATTCCATGTGCGTTCACTTATCATGCAGTCGCTTCCGTTCTGAAGGTCTCTTCAAAGGAAGGGAATTGCCTTGTTGAAAGTCCGCGTACCATCAATCATGCTTATGTATTCGGACAGGAGACCGGGAAGGTTAGGGCAGGGGACCTGCTTGGGGTATTGAATGTCTTCCCTATCATGTTCACAAGGGAAGCTATGAAACCTGTTCTTGTAAAATGAACTGATCCAAAGGGGGTTTTTAAATGGAAAAATGCGTGATCTGTGGGGAGGATCAGGATTTCAAGCAATATGAGGGCTATAATATCTGTACCTCCTGTGCCGATATCATGGAAGATGTGATGAGCGAGTATTTCATGAAAACGGTGAGTGATGCTACAAAACCGAAGGCGCATGAAGGCTATCTGCACTATCTTGATAGCACTAGTCGATATGTGAGTGATTACAAGAAGATCCTCTCTAAATCACACAAGTATACTGTAGATGCTTCTGAACGGGCAGATGATGCTCTTCATGAGACTAAGACGCCCTCAAAGCAGCGTTATTTTGAACGAATGCATGAGGTGCTTGATTGGCTTGAGAAGACGCCACAGTTCTATCATTATTATTTCAAGGAATATTACACTTGTCCGAGCTGTGATTCCTCAATCTTTGATATGTATGAAACTGAAGAAGTGGGTGAGTGGCTTGTGATAACTTGTTCCAATTGTGGCGAAATGGTCAAGAAGTATTACTCTCCAAAGATGATCTGATATTTGTAAAGCAGGTATATCCTGCTTTCTTTGACTTTTTTAAATTTTACTGAATACGTACTTTTGGTACTTGTAATAAGTTTAAATCTGCGTTTTTCTGCTAAATTTCTATTCAAAATCCGCACAGTCCTTCTATTCTTCTCCTGTTAATATTTCGTCATGTTTTGTTATGAATGTGTGTTTTTTGGAAATAGTTATATAGAGAATACTATATCTACGATTATTAATCTTCAGGTGATTCAATGTCAGTAATAATCGATAGTAGCAGTATTATCAATAGTTACATTCCGGTTGCTGTGTTTCTTGTTGTTTCGCTTCTGATGCCTCCGGCAACGATGGCTATGGTTAAGTTGGTAAGCCCCAGAAGCAAATCACCTAACAAATACACGACCTATGAATGTGGTTCAGATCCGTTAGGAGATGCGCGAATACAGTTCAATGTTGAGTATTATCTTTATGCGATAGCATTTGTTCTGTTCGATATCGAAGTTCTTTTCCTGTACCCATGGGCAATGATCTATCAGGGTACCTCTGTCGATATGGTAACAGCGATCGTTGAGATGCTTATCTTCATTTTTGTTCTGTTGTTCGGATATGCATACTTATGGAAGAAGGGTGCTCTTAAATGGATGAATTAAACGATAACGAAACAGTAGGGAATCAGGAGGAGTATGTGGAAGAGGTCCCCGGTGTAATCACCACCACTTCCATGGCTATCACTGAATTCTTGAAAAAGACAAAGGCCCAGGATGTAATTAACTGGGGTAGGAAGAACTCTCTGTGGTTCCTGACCCAGCCAATGGGTTGTTGTGGTGTGGAAATGATCGCTACAGGTTGTGCACACTATGATACTGACAGGTTCGGTATTATACCACGTAATTCCCCAAGGGCTGCAGATGTCATGATCATTAGTGGATATGTGACAAAGAAATACCTTCCTGCTCTTAATACGCTCTGGGAACAGATGGCTGCACCAAAGTGGGTAATTTGCATGGGTGACTGCTCTATTAGTGGTGGTCCTTTCTATGAATCTTACAGCACAGTGCAGAACATCGATAAAATGTTCCCTATAGATGTTTTTATTCCAGGATGTCCGCCAAGGCCGGAAGCCCTGCTTCAGGGATTCATTGAGCTTCAGAAGAAGATCATGGCCAAGAAGGACCATGGGACGGATTATTGAGGTGATCACATGGATGCAAAAAGCATTATTGATTCATTGGTTAATAAGTTCCAGGACTCCCTCGTGGATGCAAAAGTGGATTCTGATATCAGGGTCTCTGCTTATCTGGAACCGGAAAAGATCGTGGAAGTCTGCCAGTACATGAAAGATGAACTTTTATTTGATCATCTCTCAAGCGAGACTGCTGTAGATTATCCTAAAAGGAACGAGATCGTGGTGGTCTATCATATTGGTTCATATGATCACTCTGTTCTAATGACCATCAAAGTTAAGCTTCCTCGTGATGCTCCGGAGATCGAGTCTATAGTTCCTGTTTATTGGAATGCAAATTGGTATGAAAGAGAAACATACGAACTGTTCGGTGTTAAATTTAACAATCATCCCTACCTCAAACCTCTGGTCCTTCCAGATGAATTGATGGGAGATTGGCCTTTGAGAAAGGATTATGAAGGCTTCCCGAACAGAACTGCCAGAAATTTGGTGTGAGGGTATAAATATGGATGAAACAGTTGGCCCATCAGAAATGATCGTTCACCTTGGACCTCAACATCCGATGCAACCAGGACCATTTAGGTTAAACCTGAAACTTAAAGGTGAAACCGTGGTCGATGCTGATATCGAGTTGGGATTTATTCACAAGGGTATTGAAAAGATCTTAGAAAACAAAACGTACCTTCAAGGCATACCTATCGTTGACAGGATCTGTTATCTTACAGCAATGACAAACGAAGAGGCTTATGTTGGTGCTGTTGAAAAACTTGCAGACATTGAAGTTCCTGAAAGATCCCAGTATATCAGGGTTATTGTTGAAGAACTGTCAAGATTACAGAGCCACCTTCTTGGAATGGGTGAGTTCGGCGCGTTCATTGGTTTCGTATCAATGTTCATGTATACGATCAAGGAGAGGGAAGATATTCTTTCTTTGATGGACATGGTGACAGGAGCACGTATTACACACACCTTCCTCAGGTTTGGTGGTGTACGTGACGATCTTCCTGAAGGATTCAAGGAAAGATCTGCAGCCGTGTTCGCAAGTCTCAGGGAACAGATCGCCGATTATGAAAGGTTGTTCAATCATGATGAGATCTACAAACAGCGTTGTTTCGGTGTCGGTATTCTTGAAGCAAAGACCGCAAGGGACCTTGGGCTATCAGGACCAGCACTTCGTGCAACAGGTGTCGCTTTCGATATAAGGAAAGATGAGCCTTATCTTGTTTACAAGGACCTTGATTTCAAAGTATGTACAGCTACTGACGGTGATATCGCAGCCCGTATCAATGTGAGGCTCGAAGAAATGCTTGAGAGCATGTACATAATCGAACAATGTCTTGATCAGATGCCAAACGGTCCTCTCTTCTTTGAGGATTCATCATACGGTGTAAGGACCCCTGTGATGAGAGTTCCTGAAGGAGATGTTTTCCACAGGGTAGAAGATCCGCGTGGAGAAATGGGATTCTATATGGTATCAGATGGTTCTGACAAACCATATCGTGTAAAGATAAGGGGACCGGTATATCCAACAATGCAGGCATTGCCTCCACTGATAAAAGGCACTACTCTTGCTGATGTGGCTGCAATTGCAGGTAGTATGGACGGATGTACAAGTGAGGCGGACAGGTGATCATGATGTCTTCAGAAGTTATAGATATTCTTTTCAATCCCTGGGTTCGCACTCTGCTCGGTCTTTGTCTGATCGGTGTGGTCTTCGGCGGTGCCATGTTAGTTGTCTGGTTCGAACGTAAACTATCAGGCGATATTCAGTTCAGGCTTGGTCCTAAATATGTAGGTCCATTTGGTATATTCCAGCTTGTAGCCGATGCTATCAAGCTGATGACCAAAGAAGATCTGATCCCATCGAAAGCAGATCGCTTACTGTTCGTATCAGCACCGATCGTGCTCATGGGCTCAGTGTTCATGATGCTTGTCGCAATTCCATTCGGTGCAGTTTTTGTCAACGGTGTCGAGTACCCGATCGTGGGTACTGAGATGGATATAAGTATTCTTTATATTGAAGCAGTGTCTTCGATCTCTATTATCGGTGCTTTCATGTATGCATACAGTTCCAACAACAAGTATTCACTTCTTGGTGCTTTCAGGAACTTTGCAAGGATGATCGGATATGAAGTTCCACTCGGTATCACTATAGTCAGTGTGGCTGTAATGGTAGGTTCATTGAACATTATTGAGATAGCACAGGCACAGAGCCCTATCTGGTTCATATTCCTTCAACCTCTCGGATTCATCGTGTTCTTTATTGCATTGATGGCCGATATGGGTCGTCTTCCGTTCGATCAGAACGAATCTGAAGAAGAACTGGTCGCAGGATGGATCACAGAATATACTGGTATGAGATTCGGCCTTGGTTTCTTTGCTGAATATATCCACCTGATCCTTGGTTCAATGCTTGTTGTATTGTTGTTCCTCGGTGGCTGGAACCTCCCTTCATTCCTGACAAATGTCACGATACTTGGATTTTTCCTTCCAACATTATTCTATCTGTTGAAGGTTGCTCTTGTTATACTGACCATCATCATGCTTAGATGGGCTGTTCCAAGGTTCAGGATCGATCAGGTTGTTGACCTGAGCTGGAAAAGACTTCTCCCACTTTCATTATTGAACCTCGGATGGGCAATAATGCTGGGTATTTACCTGGGAATGTGATACCATGGTATTGAAAAATATTGTTAGAGCTGTTAAGAATATCTACAAGCCCCCTATTACCAGAAGGTATCCTGAGGTGCCCACCGAATTACCTGACAGGTTCAGAGGGCTTCAAAAACTTGATAAAAGTAAATGTATAGGCTGTGGTATTTGCGCAAACACCTGCCCCAACAGTGCGATCAAGATCGTAAGGGCAAGGGTCAGCAAAGGCAGTGACAAAACAAGATGGTTCCCTGCTATCGATATTAGCCACTGTATGTTCTGTGGTCTTTGTATCGATCAGTGTCCAAAAGATGCGCTTTCAAGCACAAAGGTCTACACAACTGGTGTGATCAGATTGACCCATGAAGAATTATTGTACACTCCGGACATGTTAGCACGTGAAACTCCGGTAGGGGAGAATGGTGAGTGAAATGGTAGGTATAATCGAAGGCATCATTTTCTTGATCGTTGCTCTTGTACTGATCTCATTTGCGATCCTTTCAGTAGTAACAAGGGATATAGTCCGTGCAGCACTTGCACTGATCATCTCTATGTTCACAGTAGCCGCTGTTTACATAATGCTGAATGCACAGTTTTTGGGTGTTGTCCAGATCCTTGTGTATGTAGGAGCAATTGGAGTTCTTATACTGTTCGCAGTGATGCTGACTAAGAAAACAATGGGGCGTGAGAACAATGACTAATGATCGTCCAACAATTCTGGATTCATTCATTCACCAGTTCCATCCTAAGAAACAGATCGTAAAGTTGCTGGACATAGAGGCACCTTCTTTGAGAGGGGTCCTTGATACGATGTTCAGGTTAACCATCGCGGCTCTGTTCCTTGCGGTGATCTTTGTATCATTATATGGTACCGGGTGGACAACGGTGGATCAGCTTCCTCAGAATATTGCTGACCAAAGTAACATCAAAGCGCTGGGTGTATTGATATTCACAGACTTTGTGATTCCATTTGAGATACTTTCCATAGTATTGCTCTCTTCATTGATCGGTGCAATATACATGGCAAAAGGAGATGATAACTGATGATCCCATTGAATTGGTATCTGGCTCTTTCAGCTATCGTGTTCTCCATAGGACTCTATGGTTTGATGACACATAAGAACGGTATCAGGATGCTGATGTGCGTGGAACTTATGCTAAACTCCGCAAACATTAACCTTGTTGCCTTCTCAAGTTACAATGACGATATGACAGGACAGGTATTTGCTCTGTTCTCCATTGCAATTGCTGCAGCAGAAGCAGCTATCGGATTTGCAATACTCATGTCAATTTACAGGATGCGAGATATGATCGATGTCGATAAACTTAACATATTGAGGTGGTAAAAATGGCAATGGAAAATCTTGCATTTTTAATACCACTACTCCCTGCACTCGCCTTTGTGCTGACTTTCTTCCTTGGGAAGAAGTTACCATCCGGTGGTGCAATTATTCCGATCATTGCAATAGCGATATCCTGTGTGATCTCTCTTTCTATCACAGCAGGTCTGTTAGCTAACCCCGGACATGTTGTAACACAATCTGTTCACTGGTTTGCAATACTCAATCTCGGAATATTGATCGACCCGCTTGCAGCGGTAATGCTTTCAATGGTCTCTTTTGTGAGCTTGCTTATCCACATCTATGCTGTGGGTTACATGTCACATGACCCTGCAAAGCCACGTTACTTTGCAGAGACCGCACTCTTCACAGCAGCAATGCTTGGTCTGATCCTTTCAGACAACATTCTTCAGCTTTTCGTTTGCTGGGAACTTGTTGGCCTTAGCTCATACTTGCTTATCGGATTCTGGTTCCACAAGCCTGGAGCTGCTTCAGCAGCAAAGAAGGCATTCTTGACCACCAGGATCGGAGATGTCATGTTCCTTGCAGGTATCGTTTTGCTTTTCGCAGACATATTCGCAATACTCGAAGGCAAGCTTCCAGAAGGCGTCTATCTCCTTCAGTTCGAAGAGATATTCAAGTTCATACCTGACCTCGTTGCGATCAACTCAACGATCCTTGGTATGGAAGTAAGTCATTTGACCCTTGTAACACTGTTGTTCTTCGGTGGTGCGGTTGGTAAGTCAGGTCAGTTCCCACTACATGTGTGGCTTCCTGATGCAATGGAAGGTCCAACTACCGTTTCAGCACTTATCCACGCAGCAACAATGGTTACAGCCGGTGTCTATCTTGTAGCACGTACGTTCCCAATGTTCCTTGCAGCACCTGGTACTTTGATGGTCGTTGCAATGCTCGGTGCTTTCACTGCACTGTTCGCAGCAACAATGGGTATAGTGATGAACGATCTTAAGAGAGTTCTTGCTTTCTCGACTATCAGCCAGCTTGGTTACATGGTGCTTGGTCTTGGTCTTGGTGCAGTTATTGGTGCAGAGGCTGTTGGAGTTTCAATGTTCCACCTCATCAACCATGCATTCTTCAAGGCATTGCTCTTCCTCTGTGCAGGAAGTGTTATTCACGCTGTAGGTACACATGACATGAGGCAGCTCGGTGGTGTAGGTAAAGTAATGCCTATAACATTCGCTACAATGACTGCAGCAGCACTTGCATTGGCAGGTTTTGGTATTCCTGGCACCAGCATTGGTTTCAGTGGTTTCCTCAGTAAGGATCCGATAATCGAAGGCGCATACGTGTTCGCAACACAGACCGGTAACTGGATCCCATACCTGTTCGCTATCTCAGCTGCATTCCTGACATCCCTGTATATCTTCAGGTTGATCTTCATGACCTTTACAGGAAAACCAAGGAGTGATTATGGTGGACACGAGTCCCCATCATCCATGACAATTCCATTGGCAACACTTGGTGTCTTCGCAGTGATCTTCGGTGCACTTACCAGAGGTAAGTTCATGACGTTCATTGAATCGAACTTTGAACATCTTGATATGAATGCACTTGCAGAACTCGGTGGCTATCATCTTGGACCTCATGGGCACGAACCACTTCTTATCCTCTGGATGCCTCTGATCGTGGCAGTTGCAGGTCTTGTGATCGCTTATCTGATCTACAACAAGAGGGTCATTGACATGAGCAGAATCGTATCAAGTGAAAATCCTGTTTACAAGTTGCTCTATAACAGATATTATCAGCATCAGATATTTGTTGAGATCTTTTCCGTAAAGATCATCTATGAAGGTCTTGCACTTGCAAGCTTCTATTCAGACAAGATGCTGGATTGGCTTGTCAACGGAACCAGTACCTTCCTTATTGAGGCAGGAGACTCCCTCAGGAAATTCCAGACCGGAGTTATACAGGATTATGCAGCAGCAGTTGTTGCAGGAGTCGGACTACTGGTAATATTGGTCAAGCTGATCATGGAGGTCTTCTAATGTTACCAATATTATCTTTGATCGTGCTGATCCCAATTTTGTTCTCAGCCGTAACATTCTTTACAAAAACAAAGGAGCAGGCAAGGATATCCGCACTAGTGGGTACTCTTATTACCCTGGTCCTGACAATGTACATGTACTTCTCATTCGATAGTACATCTGCAGCAATGCAGTTCGAAGAAGCGGCTAACTGGATCCCTTCATTGGGTATCACCTATCACCTTGGTGTCGATGGTGTTTCTATGCCTCTTATATTGCTCAATGCAATAGTCATTCCACTGTTGATCATCTACACCTGGAATGATGTCAGAGCAGCACCTAACAGGTTCTATGCTCTAATTCTTGCAATGCAGGGTGCAGTCATCGGTGTTTTCGTATCACTGGACTTCTTCCTGTTCTACGTATTCTGGGAGCTTACCCTTGTACCATTGTTCTTCATGGTCAATATATGGGGAGGAGCCAACAAGAAACATGCAGCTATCAAGTTCTTCATCTACACTCACGTAGCATCTCTTGTGATGCTGTTGGGTATCTTTGGATTGTACTACAATGCATGGTCTCTTAACGGAGTTCCAAATATGGATATGGCTTACCTTATAGGTCAGTTCCAGTTCTTGGAATCCGAAATTGCCAGGGATGCGATCTTCCTTGCATTGCTGTTCGGTTTCATTGTGAAGACACCTGTAGTACCATTCCATTCCTGGTTACCGGATGCATATTCTGAAGCACCTACCGCAGGCAGTGTGCTCTTTATATTGCTCAAGATCGGTGGATATGGATTGTTCAGGGTAATGCTTCCAATGTTGCCATTCACAGCAACTCCAAGCCTTATGATAACTATCATGGGAGCTCTTGGTGCAATAAGCATTATTTACGGTGCATTCCTTGCACTCGCACAGAAGGACCTTAAGAGAATGATCGCATATTCCAGTATCAGCCACATGGGATACGTAACCCTTGGTGCTGCTGGCCTTGTGAGCCTTTCAATATCCGGTGCAATGTTCCAGCAGTTCTCACACGGTTTGATCATGAGCATTATGTTCATGTCATGTGGTGTGATCCAGACCAAAACTGGTACAAGTATCATCAATAATCTCGGTGGTCTTGCACAGAAGATGCCTAAGCTCACAGTGATCATGGTACTTGGTTTCATGGCTTCACTTGGATTGCCGGGACTTACCGGTTTTATCGCAGAGTTCCTCGTGTTGACATTCAGTTTCATTAACATGCCTATTTACGTGATAATCGCTCTGCTGGCTATTGTTATTACAGCAGCATATCACCTGTGGGCATTGCAAAGGGCAATGTTTGGTACTTTCAATGAAAAGCTTGGGGATATCGTGGATATCTCGTCCTATCAGGCGTTCTCCATGGGAGTTATTGCTCTGCTCGTAGTGTACTTCGGATGGCACCCAAGCCCGGTGCTGGATATGATGATAACGAATTCAGAACATATTGTCAGCCTAATGGCTGTAATGGGGGTGTAAGCAATGGTGAATCTAATGTTACTTGCACCTGAGATCACAATTCTGGTAACAGGCTTGATCGTGCTTTTGGCAGGTCTTTTCCTGTCAGCCCAGTCTAAGAAAATAGTCGGATACATAGCAATACTTGGTTGCGTCGTCGCCATGCTGCTGACCATCAGCAGCTTTGGTACCACAGCAGTGATGTTTTCGAACTCACTGAGCATTGATGCACTATCTCAGTTCTTTAAGATAGTGTTCCTTACAGTTACGACCCTTGTGTGTATTGCATCCGTAAAATACACTGATGGCAACGACCATGCAGATGAATACTATGTACTGGTGCTCTTCGCGACCATCGGTATGATGATGGTAGCATCTGCGAATGACCTTATGGTTCTGTTCGTTGCATTCGAACTGGCAAGTCTTGCAACCTATGGTCTTGCAGGTTTCGAGAAAAAGAACCCTGCTTCCATTGAAGCTTCAATGAAGTACTTCATCATAGGTTCCCTTTCAGCTGCTCTGTTGCTGCTTGGTATCGGATATGTCTATGGTGCAACTGGCACTACCAACATTGAGGGAATTGCTCAGAACATCGATCTTCTGCTTAACAGCCCAATGGGAATTCTTTCCCTTGTACTGCTGATCGCAGGATTCGGTTTCAAGATAGCTCTTGTGCCATTCCACATGTGGGCACCTGACACCTATCAGGGAGCACCTTCCCTTGTGTCTGCGCTTCTGGCAGCAGGTTCCAAGAAGATGGGTATCATCGCAGCTTTCAAAGTTTTCATAGGAGCTCTCATTGCCCTTCAGGCAGACTGGCAGATCGCTTTTGCTATCCTCGCAGTCCTGACAATGACCTATGGTAACATCGTTGCTCTGTCCCAGACAAGTGTAAAACGCATGCTTGCTTACTCGTCTCTTGCACAGGCAGGATACATCACAATGGCATTTGTGGTCATGACCCCTATGGCATTAACTGGTGGTATCCTCTATGCATTATCACACGGTTTCATGAAAGCAGGAGCTTTCATTGCAACAGCAGCTGTGGTCTACATGGTCACATCAGAGAACAAGGACATTCTAAATGCTGACCATCTTGACAACTTCAAGGGTCTTGGCAGGAGAATGCCAATAACTGCTCTCAGTATGACCGTGTTCGTATTCGCACTGTCCGGTATCCCACCAACAGCAGGTTACATGAGCAAGTTCATCTTGTTCTCATCAACCATCCAGTCAGGTCTTGTATGGCTCGCAGTGATCGCTATTCTTAACAGCGCACTTTCACTGTACTACTATGCAAGGGTTGTCAGGTACATGTATGCAAAACCAACTGATGGAGATAGGGTCTCAGAACCACTTCCATACGTCATTGCACTGCTTCTTGCAGTTGCAGGTGTATTGGTAATAGGTATCTGGCCAGAGCCTTTCGTAAGCATGGCAATGGAAGCCGCAAGTGTATTGATCTAATGGAGGAATAAGATATGGCAGATTGTGATCTTTGCGGAGTATCGATTCCAACCGTATGTCCTGTAAGGGTATTCTCACCAAGGTTTGAGCAATCCTACCCTGAAGGTGTATGGAAAGGTCTTTGTGGCGGCTGTCTGGCTGCTGCTAAAAAGGCCTATGACGAATCTAGTGAAAAAGTGGCTGCAGGCACATTTGGAAAATGTGATCTTTGTGGTACAAAGACCCAGTTGCAAGATGTAGGGGTAAACGTCCCCTCATTTTCAAAAGGGTCTATTGTTAAAACCAGAAAGATATGCCTGAAATGCCTTGAAGAATCCAGTGAGTCCTTTGAGAAAAAGGATGAACTGTGTGGTGAACATCACTGAAGGTCAGTAATAATACTGACCTTTCCTTTTTTTTCTTTTTTATCTCATTGCATTTTCGCTATTGATAATAGTATTATCAAAATGATGAACCTTATCGCCATGCTCATTCCTGTGGAGAACGCCACTATCCTAAAACCGACCTTAGGTCCGAATATGGATACATAACGTGGGAGGATCGACCTGATGCTTAGTATGGGTAGCATGAACATACTTCCAAGCATGAGCACTATCATTGCCTGAAGATATGTTATCCCACCGTCACTTATCAGTGGTCCCAGTAACGATATTCCAATGATAGGGCTTGCCATATAGGTCGTAAGGGGAATTATGCTCTCTGCCGGGATTCCAAATATATCTGCCAGTGGCAATACGTTGAATGTCTCGAAAGCACCTCTTTCCCTCAAAGCGAAGACAAGCGTGGTCATCGTAAGGTAAATGATGGCTATTTTAGTGAAAAGCCTCTTTTGTCTGTTGAATGCTTTTCGAATAGCCTCTTTTAATTTTGGTCTCTCTATCGTTTCGGGTTCTATTAATGCACCGTTATGTTCCTTGAACCAGATCCTGCTCAGAATTATGACCACACTAACTTTCACGACCGCACTTATAATGAATACCATCACGTAGAATCCCCCCACAATAGGGCCAAGTGCAGGAAGGACTATCGGGATCTGGTAGGTCAATATCTCTCTTATATAAGCTGGTGTGCTGTTCAAAATAGCACATAACATCATTTCGCGATCATCAATAAACCCCTCGTCCTTTACTTTCATGACCATGCTATTTGCAGCCACTGTGGATCCGAGGGATACCATGAATGCGGATGCACATGCCTGTGGAAGATGGGTATGTTTGAAAATGGGTTCTGTGAACCGTGAAAGCTTTTGCATGAGTCCCATCTCAATTAGAACACCTGTCCCGAAAAGGCCAATGAAAATTGTAATTATGACGGGGAATGCAAAATCAAGAACCCGGGTGAACAGATCGAACATATATGTATGATTATAGAAGATGTAAATTAAGTTTATCTACCATGCGTTCTACTTATTGCAAGTGTATTCGGTAGTATCATAAAGGACCGTCTAAAACCAAAACCTTGATATGAATTGCAATGCTTTTTCGTCTGGTGAAATTAAATGAAGAAAGATCTCATGGATATTTTGGCGTGCCCTATATGCAAAGGCGACCTTGTTCTGAATATTACCAAAGAAGATGAAAAAGAGATTATTTCAGGAACTCTTTATTGTTCAAAATGTAATGAATATTACCCGATCACGGATGGGATTCCTAACATGCTCCCTCCAGAATTGCGGGAATAATATAAACTGAGGTTGAATTCTTGCAGCAGGTACACATTAACCGTCTTGGTGTTAATTCCATTGAATTTGAAACAGATATATTGGATATACCCCTGTCTCCTGGTGGAGAACAAAGTTTTGAGATCGTGATAATCAACTATGGCACCCCAACACATGTTCATCTGTCTGCAAGTGACGATTTCTATGACAATCTGACATTTCTTGAAGACAACCCTTACGTTTCACACGAAGAATATATTCCGGTCATTGCAAGGATACCCTTTGATGGTCGCCTGGTGAACAAAGGCAAAGTGTCTGTAACTGTTGGCTATGGTTCAAAGACCGAAAGCTTTTCTGTGAGAATAGGTGGTGCAGGGTCCGGTGATGGTCTTGCTCCAATTGACATCGATGAAAGTCTCTCGTTACCCTCGAAGGCAATTCCTGTTCAAAGGAAGAACGATCTCAATATGCAGTTCTCAGACAGGTTTTCAACGCTCCTTTCATCTTTTGACCAGTCAATTAATATAAAACATATCATCGTTGTATTGTCATCCATTGTTATCGTAGCTCTTATCTACATGTTGATACGTTCATTACCTTCAGGCGATACGAGTTACAGCATTAATATCGGCTTTTATCCCGCCATAGCATTATCTATATTGTTCACTTCACTGATGGCATATCTGTTCATCAAACTTTCAACGTTGAAAAAGTAATTGAGGTAGTTGAGTCCATATGAAATATATCATAGTTACCGGCGGTGTCATGAGTGGTCTTGGAAAAGGGATCACAACGGCTTCAGTCGGCAGGAATCTGAAAAACAAAGGTTATAAGGTAACAGCAATAAAGATCGACCCCTACATCAATATTGATGCAGGTACAATGAGTCCTTACCAGCACGGTGAGGTCTATGTCCTTAAAGACGGGGGCGAGGTCGATCTTGATCTGGGTAATTATGAAAGGTTCCTTGATACTGAACTCACAAGGGACCACAACCTAACTACTGGAAAGATCTATCAGACGGTCATTGACAAGGAACGAAAAGGTGAATACCTGGGTAAGACCGTACAAATCATCCCTCATATAACGAACGAGATCAAGGGTCGTATTAGGAGGATCGCTGCTAAAAGTGGTGCTGATGTCTGTCTCATTGAAGTAGGTGGAACTGTCGGTGATATTGAAAGTATGCCTTTCCTTGAAGCAGTAAGGCAGATGTACCGGGAAGAAGCACCTGAGAATATTGCATTCCTTCATGTGACTCTGGTGCCCATTGACTCTCAAGGGGATCAAAAAACAAAGCCAACACAGCATTCTGTTAAAGAACTAAGGGAACTGGGTCTGACTCCGCATGTAATTGTTGCAAGATGCAAAAAAGCACTTACGGAAAGTACCCGGTCCAAGATCGCTCTTTTCTGTGATGTGCCTGTCGAGGCGGTCATTAGTGCACATGACTCCGCCGACATTTATGAAGTACCGCTCCAGCTTGAAAATGAGGGTCTGAGCAATTTCCTCCTAAAGAAGCTCCTCCTCGAATCCAAACTTGAGGTCGAGGATACCAGCTGGAAAGAAATGGTCGTGAGGATGAACAATTGCACGGGCAAAGTGAATGTGGCAATTGTCGGTAAATACACACACCTCGAGGATTCATATATCAGTATTGTGGAATCCCTCAAACACGGAGCTATTGAAACCGGTTGTAATTTCGATATAACATGGTTCGATGCTGAAGCGTTCGATGACGATTCCAATGAGGTCGAAAAATTGAGTGGGTTTGACGGAATTCTCGTTCCCGGAGGATTTGGTGAACGTGGGACCGAAGGAAAGATGCTCGCGATCAGATATGCCCGTGAGAACAACATCCCATATCTTGGACTTTGTCTGGGTATGCAGCTTGCTGTCATAGAGTTTGCAAGGAATGTCGCTGGGCTCGAAGGTGCAAATAGCAGTGAGTTCGATGAGAACACCCCTTATCCGGTCATCGATCTGTTGCCTGAACAGGAGGATGTAGTGGATATGGGAGCTACCATGCGTCTTGGTGATTATGAGGCCACTCTTAAGGAGGGTTCTCTTGCTGAATCCATATACGGTGAATCGGTCATTACTGAGCGCCATAGGCATAGGTATGAAGTAAACCCTAACTATGTGGACCGGATCGAAGAATCTGGAATGATCTTTTCCGGAAAGAACAAGAACAGGATGGAAATTGCAGAAGTCCCTTCAAATGATTTCTACTTCGCATCCCAATTCCACCCGGAGTTCAAATCCCGACCTGGCAGGCCTTCCCCACCCTTCAAGGCCTTTATGGATGCAATGCTTAAAAAGAGCAAAGATAAGAAAGATCAGTAAGCGATCTTTCTTCCTTTCATATTCTTATTTGTAACACCTTTTGATCAGTGTTACAATTCTATTTATTTCTGTATATCTCTGTCTTCTCTAAATGCTCTTAATTTATTCTTGCTAAAGCTCAGCTCATCTTCAAAGGTTCGACCTTCATATATTCTCTCAGTATAGTTGTGGCGTAACTGCCTTTTGGGAGGCTGAAATCAAGTGTCACCTTGTATTTCCCTTCGTTGAGTTCATCCTCTCCGATGGTGTATTTCGGATCCGCTGATAACAATATCTCTCGTCTCAATCCCTTTGAGCTCAGCTCTTCCATGGAAGGCACCTTGAAACCTTCGATGGGCACGTTCAACTCCTCAATGACCTCTCTCTCTATCTCTCCGGGAACTCCGGATGCAAGTTCTGAGCTATGTCCTATTAGAGGTGCTGTGATAAAGGCCCGGTTCCTTCTGACAAGATTGTTCATGCCATCGATATTGTCTTCTGTGACCCTTTCATTACGGGAGTTATCAGGCAGTCCTGCCTTGTTCTTAAAACAGACGATATCTCCCACAACAGCGCGGTTCAAAGGCAATCCCTTCTTTATCCTGGCACATATTATGGTGTTATATATGTACGACTGGTAAGCATGGACGAACATCTTCCTGATGTTTGCCGGGAGTGTCTCAAAAGAACCTGCATAGTCTTCAGGGCTGGAGACAAGGTGATGCATCATGGCACGTTCATACCTTAATTGCAGGGGATATTCTTTCAGCCCTTCGATGTAGTTCCTTGTTTCGAACACGCGGTCGCGTACTTGTTGTGTATCTTCAGGTTCATCGGGATATGATGCTGCAATATATGCCAGTGCCGCTTTTTCAATATCATTTCTTACAATTGATTCGCCTACCACATGCGTTATGGGTCTTAATGCTCCGAACCGCTGTATGCCGAAAAAGTTAGGTACGCCGCCCTGTTCCTTAATGGATGCTGTGGTCTGGGAAAGCCTGCTCTCAAGCTCATTCTCATCGATGTCGATATCTCTTACCGTGATGATGAACTCATTTCCGGTTAAATCTCCAAGTTCCAGACCCTTATTTGAGCGGCCCAGTATCTTCAACTCTGTATCTTTAAGATGGACATTTTGTACTTCTTCCTCATCTACGTCATAGATACTGATCTTCTGTGTTGTCACAGCTCTCTTATCCTTGGTACCTGCAAACCCAATGCGTTTCTGGCTGATCCTTAATATCCGTGTCAGGTCCCTGATAAGGTGGTGGGTTTCCCAGTTACGCTTTGTAAGTTCTACTATCAGATATTTTCCTTCGGCACCCTCTTCCCTGTTCGTGATCTCTATGACCCCGAAGTCCTCGGTCTGTTGGCGCAGTGTACCTCCAATGCCTGGAGTTTTAGTTGTGTATAGGTCAATGCCTATCTTTTTTTCTACATTTGGAACGTTATTCATGTGTCTCTCCTTTATTTGGGGACTATGTCGATGATAATTACTTCTTCAGTATCAGTGAACTTCCAGCCATTTGCGGAAGGTGTAGCATCTGCAGAAATGTCGCCTGCATAAAGTCCTGATGTTGTGTCCATTATAAGCCATGAACCATATTCATCGGTCGTATAATAGACAGGTACACCACCATACTTATCTTTCACAGCATCGGTTATCTTCGAGGCTTCTTCACCTTTTCCTATATATGCAGTGGCAAAGACATGGGTGTCGGTGATATATAACCGGCTTGTACCTCCAATGGCTTCAATAAGGGATGAAAGGAGAATTGCCGAATCATCACAGTCACCAGCCTTAACTTTTAGAGTTTCATTTGGAGTTGCCCAGTAATCATTTCCCCTTGGATCGCTCATGTATTTGATATCGTTCTTTACATAATCGAACAAAGCACAGAGCTGGTAAACATTATATTCTCCCGGATACATGGCAATGCCAGATGCAGCAACTGCCCGAACGTCCTCGTTGCGTGGGTCGATCTTGTCATTGGTAGCCGTAAAGAATGGTTCTGTATTGTAAAAGTATTCTAACTCGGTAGTTGTTGGGACAGGTTCGGTATCGATCACGATTTCATCGAGGAACTCAGTTCCGTAATCGTACCATGTACCTGAGCTTCCTTTGGCAAGAATTCCCAATCCGATCTTCATCTCAACGTTGTCTGTATTCGATGGAACCTCAATGGAAATTAATCCTATATGTTGTTCATCTCCCGGTTCGATGGTTTGTCCGGTGTCATAACCCCTGAAACTTCCGTCGTAGGGCTCTATACCGTATTTGTATATGAAAAGAGTAGTTTGTCCAGTATTCTCAACCGTGATATCCAATACCCCTGTAGTTCCTTTGTAAAGTCCGGCATGCTGGTAAGATGTCGATATTTCGTAACCCGGTGAAAACGTTGAGCTTGAATGCGGCTTGATCGCTATTGGCGTAATTTGTTCTCCATACACTTTTGGGATGGTCAGTTCACCGTTCTCCAGAATGTCTTTGCTATTACCTGAAAACAAATTGTTTATCGGCAGATCCTTTACATCTGCGACATCTATAGTCGAAGCGAATGTCAGGAACATTGCAACAATTAGAACTACCATTATAGTAACCAATGTTGTCAGCAATGACCTAACATATCTCATTCTATAGCCTCTTTCTTAAACCAGTTTAAGGTTACCTGTGACCTTGTCGATGTAGTCCGCTCTGGCAGGACCTATGCCCAAAACGGTAACTGTTCCGGGAGCTATCTCAGTAAGTCCTGCATCCGTTATCAGTGCGGTAGATAATCCTTCTCGTCTTGCCTTTTCTTTAAGTTCGAAAAGGTCCTGAAGTTTCTCGACACGCAATACTACTTTTTTTTGTCCGCCTTCTTTCCAGTTCTCAATATCTGATCTGCTTGCCCACTCTGCAGCAGATACAGCAGCATGAGCTACCTGTACTGCAAGCTTTCCCTTTGAAAGTTTCAGGTCATCCCTGATAATGATACACTGCTTATATTCTGCCATCTGAAAGTTCTCCGGTGAATAACGAGTATTATATATTCATTATTATAACTCGCTGCTTACATCTTTGACTATATATTCTGCAGCATTAATTCCCCATGCTTTATAAATCCCTGCCACAGAAGGTGTAGCATTGATTTCCAGTATCAAGCTTTTGTCACTGTCTCCATTCATATCCTCTATCAGATCGACTCCTGCAAAGTATGTGCCTATTGATCTTGAAGCCTTTATGCAAAGTTCCTTCTGATACGATGACAGTTCGCAGCGGGACTCATTGCCACCCTGGCTCAGATTATTGATCCATGCACCTTCCGGTGCAGTTCTGTATATTGCTGCTATCACTTTTCCATTGACTACGAATGCACGTATGTCCCTTCCCGGATTGACAATATATTTCTGTATATGGAGCATTCCTCTCTGCTCAAGGATCGCATCTATTGTTCCTTCCAGGTCGGAGTCATTTATCGTTCCATCATTGTTGATGATCGCACCATTCTTTATTCGAACAATGTCTTTCCCCTTATATCCGAAAATAGGCTTGATTACCGCATCTTCCATGGTGTCAAGGATCTCCAATGCATCTCCTGTGTCCTGAAATACCATTGTTTTGGGAATGGGTAGTCCTGCCTTTGCTATGAGGCTGGATGCATAATACTTGTTGGCAGCGCTCTGTATCGATGCCGGGGAATTTACTATCAGCACACCTTCGTGTTCCAGCTGCCTTAGTACATCGAAACGGAACGAAACCCCATCAAAAGCCCCTGCTCCAACATCCCTTACTATTATCGCATCCAGTTGTTGAATGTCAATATCTGTGATCTGTGAGCTTAGACTTTCTCCAACGGTGACGTTCCTTTGCCGAAGGTCGATCATGTGGGGTCTTATGTCGTTCGACACACAAGCCTTCTGAAATGCCTGAGCCGTTGGATCGCTCTGGTCCGTAATGATGATTCCAATATGCTTCATTAGAATGAATATCTTTTATAAGTACATCAATATATCGCAAAGTGATCGATCTTTATATAAATTTGAGCGATCTTGAGCTGAATGTCTCAATAGTTAGGCAAAGTTCTTAAAGGTGTACCTAAGGGAACTGGGTAAAAAAGCCACATGCGGCACTTTGTGCCGCAATCGTTGCCGGAGGCAAACGCAAAAAGTTTTCCGGTTACTTTTATAATCGATAGCAATCACCATAGTTGTTATTTTGATGAATAGTACCATTGGTACAGATTCTTTCCAGTAGTTGCACCAGAAATGATAAGGTTAGAATAGACAAAATGAAGAAATGTAAGACATTAAACAGATAATGACAAAAATAGAAAAGATATAGCTAAAAATAACCCCCTTGCTTTTGTTCCTTATATCTGACATTTCCGCATTAGGAATGTTAAGATTAAGACATGATGGGATTTGTGGGTTCAAATCAAATCCCTCCCATGGCAAGCAGGGGATATAGGCAAGGCAATTAATTGTTTAGATTATAATTTCAGGATCTATTATTTCTACGTTATTTTCCCCAAGCTTTTTTATTATGCCACTTGGTAGAGGATTAGCTGCTTTAGGGTTCAAGCACAATGTGAAATCATCAGCATGATCAATAATTATCAAGAGAGCCGAAATCATGGGAGTTTCGTGCCTTTCCCCATATTCAATTATACCTTTTTCTTTATCCCATACAAAGTCAAACCCAAAAGCACGTATAACATTTCTTTTTTCAGGTGCAGAGGATGGATGTAAATAAAGGGCCACAATACCTGGTTTGTTTTTAAATAACTGTTCACCTTCTTCTAGTATCTTATCTTTGAACGCTATAGGCTCTCTTTTTTTGATAGTTGTTATTTCAAAAGGATTGTTTTCAACAACTTCACCTTTTGGAATTCCTTTTCTGGTTGAAACTTCTATATACAATTCTTCATCATTTAGAACTGTTTTTAGATCAGCTTTTTTTCCATTTTTAAGAGAAGGCTCAAATTCAATGTTAAAACCCATATTTTTAAAAAAACGACCAACTTTTAGTTCGGCGAATGTGCTATTGAATTGATCTGTATTCTGTAGTGTTCGGAAATGGGTCTTATGTTTGCTCATTTCCTCGTTCACGAGTTCCAAACAATCTTCAAGATTATCTAAGAACTTGAATGATTGTTTATCATCAAGAATTAGTTGCTTTATGAGCAAATGCTTATTTTTTTCAATTTCAGATTCCATCCATTTTTGAGGGAACCATTTCTCAACATGTGGATAATTTTCATAAACATCAGAATATTCAATCATGGATTATATAATAACGCTATTCTTTATGTGTATTTCGTAAAATCCTTATGATGTCGCTTTTATGAAGGAATGTGAATTATTGGAGTTCGTGTACCCACGCAATGTCATAATACCAAGTCATACCAAGATACCACCTTTCAATCCACCTACTTGCAAGTTACCAGTTTCCATTAAACACTGGAAAGATACCATGTGGTTCAAAATCAAGTCCCGCAAATCCATATTTGTTATTCATTGTCATTCCCCCTAATACTGACATTTATGTGTAATTTGTCAAAATATGTACATTTGTAATTCTTCTACATCTAAACAAGGAAGGTTGATATTAAGACTTAGATAGATTTGTAGGTTCAAATCTAATCTCTCGCATAACAAGTAGGGGATATAGGTAACGAAGAAAAATATGGCAACGGGGTGTTGTGGCTATATCGCACAGCCAATTATTCGTACTACAAAATGGCAACACATATATTTGAAATTCGAAGAAATAATCAAGGAATATAGAGATGGATGGAAAAATAAAGCCAAAGCGGATTGAAAATAAATAGTAGGATAGTAATTTAATGGCAGTGATCAGGGATCGAATTGCCGACCTCATCATGCAATCATTGGGCGACCCTGTCCCAATGTCTGAGGTCGATCTAAAGGATTTACAAATGCCAAATAAACTTTGAATATTTATGGGCTTTCACACCCAATGGCGTTCTACCTTCTGATTCACTGCCTCACCGTACTATTTATGGTACGGTAATAGATAATATGTTTTAAAACTATTAATTTATTTTGATATACAACCTGGTAACAAAAAAGAACTTAACTCGGTATAAATCGTCTATCTTAAAAGCGAATAATCATATATATATTATTTGTGTGGAAAATATTATTTCCATCATGAAACAACAGAAACTACCTATTCCCACCCTTCCACCCTTTCCCTCTCATGAGCATTGCTTCTCTTATGGTTGCTGATAACTCACATGCAATTAAGATCTTCATCTTATCACCTTATCACCTTATCTTTAACATTTCATTCAAGAATGTCAAATTATGTACGCTTGTGAAGTGTAACTGCTTATACCTGACATTAAAGGTACATTTGTAATTCTTCAATATCTAACATCCTGACAAGGAAGGTAAAAATTAAGATTTAGATGGGATTTGTGTGTTCAAATCAAATCCCTCGCATAACAAGTCGGGGATATAGGTAACGTGAAAAAACCGAGCTCTAAAAATTTTATTACTTTAAATGGGTTGATCCAAAACTTTTTGTAAACTCTAGTTTTTTCGTAACTATTCAGCCATCCTCGCGTTTTTGATATAAACTTAGAATACTCAACACCATTCCATCAGTGCTTGATATTGATTTTACCAAAAAACAATATACTATGTCTCTATTTTAGTCACTCCCTGAAATTCAACCTGGTTTTTACCAGGCACGAGGTGATTGATTACGAAACGCAAAGAAATCCTAGCAGTTTATGAACAAGGTCCAGAAGCAGTTGTTACTCTTGTCACCACGTTATACGACATAATTGCTGAACAACAAAAGATCATCGAGTTACAGGCTGCTAGAATAACAGAACTCGAAGAACGAGTTGAAAAATTAGAAAGCCAACTCAACAAAAACAGTCGTAATAGTAGTAAACCACCTTCAACTGATGTTTTTGTTCATGAGAAGCCAAACCCACAAAGCAGACGTAAAAGGAGTGGAAAGAAACCAGGTGGTCAGAAAGGCCATCCTGGAACCACGCTCAGAATGGTAGATGATCCTGATGAAATTGTACTTCATGAAGTGCACAAATGTAGCAATTGCGAGAGTTTACTTGAAACTCTAGAGACCAATGAT
>NZ_JAGSOI010000109.1 GCF_023684405.1 Methanococcoides seepicolus | reverse complement strand
ATTCAGAAAGACGAATATCACCTGCTGTAATTATAGTTTCATTAGCACCATTTACGTCGTCTGGTTCCATGTCAACATATACATAGCCGTGGATTGTCTTTACAATCGTGGCATTTGATTCATAAAGTACAAAAGTAGTTTCTTTGTCACATTGTTCAACTGGGGTGCCACATGGCTCTGCCCAGCAACAGTCTTCGTCTACAGGGACTGTACCTGGTGCAACTGCCATACCAGACATAGCAAGGCATAACATTGCAACAATAAGAATTGTTCTAATTTGCATTCCTTTTACCTCCAACTTGAGATTTCGTTTCATTCAGAGCGGTCAAAATGGATGCAGTTTACCTGGACATTTTGTATGTCCTGGTGAAATGTCTTTTTGATCCTCCAATAAGGAGGCAAATATATCAAATACAGTAAACACTCTCGCAACGTACCAAATTACGATAGCCAAACTGCACCATACCCGTACCACTACATTACTAAGTTGTGCTACGTAGGATATGAACTTCTAAGAACGCAAAATTAGGACGGTAGGTAAGTACTCATGGTAAGTACCACTGGTAAGGGTTAAAAAATTTCATGGATGATGGTTCCAATTACAATTGGATGGATGTGGTGCAGCATCTTTGTTTGTTAAAGAAATTTTCGATAAAACCCCACAAAAAGTGCACAATTTATACAATATTGGAATAAGCTATTAGTAGACCCTTAAGTAATTTTGCTTTAAAGAAGAGTACAAGCGTCTTGAAAATCTCGGTAACAAGCTAGTTGAGATCGAATCTCTTATAGATTGAAGAACATTTAGTTCGATCATAGCAGAAATGTATAACAGCAAAACGTTAGGTGCCAGACCAAATTCGGTATTTCGTTAATTTCAGTTCAAACTCATATAAACGATATCAAACGACACATGTATATGTGATGAAATTCCCTCCGCATGAATTTCTAATTGTAAAAGAAAGTCTCTTACTACTAGATGTGAATTAAAATTTACTGAATATGGAAAAAATACACTATAACCTCTTATCGACCATATTAACATTCCAGTGAACTACCCACCCATTAAAATGGGTGGCTTCCTGCTTCAAAGCCCAGACCAACGTCCGTAACTCCACAGGCTCTATCCGTAGTCCCTACGGTGCATAGATCGAGAATATTGATTGCAGCATTAACATCTCTGTCAAGCTCAAGTCCACACTCTTGACATCTGTGAACCCTGACAGCTAAACTCTTTTTGACGATGTTTCCACAGCTGCTGCATTTTTGTGACGTGTTGTATGGGTTAACCAATTCGACATACTTGCCAGCTTCTTCCGCTTTGCTTTTTGCCATCTGGATCAGTTGACCCCATGCAACATCATGTATTGATTTTGCAAAGTGATGATTTTTAACCATGTTCTTGATACTCAAATCCTCGAACACTATCTTGTCAAACCTGTT
Source organism: Methanococcoides seepicolus (assembly GCF_023684405.1). GTDB lineage: Archaea > Halobacteriota > Methanosarcinia > Methanosarcinales > Methanosarcinaceae > Methanococcoides > Methanococcoides seepicolus. The sequence continues at coordinate 2,490 of NZ_JAGSOI010000109.1, read as the reverse complement.
GACAAGAGCCCTGCTCAACTTATGGTTAAAATAAACGATTTGAACTATCTACTCTACCTGTAGAAAAAGGCAAAACAACAATTAGTTCCCTCACTACTTCATGTGTCTGATAATACAAGAAATAAAAGTAAAATCAACTGTAAGGTTATAATTGGCAAGGTAAATATCTGTATTTGTTGGATTTCCATAGATCACATATATCGGGTTTTTGGAAGATGTAGCATGATTTAGAAAATCGCTATCATCGTCCTTACTTTATGGAGCTTTATTTGTTTTACTTTTCTTTTTCAAATGAAATTTTCATTTATTTTTGCGCTTAACAATGATAATTGCGCCTACCAATGAAACCAGTATCAAACCGAATAGACCAGTAACAAGTGCAGAGGACTCTGCTTCTGATGATGGTACATTGTCGTTTGTAGTTTCAATTTCAGCTCCATCTCCTGCTAAAGCAATGCTCTCAAATTCATTTACCTCATCTGGGCTATCCTGGATTCCAGAGTCATCAAATGAAGGTGAACTAAAACTTGAGGGTACACTAGGTGACTCGTCTTCAGCTGATTTTTCGCTTACGACAGGGGCTGATGATGCAATGGTTGTAGATACTGTGGCTCCCGGAACTGCATTTTTGAGGGTAGTGGAGTCAACAAGGTCTGTTTCGACACCATTCACATAGAACTTAAGATTTTCGTAATCATCGGGATCACTGGTTATTAACAACCTGTTAGTAGGCGAATCGCCATATACCCCTGCGGAGCCTACGGTAGTTGTACCGACTACATGTTCTCCAAGTTTGACCGTAATTTCAGTTCCCACAGGTGCTACTTCTCCATCAATAGTAACTTCTCCTCCTACAATTAAAGGAAGTGATGGACTAGCTTCAGAAGCAGTACTTACAGGGATCGTTGCTATTGCAAATAATAATAGGAATATCTGTAAGATAATTGTGTATTTTGTAAAGCTCCTTTTATGGATCACATAATCAACCTTAAATATAAAATAAAAGAGGGGAGTTAAAAACTCACCCATATTTTTCGACTTTCGGTCTCATACCTCCATTAGAACCCTGTAAGGGTGTCTTCCTGGGTTACATATACCCAGAATCCCTCGTATGGGCCCATATCGAAGATGTCTGTTCCTACATGGATACCAGAGATCACTCCAGTTTCACCATTGTGTCCTATCTGCTCATAGGTACCGGTTGCTGAGTCATAAGGACCTATGACAACCATGTATGATTCGTCTATCGAACCAAGCATCAGTTCAGCTGGCAGGATAGCCATGGAATTGGTATAACCGATAGCATTCCATCCAGGATACACTGTCATGGTAGGTGGCACAGCTGGTGTAAGTGGTTCAAGAACTTCGCTTGAGATCATCTGATCAAAGCTTTCATTGCTCTCGATCCAGTATGCTTTCAGTGGCTCGAAGTCGGTAGGTATTTCCCAGATACCGCCTGAAGTGTTCCAGTACAACACATTAGCGTAGTTGATGTCCGCAAGGACAAATTCAACACTGCTGTTGTTCAGTGCGAATGGCACTGAAATGAAGTTCCAGCAAGGCTCGATCACAATAGGATCATATTCTGTTACTGGACATTCTGGTACTTCCACTACATCCATCTGTGTTTCACAGTCAATTGGTGCCATACCTGGTGCTTCTGTTGACAGGTCGAACTCTCCATCAAATGTGTACGTTCCCGGTGCTGCACTTCCAGGAATTGTGACATCATAGGTAAACTGTGCGACACCTGGTGCTGCGTTGGCGTCAATCCAGCTTACTGTATTTGCATCAACGACAGATCCACCATTAGATGGGTTGCTTACGACCCATCCTGCAGGTACATTATCTTCGATGACGGTCTTGTTCGCGCCATCAAGTGTAATGTCCAGTTTCACAGTTATGGTGTCACCTGGGTTGGCACTTACTGGAAGGTCTCTGCAGACATTTGGTTCTCCACCTGGTGCTGCTGCAACGATATCCATCTGTGTTTCACAGTCAATTGGTGCCATGCCTGGTGCTTCTGTTGACAGGTCGAACTCTCCATCAAATGTGTACGTTCCCGGTGCTGCGCTTCCAGGAATTGTGACATCATAGGTAAACTGTGCGACACCTGGTGCTGCGTTGGCGTCAATCCAGCTTACTGTATTTGCATCAACGACAGATCCACTACCAGATGGATTGCTTACGACCCATCCTGCAGGTACATTATCTTCGATGACGGTCTTGTTCGCGCCATCAAGTGTAATGTCCAGTTTCACAGTTATGGTGTCACCTGGGTTGGCACTTACTGGAAGGTCTCTGCAGACATTTGGTTCTCCACCTGGTGCTGCTGCAACGATATCCATCTGTGTTTCACAGTCAATTGGTGCCATGCCTGGTGCTTCTGTTGACAGGTCGAACTCTCCATCAAATGTGTACGTTCCCGGTGCTGCGCTTCCAGGAATTGTGACATCATAGGTAAACTGTGCGACACCTGGTGCTGCGTTG
>NZ_JAGSOI010000108.1 GCF_023684405.1 Methanococcoides seepicolus | reverse complement strand
AGTAATTGCAATCCAATGATTATTGGGTATTGATCACATATATTATGTAAGTGAGAAGAGTGAGTTACACGTTAATTCCAGATAATTCCCTCTTCTCTCCTTCTCTTTTGTTAGTATGTACATTCCTAATGCGGAAATGTCAGATATAAGGAACGAAAGCAAGGGGCTTATTTTTAGTTCCATATCCTCTATTTCTGTCATTATCTCAATAGTATCTGACCTTTCGCAACTTCGACAGGCTTAAAACCATGATAATCTTCTCTTTATCTCTTCCTTTTCTACCGGTGTAAATGGCAATCCCTGATAATGTCTCATTGAAGTCAAAGAATCGTGGCCTTGTCTCAAGCAAACCTCGTTAACTGGGATCCCTGCAGAGATCATCCAGGACTCAATTGATTTCCTGGTACTTTTTGAGCTCACGCCCTTAGAGTCAATACCTGACTTTTCGCACCATCGTTTCAAATTGTTATTCCAGGACTGTTGAGAAGGTGGATTCTTCCCCTTGAAGAAATATCGGAGTACAGATTCAAGTTGTGGGGGTATTGGGTGGATATATCTTTCAAGCTGTGTTCGTTTGGCCTTTCTCTGGGCTTCTGCGGGCAAATGTACGGTCCTTCTCTCCTTCATGATCCATTCGGGGTGGTCATACAACCTCTGAACCTCAACGTATCGCATACCTGACCAGAAGCAGACCTCAAAGATGTCTCTAAGATAATCCTTTTCTATATTTGCAACTAATCAATCATAATCAAAGGAGTCTAATATCCTCACTCCTTTTACAAAAATAGGTTCCATATTTACATTGATATTTTAATAAAACTTAAACTTTTATGGGTGATTCTTTGGAGATCCGGACCTTCCGGAAGTCTCCAGGAGTAATAAAAGTTTCAATTATACATTGAATTGGCTAGGCATTTATGTCATGACCCTGAAAATCGCCACAGAACGTTCTCAGAGCAGTTTTACACATCAGACTTTGTTGATAAGTGCCCTGCACGATTTGAAGCACTGTCCCGAGTCTCAGCTGTCCTAGCTGATAGGTTCAAACCGTGGTCTCTCTTGTATGGTCTGTGATGATCTACATAAGCCCAAGAGTTCTCATCGAGAATTTCATCCGGGTAAGCGTCACACTTTCAGCCCCATGACTTCATGATGTAGGTGTTTGCATTTGTCACACTTTGAGACTAGTTTGATCATGAAATTATACATCACTACTTGATAATCTTCCCATCAAACAAATCTAAAGTATACAAATACAGGTATTATTTTTCGTAACCTTTATTGTACAAAACGAAATTTGGATTAGCGTTGCCTATTGACTGGCAACAACTGAAAAACGGAACGTGATGAACTTGAATACAATCAGGGCACATTATGATGTATTAATAATCGATGGCGAATATCTGCCGGATAAAGACATACAGGCCCTTTACAAGGCTGCAAATGTTGATGTTGCTGACGAACATGTGTGTCTTCCTGAGTTTCGGGGAATGGTTCTCGATGGAAATGCAGAGAACTATCGAGCAGTTGAAGGGAAGTACAAAGGGATCAACTACTATGCAATCTGGCTCCAGTCATCTGAAAAGGTCTATTATATGTTTAAACAGGGTGCAGTGACGGCATCATATTGTAATGTTGGGATTACTTCTATGCCTACTCATGAAGATGTTGAAGCTGAAATTGATAAGAGGAGTAAATAAAATAGAGTGGTGCATTTGATTATGCATCCACCAAATAGAGATGCTGCTTGTTTACTTCAACTATATGAAGCAGGATGCCAAGGGTGACAAACCATTTACTCCCAATGCTCGTGCTCCATGGCTAAACAATTCACTTTTCCCCAAAAGCAGGCACTTCCTTTGAGCCCATCTGATATTCCAACCGTCCTGCCCTTACAAGCGTATCGGCGGTTACAATATCCCCCTCCACTTTTGCTAGGATGTAACTGACCACACTGCCGCCTAGGTAAGCTGTATGCCCCGAGGTTAACCAGCGTCTGCTGGTGATTGCTTCACCACCGCTGGAAACAATCGTCGCATAAAGCAAATGGGTGACCTTTAACGCTAAAATTTTCTCACGCAAAACAGCAGCCTCCATTGGGGAAGCGGTTTGGTCATCGGCGGCAGTCAACAGCGCTTTACGACTTTCGTCACAGGCAGTTATCAGGGATTCTGACTGCAAAACGGCCGTTTCTGCGGCTTGTTGTTCAGCTGTCAACGCTTCTAATTTTGCCTGCTTACGCTCCACTAGGGAAGGGTCTGCCAGCTTCTTGATTTCCACCTCTAACTCAGCTACCTTTTTCTTTTTTGGTTCCACAATTTGCTGGTTTAGCTGTTGCACCTGATTTTGTAATCCCCATCGTTGTCCAACCACTTCCTCAAACGTGTCAATTAGCTTGGATTCCGTGATATTGTAGAAATGGGGCAAATAGACTGAACACTTACTTAGTTTCCCCGCGATTAATGCCCGCAGGGCTGTGTCTGATAGGGAGATCTCTTTGCCTTTGACTGTATAATCCGCGCGGAACATGTTGGACACAGCACCGATGCCGGCCGTTGCTACCGCCACGACTGGTGCCGTCGCTATCGCCGTTTCCACAATTCCTTTCGTTTCTACGAGTTCTTTTTTAGGTTCACTGGGTTGGAGATGTGCTTTATTGGCTTCAATTTGGGCAGCCAGCCCATTTTTCAGTGTCTCCAGCTGACGTTCTACTTGCAGTAGATGCACATCGTCAGCCGCCACGTTCAGGTCTTCTACCAGGAGAATTTTGCAATCCTTCGGCAGCTCCGTATCCTTCACCGCCTTCACCAATTTTTCCACCTGATGGGTTAAAGTATCGTAGGCTACCAGTTCTGCCAAATAGCCAAACTTGTCATCGGTAGTGATAGTTCCCTCAGGTGGGGTGGCAGTGGCTCCGGCCGGTAGTTCGGCTTCCAGTTTGGCTTTGTTTGCCTCTGCAATGGCTTTTTCGCTTTCGGCGATGGCCTGTTCTTGGGCCATTATGGCAGCCTGTTCTTCTTTTTGTTTTAAAGCTTCGCTTTTTTCTTGGTTGTCTGCTTCTTCGCTCATTGTCCCCACTCCCGTTGTTTCAATCCTTGTTTTAATTTACTTACGTTTCGTCTATTCAATTAATTACAGCCAAGCCCCCAGCTACAGCTGATTTCGACAAGAATAATTCATATCAGCCTTTCCAACCCCACTTAGGCAATAACATTCCTACATGCGTTGTGAAGTCTGTTATGTGCAAATACTATCCACCAGACGCATTTGTTGAACAAAAAGAAATGAATCAACAAAACGTTGATCCTCGAAATCATTCAAATAATTCCGGGTGCTTATCTGCAAATTTTATAGCTTCTTCTGGATCCATTACAGGGAAACTGTCGATATAGCAGATGTCCCTCCAAGGGAACAAAGAGGCAGCATAAGCTTCGGTGTTCTCTACATCATATACCTGAACAATCCTACAGCTCGCGATGTCAAGCCATTGCCCGATCATCTTAATTCCTTCTGGATCTTCCCAGTTCTCAAAACGTTTGTGTACCTCTTCGTTGTCTTTTGGATCCCATGTAGTTATGTCTACAAACAACATTTCTTTAACACTCCCCTTAAATTCTATTTAATTAGTTGCAGCCGAAAGCCCCCGCTTGCAGCTGTTCCAGTCAAGAGAACTTTGTTTCAGTACTCCCTACCCCACATAGAATTATCTCGTTCGAATATATATTCTTGTTTATACAAAATATTCCGTAAGTGTTGAAAATAATGTTTCAATGTTTGTTGAAATATTCCATTATGTATTTCAAGCTTCCACGAAATAGAGATACTTGCGATAGGGGAAACACACATCTAGTTCGATTATCATCTTCAGGATAGTGCGACAAGAAGTTATAATAACATGAATTGCGGAAACGCTATCCCTTCCATTTGGGATAATCCTACTATGACATGCGTTGATGGTAACATCAGGGTGTGAAGCTCATAGGACAATATGGAGAAG
>NZ_JAGSOI010000107.1 GCF_023684405.1 Methanococcoides seepicolus | reverse complement strand
CCCAGAAGAGAATAGATGATAACGTTACTGAGAACAGGGTGTGAACCTGCAAGCAGATTTTCTGCAGGAGAGATAAGAAATATCTCGAACAGAGAAACGATGCCCTCTTCGAGAAAACCGCCCACAGTAAAAACTACAAAGAACGTCAATAGAAGTGCAGCAACAAGTCCGGTAATACCCACATATTCTGAAGTGAGTACTGAATCGATCCTTTCTTTAAATGTGACCTTATGTTCGACCTGAGTGGTCAGCCTGTCAACGATATAACCTGCTTCACCGTAAAGGTCACGCACGATGGTATCCGAAATGGACATGCCATGTGCTTTTTCGATGTCATCGGTGATGGATTCAGATGTGATTAACAAAAGGTCGGCATCGTGAGGGCGACAGCTCAATTTGACGAACTCTTCATCCCTTTCCAGTGCTCTGACCTTGATACCAGATCCGATCTCCGGAAAATCCTCATCAAGCTTCTTGATTGCACGAAGAATATGATTATCGTAATGTACCCTATGCCTGTTCTTAATGGAAAGCTTCTCATCGATGGCTGCAAGGACAGTCTCTTCCAGCCCGACACCTTTGGTAGCGATGGTCGGGACCACAGGCACCCCAAGGGTCTCAGAAAGCTTTTCGACATCGATCTCGATACCCATTTCCTTTGCAGCATCCATCTGGTTAAGTGCTACCACCATAGGGATGTTGACCTCAAGCAATTGGAGTGTAAGGAAAAGGTTACGTTCAAGCCGGGTAGCATCCACCACATTGATGATAACATCCGGATATTCACGCAAAAGATAGCGTTTTGAGACCTTCTCGTCCTCAGTTGATGCCCCAAGAGAATAGATACCCGGAAGATCGACAACATCGAGCTTCTTAGAACCTACATTGACACTGCCATGTGTAAGCTCCACAGTAGTTCCGGGATAGTTCGCCACTACAACGCCCACGCCTGTCAGACGGGAGAAGAATGCACTTTTACCGACACTGGGATTGCCCACAAAAGCTATTGTCATGTCGAAATTGGACGACCTTGCCTTACGGATATTCGCAACAGGCATATCATTAATTTCTGTCGTTTCCACGTGGATACCTCTTCCTCATACCCAACCGTACGAATATCTTCTTAGCGATCTCATTTCCAAGAGCTATCTCGGTCCCCCGGGTCAGTATCGAAGTTGAACCCTGCTTTTGCTTACGTTTGACCTCTATGTTCTCACCGGTTATCATTCCAAGTGAGCTCAGACGCTCTTTTGAGGGACCTGACAAGGTCATCATAACAACCGTACCGCAATCCCCTTCTTTAAGATCGGCCAAAGAAACATAGCTCTCCTTGAAAGGACAATGTTCATTCCCATCCGCGGGTTTGCAATCGATATTGTTGTTACCAAGGTAATTGCACATGCTTTCCACTACAAGGTCAGATACCGTATGTTCAAGCCCGCAGGCTTCATTATGTGCGACCTCAGGATCGAGAGCCAGTACATCAGAAAAGAACTTCTCAATAACATGGTGCTTCCGGCGAATACTGTTCACCTGAAGAATGCCTCTATTTGTGAGCTCAACGCCATGATAAGGTTCGTGTTTCACAAGCCCTTCATCCGCCAGCTTTTGCACCATTTCAGAAACGGAAGCTTGAGACACGCCAAGCTCTTCAGCAATATCCTTGTTCTTGACGGGATTCCCTCTGCTCTTGCCAAGGGAGTCTATCGTTTCAAGATATTCTTCTATACGGTCGCCGGTCATCTTGTTCACACTATAGTATATGTGTGGCTAGAATCCCTGTGTTAAATATATAAATTGTGGTTAGCCATGCCGAAAATTATTCGGACACATATGAATTCAAAGAACAAACACCATAGAAACAACGACCGTTGTCCACAGCCCATTTTCATCCCCTTTTACACAACGGCAATAGTGGACAGTATCAAATATATGACCGCTCGCCTTATACACCTGCTCCCTTTCCCCCCATGCGGAATCAGCATCGAACTCGATGCCAAGTGATGTTGCGAGCATTGTAGCTGCAAGGTCTTCTGCATAGACCCCCGCGGTCCGTTCATCCTCTCCAAAAGAATGATGTTCGGAGATATAACCATAATCATTACTATCAGCAGGCACTGCATTCCCAATAGCTGCTGCAATCATCCGTTCCGGCTCATTGGTCTGGTTCTTTGCCATGACACAATATACTATCTGCCCGGGAGCAAGTTCTTCAAGGCCCTCTTCCCTTGGAACAATAGCACAGTTCGGCGGCAGTATGCTTGAAACGGTCACAAGATTGAACTTCTCTATACCCGCATCCCTTAACGCAAGCTCGAACGATGCCAGTTTATCCTTGTGCACGCCTGTGCCTTTTACCACGAATGCTTTCCGGGGAATCATAGGGAAGGCTATTGAGAAGAGACTTAAATATGTTTCGCTGGCAGAATAGCTTAAGAACAGACCAACATTTATATATGATTCAAAGATTCCATCAAGCTCATACTTAAACGGTGATATTTAATGGTAAAAGTAAAGGACCTTAAATGGAAGCAGGACATGAGAGTTTCGGAGCTTGTCGATTCCTATGAATTCATAGGATTCCAGAGCGTAGAGCTTCAGCGGGCATCCGATGTGATCGTGAAGATGAAAAAGGATTCTGCAAAGGTCTTCCTTACATTTACCTCGAACATGGTCACTTCCGGGCTTCGCGGATTCTTTGCACAACTCATCGATCTTGGCATTGCCGATGTCATTGTTACTACCGTAGGCGGTCTTGAAGAAGACATCATGAAAGCCACCGGAGAGGATTTCCAGATAGGCTCTTTCCAGACTGACGATGTGGAACTTCATGAACAGGGAATTAACCGTGTCGGGAACCTGCTCATCAAAACAGAGAGTTACATGAACTTCGAGAGCCTCGTCGATAAGATCCTCAAAGAGCTTTACGAGAAACAAAACCGCTGGGCAGTTTCGGATATGCTCAGGGAGATAGGACTTATGCTTGATGATGAGAGCTCCATACTCTATCAGGCTGCAAAGAACAACGTACCTATATTCTGTCCTGCCATTACCGATGGAGCGTTCGGTTTCCACCTATATTTGTTCCAGCAGGAACACCCGGATTTCATCGTGGATGTAGTGAAAGACTTCGGGAACATCCTTTTTGCAAGCAGCCATGATGACCGCAAGGGTGTCATAGCCCTTGGCGGCTCCATCTCGAAACATCATGCCATATTGAGCACCCTCTTGAATGGAGGTGCTGAATATGCAGTATATATGACAACTGCTCACCGCACCTCAGGAAGCATGTCGGGAGCTAACACCAATGAAGCAAAATCATGGGGAAAGGTCAAGGACGAAAGTGATGTTGCCACGGTAATAGGAGATGTGAGCATAACCTTCCCTCTGGCAATGATAAGGGCACTTGATGAACTGGCAGCCGATGGTCTGCTTAAAGGGCTACAGGAGAACAGAAGCAGCGGAGTGGTAAAATGAACAGCACCGTATCTGCACCGAGATTCATCCTTTCAAAAAAGATAATACTTGAGCAGTACAGCAAGGTCAAGGACGTAGCGGATATTGTCGCATTCAGCTCAAAGACGAACCCAAAGGTCAGCCCGTTGATCGAAGCTGAGACCGATGGACTACTGAGTGTCCACATGCCAAACGAGCTGAAGCACACAGAAGACATGTCAAGGGTATTGTTCCTGGCACAGGCATGGACACCTGAGATGATAAGGGAGCTTTACGAAAAAGGCATCCGTTCCTTTGCAGTTGATAACGAGTTCGACCTCGACACATTGCTTTCTACAGTCGATGATACCGACTGGAAGATCACATTATTGTTACGCCTCAAGCTCAAGGAACACTCCATACGCACTGAACGTTACTTCGTTTTCGGAATGAGCTCGGACACCATCAACAAAAGGATAGCTCAGCTTAAAGGTAACAAGAACATCGAAAAGCTTGGGGTTCACTTCCACAGGAAAACACAGAACGTGAACGAATGGAAGATCCGGCCTGAGATAGAGGATGCGCTCACAGAAGGAACACTGGAAGCCATCGACATACTGAACATCGGAGGAGGGCTACCTTCAGAATATGCCAACACCAATGTTGATGTCATAAACGGAATATT
>NZ_JAGSOI010000106.1 GCF_023684405.1 Methanococcoides seepicolus | reverse complement strand
GCTGTTATCAAAAATGTGTTTACATCAGGATTTGTAAGAGTGACAACGTTGGCAAGAGCAAATGTCAAAATGTTAATTACAGCACTCAGTTATAATCTCTATCAATTGAGGACAATCAGAAGAAAATATTTAGGATGAATAGCGGTAGCTATTCAAAAAAGTTGAAAAGTATATAAATGGATACTAGTAAACTGCTGAAAATAGAGAGAAATACTCAAAAAATTAGCCGAACAAATTTGCTTTAAAAAAATAAGCAGTTAATCGCAATTCTCAGATGTTCAAGGTACAGCTTTCTGACACATGTGGAACCATATGGACCAATTATTCCAGACTTTAGTTCGATATACCAGCATTCATTCATGCCTCTGCCACAACATCGACATTTACTGCTTTCTTTTTTGAAAACGATTTTAGGTTTGTAGAATTCCAGGGCATGTGATTCACGACAGAAATGATAAGTACCATCCCTCTTCTCAACTAGTCCTTCCGTTCTGGCAGCTTCCATTATATCATGCACTACATCATAGTTCTTGGTCACTGTTTTGGACAACAATGTTCTGATCTCAAGTGGAGATAGTTCAGTTGCACTTATTGTTGCAATATAGTCCAGTCCTTTCTGGACAGTCTTTGAATATTTCATTTCATCCCTTTATCAATTTGCCATATAGAATGGAGTGAATCTCGCTTTACCAGTATTAATTGCAGATAATGACCACATACCTTCGCCCATGAAGATATGTGTCTGGTATAAACATACACAAGGAACTTTTCATTATTAAATATTTACATGATTATTGAATTCTTGCGTTTGCATATGTTAATGGCATCAAAAAGAAAGAGACCTACAGTATACCGACCACATCAATCGATACTATCGACAACGTATATGGATTTCAATCCCACTATGGTCTGATTTTAACTAATAAATTCATCCATGTTTTAACATGTTTTTTTATAAAGATAATAGTGTTAGGATTAAATACGCATGGGCAAATACTGCAATAAAGCACGATAATCAACGTTCTGGTTTTTTGGCAAGTACAAAATAATTTTAGATTTGTTGGATTGTACATTCTAAAATCGACTTAGTAAAAATTTAGCGTACAAAAAATTAACGTTACCTATATCCCCGCACTTTTCTTAACAGGTTATCTTCTTCTGGAAGAATGAAGCTGTACATTAGGGTTCATTATAATACTTAAGTGGTATAAACTCATTATGTAAATTATCTGCTTAAAAAATTCATTGAAATTGGACTGATAATATTTAGTTTTGCTAAAGGGGATATTGTACGATGACCAAAGAAAAATTGGCATGTGATCCACATAAGGAAGCGTGTAATTTCAATCCTGCAGTTTTTTATTCTTCCTTGGGATTGGCCATACTGTTTGTGATCTGGGGAGCAACATTTCCTGGTTCCATGCGATCTGTTTCTAATCTTGCACTGAGATTTATAATCGATCAATTCGGTTGGTTATACCTGTTTGCAGTTTTTGGATTTTTGATTTTTGTAATAGCGATTGCTTTGAGCAAATATGGAAGCATTAAGTTAGGTAAAGACGACGATGTGCCAGAATATAGCACATTTTCTTGGATAGCCATGCTGTTTACTTCAGGTATGGCTATTGGTCTTGTTTTCTGGAGTATTGCAGAACCCATAACACACTTTACATCTCCCCCTTTCGGGTCTGCCGAAACCCCGGAGTCAGCCACGTTGGCTCTGCGTTATGTTTTCTTCCACTGGGGTTTGCATCCATGGGCTATCTACAGCCTTGTGGGCCTTTCTTTGGGTTATTTCCAGCACCGTAAAGGTCTTCCAATTCTTATCAGCTCCGTTTTCTATCCTATATTGGGAGATCGCATACATGGGCCAATAGGCCATGTTATCGATGTCCTGGCAGTATTTGCCACAATTTTCGGCCTGAGCACGTCTTTGGGTCTGGGTACCCTGCAGATCAGCAGTGGTCTGAATTTCTTATACAATACACCTGATTCTGATCTTGTTCACTTGTTGATCATTGGTGTAATGACAATCATCTTCACCGGAGCAGCTGTTTTAGGTATCGAAAAAGGGATCCAGTTCATTGCTGAAAGAATTTTTTATCTGGCTTTGATACTGATGGGATTCCTCCTTGTATTTGGACCTACGACATTCATATTTGACATGTTAACAAATACGACCGGGTCTTACCTACAAAACATCTTGTCCATGAGTTTGTGGACCGATCCTGTGATAAAAAGCGGTTGGCTTGGTAGCTGGACCCTGTTCTACTGGGCATGGTGGATATCATGGGGACCTTTCGTAGGCCAGTTCATTGCCAGAATTTCCAGAGGCAGAACCATTCGTGAATTTGTTATCGGGGTCCTTATAGTTCCGACTGCATTCAGTTTCCTGTGGTTGGCAATTTTCGGTTCGACTGCCCTTGAAATAGAATTGTTTGGTAATGGTGGCATTGCTGAGGCTGTTTCGCAAAACGTAGCATCTGCCTTATTTGTTACATTGGCCAACTATCCTCTGGCATCGATAACCTCAATTATTGCTATCGTCCTGGTTGCCGGGTTCTTTGTCACTTCAGCAGATGCAGGGACCTATGTTATAGCCATGCTCACTTCCAATGGTAGCTTAAAGCCAAAGGACAGTGTAAAAGCCATTTGGGGTATCATTTTGGGCTCGGTGGCAGCTGTTCTTCTGGTGACAGGTGGGCTAGTTGCGTTGCAGACCGCGGCCATTGTAGCGGCTTTCCCATTCATGTTCGTGATGATTGCAATGGTTTATTCCATTATCAAAGCTATAAGTTCAGAAAAGGTCTAAGCATTATAAGATTCAAGACGCTGGTGCTCCGGGAGAGGATCGAAAGGTTAGTGCCAGCACTTTATTCCTTTTTATTTTCAACTTGGTTCTTTTGCTTACCTTTTTCTTTTTGGTCTTGTAAAACTCTTTCAATTTTCATATTTTACACAAATAACATACAAAATTTGGTGTATATATTAACAAAAAAGTGTACTTGCCTAGATATATACCTCCTCCAGAGGTACATTGCATCCTATACAACTCCATGCAATGAACCTTTCGATCACCTTACCTTTCGATCACCTTATCCCCCGTTCATTATAAAATATGCAAATATCGAAAATTGTTTCATAGATCGGAGTTCATATATTATTTGTAAGACGAACTTGTTGCAATCCATAGGACTAAATAGTTCGATATTCCACAGATAGAACAGAACGATCTGATCAGGTGAAACACATGCTATTAAAATTCAGAGACAAGGAACCTCTTATAGCTGAAACTGCTTTTATTGCAGATTCTGCAGATATAATAGGAAATGTAATTATAGGTGATGGATCAAGCATCTGGTTCAATGCGGTTATCCGAGGGGATCTGGACAGGATACATATAGGAAACCGTACAAGCATCCAGGACAATGCCATGATCCATACCGACCCTCCCTTCGGAGTCGAGATCGGAGATGACGTATCCGTAGGCCATGGAGCAGTATTGCATAGCTGCAAGATCGGGAACAATGTGCTCATTGGCATGAATTCCACAATTCTTTTCGGGGTTGAGATTGGAGAGAATTCCATCGTTGGCGCCAATGCACTTGTTCCCTCAGGAAAGAAAATCCCGCCTAACAGCGTTATCACAGGAGTTCCCGGAAAGGTCAGAAGGGAAGCCACACCGGAAGATGTTGCCATGATAAAGGAAAATGCAGCATTATATGTGGAATTGGCAGCGGAATATAAGATGCAGCAGAATAAAGAGAGCACGAAGTAAAGTAATAGATGTACTGCGGGCTTACATGAACATAACATCCCACAAACCTTCCATACACTACATAGGCGAAGAACTTGAAGGCTTTGGTATTCGTTGTTTTGTTCCTGAAACGCCTGTCAGACCAGTTTGATGAGTTGATGAAAATGCTTCTAATAAAAATAAATCGTTGTATTAATTTGTGTTAGAATGAAAATTCAGATAGACTCAATTAAACTAAGAACACTTATATTTATTTTAAGTAGCAAACTTGGTTTATCACATTTATATATAATATATGGATCTCATCAACATTGAGTGGGTAATTTAATATTTGTGTCTTCCAATTCAATTCTATGGAAGATAAAGAACTCATTCAAATTGCACTCGGATTGTCATCTCCTTGGTTTGTAAAAAGTATCAATC
>NZ_JAGSOI010000105.1 GCF_023684405.1 Methanococcoides seepicolus | reverse complement strand
TTCTCATGAACAAAAACATCAGTCGAAGGTGGTTTACTACTATTACGACTGTTTTTCTTGAGTTGGTCTTCCAATTTTTTAACTCGTTCTTCGAGTTCTGTTATTCTAGCAGCCTGTAACTCGATGATCTTTTGTTGTTCAGCAATTATGTCGTATAACGTGGTGACAAGAGTAACAACTGCTTCTGGACCTTGTTCATAAACTGCCAGGATTTCTTTGCGTTTCGTAATCAATCACCTCGTGCCTGGTAAAACCAGGTTGAATTTCAGGGAGTGACTAAAATAGAGGCATAGTATATTGTTTTTTGGTAAAATCAATATCAAGCACTGATGGAATTGTGTTGAGTATTCTAAGTTTATATCAAAAACGTGAGGATGGCTGAATAGTTACAAAAAAAGTAAATCAAAATTGGTTCACTGTATCGTCTTGCGCTTGAATTTAGCAACACGATCAAGCATTACTTCTATTCCGTTGTTGACAAGTGCATTGAACTTCTCAGTTTTCATGGCTGCACGTCTGATAGGTTCGTGAAGGTCGATCAGTAGTATCACATCAACCCAGTTGTCCCGGAGGCGATAGTTCATCGGTTCTTCGAACAGGCAGGATGCCACATCCTTTGAACCCTTTGCATTATCCGCATCTTTGAATTTGACAGGAACATGCAGGGTTATCGACGAGCTCTTTCCGCTTTCATCCTTTGGGATGTATAGCCTTACTATCTCATCTCCGAAACGTCCAAGGAAATGGTCCGTACCCTTCGTGAATCCGAGTGCCAGTATAGCCTCCACCAAACGTGCTGGCAGGTCGTCCATGAGACAGCCACAAAGCGCTTTTGTGATACTCTCTTCCTTCAGTGATTCTGTGAGCTCAACAAAGGCTTCCATGGGGAATCCGAATACTATTTCATCGTTCCTGTAATCGCTGAACATGCGTGCTCCGGCACACAAAAGGGAAAGGTTAACCTTGTTCTCCATTACAGGAATTGTCGTACATTCCCCACAGACCGCGAATTCCCCTTTGAATCTGGCATTCACCATGTCTCCTTTCACTTTGGACAGCGTTGCTGCCACACGCATGAGCTTGCTGGCGGTTCCGACAACCACTACCACATCAGGTTCAAACTCGCATTTGTCAAGGGGCTCCACGGTCATCTTTTTGGTATCAGCGGGTTTCACCCTTGGATACACCTCCCCGTAAGCAGGTTCGATAAACCCAAGTGCAAGTTCTGCGCTTGCACAGGACATATCGTCAGCCGAGCAGGTATAAGACGTACCGAACGCCGCAGCTTTCCTTACTATCTCACAATAACGCATCGGATGTGGAATATTCGGTTCATTGTCGCTGTTGAACTTAACAGCAACCGGTGTAAGCGGCAACTCGAAGAATTGCCTGAACTGTTTTGTTAGTTCCGTGTATTTCATGTTTCATCCTCCACCGGTATCTTATATTTCCTTGCGATCTCAATGAAAGCATCAGCAACGTATTCGATCTGCTTTCTGCTGAGTCCGAATGTATTTAATTTGAAACTCTTGCTCATACCCGGCTGTATTCCGATTATCTTTCGTTTCTTTAGTTCATGGTACAGGAAGTAACCTCGTTTCTTGGTTTTGGCGGCAGCCTCAAAGAGTGGCAGGGACTCAAATGCTACAAGTGTATGTTCTGTAGGCTTGACTCCCATCTGGTGAAATCCTTCGATACGCTCGAGCTGTGTGGCAAGGTATCGTGCATTCTCTACCTCCTCATCCCAGTGCTTCACACGTTCCACAACACTCGGAAACGATGCCATCAGTGTCATTACCGGAACTCCGAAGACAGGTGAACATCCAAACAGAGCGACCTCTTTTTTAGTGAAACCACGCCCACTCCAGTCACCCCTGATGGTTGACTTATCGAATACCTGCTGGTTCCACTCAAAAGTGGTTGCGAGTATTCCCATTGGGGAAGATGCTGCCCAGCTCTTATGCCCGGAAGCACACAGGAAGTCCACACCAAGTTTTTTGCCGTCAATAGGCATTATTCCTGAAGAATAAGCCGTGTTCAGCAGGAACGGAACTCCGTACTCCTTACAGATCTTTCCCACGGCTGCAGCATCTGCCACATTACCATATCGATAATCCACATGTGTCAGTAGTGCCATTGCCGGAAGGGATCCTGTATTGCGTTCAACTTCCTCGAACTTTTCCGCGTATCCTTCTGGATCAATAATAAATTCCGGATATCCGCTATGTGGCACTTCAACTACTTTCAACTGATTTGCCTCAGCTGCAAGATATGATGTATAATGTGCAAGTGAATCCAGTACAAGAGTCTCGCCGGGTTCTGTGACCATGTGCATGGCCGCCCATTTTGCATGTCGGCATCCGGCTGTGAACCTAACATCATCCATATTCAGGAATTCTGCAATATCTGCTGTAAGGTTTCTTACAGGCGGGTTCTGGACAAGGTCCACCCTTGATTCGAAACAGAAGTCACAAACTGAATAACCATCTGCAAATTCAAGTGCTGCTTTTCTGGCTTCAGCGGTAAGCACTCCCCCCCTCTGTATGGGGTTGAGGTTAATGTATGTGCTTTCAATACCTCTGTTCAAATTTTTATAAATATCAAGATTCAGTTAGGAATTCCCCCTGGATTCTGTTGATCAAATACATTTCTTCTTATTCACAGGAACTCTTCAAGTTCCGTCCGTGTCTCGTCCTTTTCCACTCGCCCGATAAGCACGACATCTCCATTAATAGCGATAGTAGGTACTTCCTCTATTCCGAGTTGCTTTGCTCTTTGAGAACCTTCAAGGCTCGTGACGTTAATTTCCTTGAACATAACACCTTCAGGAAGAACTTCTATTATCTGGTTCCTGACGTAATGGCAGTTCATGCAAATATCAGAATAATATAGTTCTATCAATGTCATCTATTGCTTATTGTCTGCCAGATAAATAACAAGTGGCATCATGACAATTATTGCCTCCCCCATTACCTTATTAATATCTTGCATATATAAGATATTCTATGGATGCCACAACAATTAACAGGACAAAGTCGGCTATTGATGCTCTTATTGAAGTACAGCAACTATGGATAGATAATGTTCCTGAATACGATCTTTCCGACAGGGAACTTGTAATACTGAAAAAACGCCTGACCCGTGCAATAGATAATGTACAGAAGATCTATGACGATAATGAAGAACTGATGAACAAGGCGGAAGATTCACTTAAAAAAGAAAATCCCAGATGAACATCTCACTAATATTATGGGACATATATCTGGAATTTGCATCTATTTTTCTCTTCTTTTTTATAAATAAACAAGCCTGATGGCCGAATATGCTATCAGACCTGCCAATAGTGGTGACGTGACCCACATGACTACAATACGTCTTACTGTCTTATTGTTCATTGTGGCAAACCCTTTGTTAGCGCAGCCTATGCCAATAACTGCTGCCGGCACTAACTGACCCAGTGCAACAGGTATGCCTGCAATAGAAGCACTGTGCACAATAATTGCTGCGATGGCTTCAATGAATATCGCACGAATGGTACAGATCTCTGCAATCTCCGTCCCGACTGTCTCGAGAATACGACCGCCTATCAATATCGCTCCAATGCCAAGTGTAAGCCCTCCGACTATGGCTCCTGTTGCCGGCTCCATGAATCCTGCTCCTACCAGAGGTCCAACTGCATTGGCCGCATTATTTGCACCTGCTGAATAGGCAACATAACAGCCGGATACTATCAGAAGCTTCTTAATAGTGCTTCTGATCTGTGCTTCCGATTCATGTTCGACAAGCCAGACAACAAGTCTGGGGTGAATATATTTCCCGGAAAGGTAAGCAAGTACAAATGCAATTATCGGGGTAGCTATCCACCATCCAACTATCTTTGATAGCAGTTGAACATCGAGTATCCCGTAGAATATGCCAATTCCGACGATCGCTCCCACAGCTGACTGGCTCGCAGATATCGGAACCTTCAGTACGTTCCCGATGAATAGGCTGATCGCAGCTGCACTGGTTGCAATAATAGCTGCTACAAGTGTGATCGTGTTGCCAGGTACTATTCCTTCACCAAGCGTCCTGATAACATCCTCGCCGCTGAGTACTGCACCAAGCAGGGAAAAAACAGCTATTAATATTACTGCCTGTCTTTTAGTACGGGCTCTTGCACCATAAGCTGCTCCCATAGCTGCTGCTGCATTGTTCCCGCCAATGTTGATCCCCATGAAGATCGCAGATGCTATTGCAGCCAGTGCTATGATCATTTATTAGTAGCTCCTTTCAATATTGTCACTTCAATTCATTTATATATGTTGATTTTCCATCTCACACTCGAAGTAACTATATAGCAAATGAATGTGAATTTGTTATATAGCAGTGGG
>NZ_JAGSOI010000104.1 GCF_023684405.1 Methanococcoides seepicolus | reverse complement strand
TTGAGAGTAAACGGCATATCACCCATAGCATCAACTCCTTATCTTTAACATTTCATTCAAGAATGTCAAAATATGTACGCTTGTGGAGTGTAACTGCTTATACCTGACATTTAATGTACACTTGTAAAGTGTAACTCCTTATATCTGACCTTTTACGGTATTTCGTCAATTCGCTTATTCTGTCATTTTAGATAGGAATGTGAGAATTAATAATTTTTATTCCGACGAATCAAAACCCAGATCAAAAATATAACGGCAAGTATTACGAATACCCATCCAAGTATCGGAACCACAAAATCCTGAGCATTGTTAATTAAATCGTCTTTAGCTGAAATGTGAATCATCTCCTTAACTTTATTAAAAGAATTGAGACTAATGGTGTATATATAGGTACTACCTAAGAACACCTCTATTATGGTCACTTATGTGTAGTTCGTAATATATCGCCATTTGCAAATGGTGTAGTATTAGCGGCGCATTGGTCGCCTGTATACTTCTCTTATTTCTCCACGATTGCCAATTGTGGGTTTACCATCCCGATCATTTAGATACTTATCTGAGAGTTCATATTCATTCAGAACCCACCTCAGTGCAGCGATACGACCTTCAATTGCAATCACTGCATCATTGTCATAAAGTGTGTCTCCGAGTATGTGGTTCTTATGTTGTTTAAGGGACTTCATTTGGTCTTTTATAGCTTGTATTTTCCTCATGACTTCCCCCTTATATCTGTCATTTTAATGTAATTCGTAGTTTCTCTTTATTTGTCATTCTCGCAAGGAAGGTAAATATTAAGGTTTGGATAGATTTGTGGGTTCGAATCTTGTCCCTCGCACAATAAGTTGGGGATATAGGTAACACGAAAAAACCGAACTCCCAAAATTTGTTCTAAAAAAATGACACTCTTTTAAAAATTTGGTTTTAAATGAGTTCGAATCTTACCCCTCGTATGGTAAGTCGGGGATATAGGCATCTCGTAAAAAAACTACGCAAAAATTTAAGAAGTACAACTAACCCTACACAATGAAAATATTTTAATACGTAGTTTTCCATTTAAAAATAATGACTATATCACTCACAGAACAACTTGTTCATACTACAACAAGAATTGAATCAACTATTCCCAATGGGAAATCTGTAGGTACTGGGTTCTTCTTCTCTTTCGAGTTCGAAGAAAATATACAGGTCCCAGTAATCATAACAAATAAACATGTAATTAATGGTGCTATTAAAGGATCTTTTAGACATTGCATGTTTCCTACTATGCTGGAATAGGATGAAAGAGGAGTTTGAAATAGGTTCAATAAATATTAAATAGAGAAAATGTCTATAGTTATTGGGTGAGGTAATTTATTCAGGGATTCGTCCTTTATAGGCTTATTCTATTATTTGATTGGGAAGTCTATTTGAAAATACATTTCCTTGGATGCCTGTGGTAAGTGTATTAGAGCGCTGAGGGTGGATGTGCTGTTAAAATCATTATGGGGTGGAAAAGGTGAGAAAAGCCATATTTCTTGGAATACTTGGCATATTAATTGTATCGATGATCGGACTTGTAAATGCAACTCCTGTAAATAAACAATTAAGTCTTCAAGAATTAACTGAGGATGCAACCATAATCCTCATCGGAAATGTTGAAAATGTGAAAAGTGAGTGGAACGAAGACGAGACGCAGATTTTTACCAATATTACTATTTCTGTTGGAGATGTCATCAAAGGCGATGTGCCTGATCAAAGGATTACAATCAGACAGATGGGTGGGACAGTAGACAATATTAGTCTATATATAATCGATTCACCTCAGTTTAGCTTGGACGAAGAAGTACTTCTTTTTATGAAGCCCGGATTTATCCCGATTGTGGGAATGTCTCAGGGAAAGTTCAGCATAGAAACCGATGCAGGGACAGGAGATAAAATGGTGAAAGAGCTAGGCATCTCTCTGGATGACTTCGTAGATCTGATTAATAACTCAATGCAGGGGGAATCAAATAGTTTGCAAAGCTCTGTAAGTTATGAAATGGGTGTTTCTAGCATTGGTATGTTAGCTGCAGGCTCTAGTCCTTTTAAGATATTTGGTCCCTATCCAGGAGCGACTGGTATTTTTGTCAACGAGCTTAATTCAACAGATAAGCCTCCTTTTTTACATTGGGATCTTCGTGAGTTTTCTGATTGTGAGGTTCCATGGTCAATAAGTGACAATATTACTGATCTAAATGAAGATGGAAATATCACTGATGCCGATAGACAGCTCTTACTTAATGAAATAAACACTTCATTTCAGGCATGGGAAAATGTAAAACCATGCGCAATCGGTTTCGTAGAAGGCAATCCTCGTAATGTATCCAACCGGGCGATAAGAAAGGATGGATTCAATGTTCTGGACTGGTCAGGTCCTAAAGATGATGTCCAGGCGATCGCTGTGGGAAATGGTACCCCAAATTCGATAATAATCACCCCGGGTCCAAACGGTTTTATCAACACAACCCCTGCAGGTGATGATAAGGTAAGCGGGAACAACATCATATCAGGTGTCAATGGTGTCTCAGAGACCACTAAATCAGGTGATGATGACCAGGCGATCGCTGTGGGGAATGGTACCCCAAATTCAATTGCGATTACAGCCGGTCCAAATGGTTTTTTGGAGACTGACCCACTCGGAGATGATAGATTTAATGTTACAAATAATTGGATAACTTCGGGCAATGATGGGATCGTGCAGACACAGGCTAATATAGCAAAAACAGACTTTGTGGCCTTTACAGGGGTTTTTTATGAGAAGAATGGAAGAATAGTTGAATCAGATATCTGGTTTAATAGTAACCTAAATTGGACAGTGGGTATAGAAAATGAGACTAATGGTACCTTTGATGTTCAGGTTACGGCTACCCATGAAATAGGACATTTCATAGGTATAGCTCATAGTCCTGTAGTAAATTCAACTATGGATACTAGTATTTGGCCAGCTGACTTGAGTAAACGGACGTTGGAAGCCAGCGATGAAAATGCAGCGAACTTCCTCTACACCCCTGATTTGGGTGACGCACCTGATCCAGACTATCCATCGCTCGTTCACGATGGTGCTGGAAGAACCCTGAATGGTATTCAATTGCTCAGCCCAGCCTTGGGTGCCGAGCACCTATTCGGTTATCAACCAGCAGGCTATGCTTATGAATGGCTTGGCAAGCTAGTTGAAAAATCCAATGATAAGCGTGAGTGCGAGGCAAAAGTAGTAAATAAGGATGAACATGACGATGGAGTGAGATTTGTTAATTACACCGATGTACCTCGTGAAAAGTTTAAAGTTATCGTAAATGTGAGCACTTCAGGATTGGGGAAAGCCCGCTATAAGGCTGATGACAAACTCTACCTGAATGCCTGGGTGGATTGGAATGGTGATGGTAGTTGGAGCCAATTTGAACAGATAATTGAATGGGAAGGTGGACCTGGATTAAATGATGTCACCAAAAAAGGTAAACTGTTAAATCCAGAGACCCTTTGGCCTGAAGGCACTAATTCCCGGGAGTTGGAGTTTGAAGTCACGGTTCCATTATACACGATTCCAACATATGAGCTTGAGGAACCGTTCTATTCTCGATTCAGATTGGATTATGATGAAAATGTGGGAGAAATAAAACCAGAAATTGATGGGACCTTGAATCAGGATAAAGGAGCAGCCCAATTTGGCGAAGTTGAGGACTATCGTCATGTACGAAAAATAATCCCCTCACTATGCTGGGAAAAGCCATGTGGCACCCCAGTTGAACAGTGTGACCAAGAAACTACTTTTGTGCTTTATGAATCAAATGCCACGATTGTAAAGACAATCCACGGCTATGTATATGTTGACATGGAACCAGACGACGTAAATGGTGCTAATGAAACTATAATTACAGCAGGTGATATTCGTCTTTCTGAATGGCACACAAATTACGAGCCTAACACCAAGGTTATGCCAGAGGATCTGGACAACTTCGATGTTGTTGAGACTGTATATTCAAGTCCAATAAAATACGTCGATGTCAATGACAACCAGATGTATGACCTTTATGACGGTGTTGTCTATGACCTTGATGGTGACGGTTTCGTTTCAGTCGGCGATATACTCCAGACTGATATCCCAGCCGTAGATGTCTATTCCCTTGAAGAGTTCAATGCAGGTGAAAAGATAATGGACCAGGGAGAATTGGGAAATGCATGGGACAGGGTAGACAATTCTCACCCAGCTTATCTAATGGCTCTTGAAAACACAATTGGCAGCGGTAACGCATCTGACCTCCTCAAATGGGTAGACGCAGATGACAGCAACGACTGGAGCTGTGAAGACAAACTCTACCTCATCCAGCCTCACAATATGACTGGATCACTAGGATTTGA
>NZ_JAGSOI010000103.1 GCF_023684405.1 Methanococcoides seepicolus | reverse complement strand
TCGTGCCTGGTAAAACCAGGTTGAATTTCAGGGAGTGACTAAAATAGAGGCATAGTATATTGTTTTTTGGTAAAATCAATATCAAGCACTGATGGAATTGTGTTGAGTATTCTAAGTTTATATCAAATACGTGAGGATGGCTGAATAGTTACGACCAAAGAAAGAAGTGAATGGCAAATATTTGTTTTGGGCACTTCAATCACCTTATGTCCAACAACAAATCTCTTGGAATGAGGGAACGGGGTCAACAGTCAGCAATGTCAGAATTCCGGTACTCAAAAAATTGAATATTCCTCGCCATAAAGATAATGAAGATCAGATTGCAAATATATTATCTTCACTTGCCGACAAAATCACCCTCAACCAGCAAATAAACCAAACCCTCGAAACCATGGCACAAGCCATCTTCAAAAGCTGGTTTGTCGATTTCGAGCCTGTCAAAGCCAAAATAGCAGCCATCGAAGCAGGAGAAGACCCTGAAAGCGCAAACCGTGCCGCCATGCGTGCTATTTCTGGCAGATTAGACGAAGAGATGGATAAGATGCAAGCCGAACAGCCGGAAGAATATGCACAACTTAAAGACACTGCTGAGCTGTTTCCGGCGGCGATGTGGGATTCGGAATTGGGAGAAGTGCCAGTGGGGTGGGAAATTAAGGCAATTCAAGACTTAGCTAAAACTATTAAAGGTAAATCATACAAAAGTGCTGAACTGTCTGAGTCGAAAACTGCATTAGTAACTTTAAAATCATTTAACCGGGGTGGGGGTTATCGACTGGATGGCCTCAAGGAGTACACGGGATCTTATAAAGGTGAACAGGAAGTATTTGCAGGGGATTTAATCATAGCTTATACGGATGTAACCCAAGCTGCCGATGTGATTGGAAAACCTGCTATGGTGGTTAGTGATTCAAGATATGAACACTTAGTTATTTCTCTTGATGTAGCAGTAGTTCGACCAGAAATTGATGGTCATAAATATTTTCTTTATGGTTTAGCTAGGACTGATACTTTCCAAAATCATACCAAGTCGTATACGACAGGTACAACAGTCTTACATCTTGGAAAATCAGCAGTCCCTGAATTTCAATTTCCTGCACCATCAGAAGAACTTATGAAACTTTATATGCAGAACGTGTCGTCTATGTTTATACTTGTAAATGAAAAAATCGAAGAAAGTAAGAACATAGAACGCTTGCGCGACACTCTTTTACCCAAGTTGTTGTCAGGGGAAGTAAGTGTATCAGAAGCAGAAAAAGTGATGGGGGAATTAGCATGATTGAATCATTGAAAATATCGGATATTGCTACTTATAAAAAACAATCACCGCAAGAGATGAATGACTTATCACAATTTAACTATATTTTTGGATCGAATGGTACCGGAAAAACCACGATAAGCAAATTAATTGCAGAACCCTCGAAATTCATTAATTGTAATGTAACTTGGAAAAATGATACCCAACTTCAAACGTTGGTATACAATCAGGATTTTGTGAACAGCAATTTTGCACCAGCAACTAAACTAAAAGGTATTTTCACTCTTGGAGAAGAAGAGATAGATAGAATCGATGAAATTGAAACTGCCAAAAGAGAAGTTGATAAGTTGG
This sequence comes from Methanococcoides seepicolus, assembly GCF_023684405.1. GTDB lineage: Archaea > Halobacteriota > Methanosarcinia > Methanosarcinales > Methanosarcinaceae > Methanococcoides > Methanococcoides seepicolus. The sequence goes on along the minus strand of NZ_JAGSOI010000103.1, from coordinate 3,183 downwards.
AGGGGGATATCCAAGGTTTAGCTAACACCTTGGACCGAAAAAATAAAGAACTTAATGAACTGGAAAGTGAATTTAAAGCGAAATGTTGGGAACAAAAGAAAAAGCATGATACGAAGTTACGAGGACCGTTTGAAGGTTTCCATAATAGTACTAAAAACTTCAAAAATAAAATAATTCAAGAATCAACCAACAATAATGCTAGTCTCGAAATACTGGATGTTCTCGAAAAACAAGCTAAAATAGTTTTTGAAGATGCACTTGAAAGAGAATCATTAATCTCTAATATTTCAGTTGATAGCATGATAGCTCACGAAAGCAATCCAATTTTAGAAAAGAAGATTGTTGGGAAATCGGATATAGACATAGCTGCAATGATACAAAAACTGGGTAATAGTGATTGGGTAAGGCAAGGACTTGACCACTTTAATGGCAATAATAATATATGTCCATTTTGTCAGCAGCAGATAACGGAAGCCTTTGAAAAAAGCCTTAACGAATACTTCGACGAAACTTTTGAAAACGACACTGAAACAATAGCCAAACTCATAACAAATTACAAAAATGATGCAGGCATTTTTCAACAAAATGTGCAAAATATTATTGAATTATCAACTAAGTTTTTAGACACAGAGCAAATCAAAGAAGATAAAAAATTGTTGGATTCTATAATTTCAAACAACATTCAATCTCTTGAAAATAAAGCAAAGGAACCCAGTAATGTTACGAACCTTAAATCACTTAGCCAGATTGCTGAGCGAATAAAAAATATCATAGACACGGCAAATGAAAATATTGAAAAACACAATACAATAGTTTCAAACCTGACCACAGAAAAAAAACAGCTGACAGCACAAGTATGGAAATATCTTCTTGAGGAACTAAAAACAGACCTCGATTCATATCAAACGAAAAAAAGTAGTGTGCAAAAAGCAATTTTTGGCCTAACCAAACGAATTGATGAAAATAAGAAATCGAAAACTACAAAAGAAGATAAAATTAAGGATTTAGAAAAAAAAGCAACAAGTATTCAACCTACTATTAATGCTATAAATCAGTTGTTGGAATCTTTTGGTTTTGATGGTTTCTCATTTGCAAGTGTTGATAACAGTTCCTACTACAAACTCGTTCGTGCCGATGGAACAGATGCAAAGGATACATTAAGCGAGGGAGAGAAAAGTTTTGTTACATTCTTATATTTCTATAATCTATTGAAGGGAAGTAATTCAGAGAATGGAATGACTACAGACCGGATTGTTGTATTCGATTATCCCGTTTCCAGCTTAGATAGTGATATTCTTTTCATTGTTAGTTCCCTTATTAAAAAATTGTGTGAAGAAGTACGGGAAACCGAGGGTTACATAAAACAAATTTTTATTTTAACACACAATGTTTATTTCCATAAAGAAATTACTTTCAATCAAAAACGAAGTAATGAAGCTTTAAATGAAGAAACTTTTTGGGTCGTTCGTAAAAATAAACAAGGATCACAGATTGAAAAATACGAATCAAATCCAATTAAAACTTCATACGAACTATTGTGGGCAGAAGTTAAAAAGGAAGATCATTCGAGTCTTACTATTCAGAATACCTTGCGTAGAATACTTGAAAACTACTTTAAAATTCTTGGTGGTATCAACTTCGACGATGTTTCTAATAAATTTACTGGAAAAGAAAAAGTGATGTGCAAATCATTATTTTCTTGGGTAAATGATGGATCACATAGTATACATGAAGACTTGTATGTTTCTTCCACTGATATACAAGTGGAGTCATATCTTGATATTTTTAAAGATATTTTTGATAAAACGGGCCACTTAGCTCATTACGATATGATGATGGGATGACTATATCTGATTAAAAACATTTTTAAGCAATTAATTTTGATGTAATAGAAAATATTGCCGAAGTGCTGAAAGTAAACATCCAGAACTACAAAGGAATGCTACCAATGAACGAAGACGAACTCGAACAACTCTGCCTTGACTGGTTTAGGGAAAAAGATTGGGATGTCCTCTACGGTCCTGACATTGCTCCAGATTCGGATTCTCCCGAACGTAGTGATTACCATGAGATAGTTCTAAAGCAATATTTGCGGGAAGCATTGGTGCGTATCAATGGGGACCTGCCGGAAAGTGCTATTGAGCAGGCTTTGGGGGTTGTTTTAAAACCTGAAGGGTTAGACCTGACCACTAATAATTGGGGTTTTCATCGGTTCTTGTTGGAGGGGGTGCCGGTCGAGTATCGGAAAAATGGTGAAGGTGGGGAGGCCGATGGGGAAGTGGTTTCTGATCGGGCGTTCCTGATCGATTTTGAGAAAGTGGGGAACAATCGATTTCTGGCGGTCAATCAGTTTACGATCCAGGGGGTAAAGCAGCCTCGAAGGCCGGATGTTGTTTGTTTTATCAATGGGTTGCCTGTTGCTGTGTTGGAGCTTAAGACCCCCAATGATGAGGATGTTGATATCTGGGATGCTTACACTCAGTTGCAGACCTACAAAGATGAGATAAGTGATCTTTTTGTGTTCAATGAAGCACTGATAATAAGTGATGGTTTCAATGCACGTATCGGGTCGTTAACGGCTAATAAGGAAAGGTTTGCACCCTGGCGTACAATTTCTGGAGAGAATGACAAGCCGCTATTGGAATGGCAACTGGAGACAGTTGTGCGGGGATTCTTTGATAGGGAATTACTGCTTGATTACCTTCGCTATTTCATACTCTTTGAGAACGATGGTGGAAGCATTGTTAAGAAGATCGCCGGGTATCATCAGTTCCATGCTGTGCGTGCAGCAGTGAATGCGACACTGATAGCCTCACGGCTGCCGGATGAGCATATTGCTTATGATGAGCGTGCAACCTATGGCAGAGAAGTAGTACCCGGCAGCAAAAAGGCCGGGGTTGTCTGGCATACTCAGGGGTCCGGTAAGAGCATCTTAATGTGTTGTTATGCAGGTAAATTATTGCAGCAGCCGGAAATGAACAATCCGACCATACTGGTAGTAACTGACCGTACTGATCTGGACGGACAACTGTTCAAGACCTTCTCCAATCTGCAAGAACTGTTCAAACAAGCACCGGTACAAGCTCAAGATCGGGAAGAGCTACGCCTGATGCTCTCTGAAAGGGAATCCGGCGGGATAATCTTTACCACCATACAGAAGTTCTCACCCATTGGGGATGAGAC
>NZ_JAGSOI010000102.1 GCF_023684405.1 Methanococcoides seepicolus | reverse complement strand
GGCAGGATCAACCAGAGTTTGTTGTTAAAGCACACTTAAATGGAAGTTAAACTTAAAAATTGTCGGAAAAGAACACTCTAAAGTGAATTAGAGAGTTACTTATTCATGCACAATTTCGATTAGTTCTCGATAGATAGATTTACACTATCAGTCAGAATTAATCGAACTGCCAAATTCAACGTCAGACCGAAAAAGCTCCGGTCTCCACTAATGATCTTGAATTGAAGGTGATTGAAATTCCGCGCATTGTGCGGGAACAGTAAATATGAATTCTTGGCATATAAGGGTTTTGATTCCTTATAAACCTTGTAACTCACAACACCAAGTTGCAAAGCAATATCTGCACCATTGCAGTCTTGCTCATTCACCCGCCTTGCGAGAACTCCTAATTGTAAGAACCGATATAAATACATATCGTAAGCAATGAATTTTGAATGCGCGTAAATATTCAACATAAAACAAAGTTAAAGCTCACCTCGACATACACAAACATAGAAAACATATTCTCCGATCAGAAACACACATTAAAAACTGGAGCATACGCAACCTTTAACAATAAATGATACGTAAATAGCAAGGTATATTGAACAAAATCCAAAACTGAATTAAAATTGCACAAGATATCAATAAATAGGGATGAAGAGCCAACGCAAAGAAGCAGAGAAGTACTTGCGACCATTGAGAACATCCCAGACGCAAAACATGTCAAATTCAGATACTTGGATGAGAACGTCAGTATGGAGCGCATTCCTAGAGCAATGAAAAAATTCCTAAAAGGTTGATCATGAAAGAAGGGAAAGAAGGACTGGATACTAAAGTAAAGCGTCTTGACACCGCTGTTGATAAATTACGCATAAAACGCAAAGACAGCAATACACTGAAAGTAACTGAAAATGTATTCGATGATGCAACTCTAAAATCCCTATATACACTATCTAATAAAGGAATAGTACAGGCACTTGGCGGATCCATAAGCACCGGCAAAGAAGCAAATGTATTCCTTGGCGAGGGAGAAGAGCACGACATTGCCATTAAGATATACAGGATATCCTCCAGCACATTCAGGTCAATGGAAGACTACATTCTCGGAGATCCGCGCTTCACTAACATCAGACACAACAAAAGAGACATCATCTTTGCATGGACCAAAAAGGAGTTTCGCAACCTCATACGTGCAAATGAAGCCGGCATACGCGTACCCGTACCCATCATCACAGAAAGGAACATACTTATTATGGAGTTCATGGGTGAGAACGAAAAACCATTCCCTGCTTTAAAAGATATGAGGCTCGAACTCGAAGATGGTAAACAGATATTCGAAACTATTATAGATGACATGCACAAGCTCTACACCAAAGCAAGTCTTGTCCATGGAGATCTTAGCGAATACAACATACTCATCGACACCAATGACCTAACGCCCATCATGATCGATATGGGGCAATCGGTGACCCTGGAACATCCACGAGCAGACATATTTCTAAAAAGAGACATTGAAAATATACTAAGATACTTTAAGCGTTTCAAAATTGATGAGACTCCCGAAAGCGTTTACAAACGCATAAAAAATACAGGGAACGAGAACTGAAAAGCGCAAACTATAATTACAATAATCAGTAGGTAGACCATATGACCCACATCAAAGTACCCCAGGACAGAATCGGCGCAATAATCGGCCCACAAGGCAGCGTCAAAAAGATGATCGAAGAAAGATCCACTGCAACACTTAACATCGACAGTGAGAACGGTACAGTCGAAGTAATAGCAGGAGATGACCCGGTTGGCGGAATGAGAGCAACAGATGTCATTCAAGCAATAGGCAGAGGATTCAACCCCGACAAAACATACATATTCTTTGATGATGACCTCATGATGCTTGAAGTAATTGATCTTTCACAAACCGCATCCACCTCAAAGGAACTCCTGCGCCTCAAAGGCAGAATAATTGGAAAAGGCGGAAAGACAAGAGAAATAATAGAGAGTCTCATAGGTATCAAAATGTCCGTTTATGGAAAAACAGTAAGCGCAATAGGCCATCCAGACCAGATCCTCATCGTAAGGACGGCAATGGATATGCTCATCGGTGGCGCAACCCATGGTGCAGTATACAGTTTCCTCGAAAAGAAGAAACAAGACCTTATGCGCTCACAGCTTGACTCATACTAAAAACTAAAAGGATGACACTAATAGTGATCATCCACCTTTAACATTTCTGGAAAACTGGGGAGATATCCATGAGTGAACAAAAGAACATAGTCGAAACAGCAATTGAAATGGGAGATTTCTCGACACTTATAAGTGCCGCAAAAAAGCTTGGCCTCTTCAATAAATTCAGTAACGAAGGTCCATACACGATTTTTGCCCCCATAGAAAGAGCATTTGAACCAATTCCAGACAGTGTCATCGATGAAGCTTTTGAGGATCGCGAATACCTAATGGACATTATAAACTACCACATTGTGGAAGGAAAATACCTCACATCTGGTCTTAAAAATATCCAAACACTCACTGCACTCAATGGAAAAACACTCAAGGTCTCCAAAAATGGAAAGCTCCTTGTCAACGGTATCGAAATAAAAAAAGAAGATATCGAATGTACAAACGGAGTGATACATGTGATCGAGGAGATCCTTATTCCATAAGCTCATTTTAAAGGAAGCATCACGTGGACCTTAGTCCCCACACCAACCTCACTTTCCACCCACATCTGACCTTCATTGAGCATCACAAGTTTTTTAGTAAGAGCAAGTCCTAGTCCTGTACCACCATACTTTCGTTTGGCAGAACCATCACCCTGATGGAATTTATCATAAAGATGCGGCAATTGCCCCATGGGAATCCCAATGCCATCATCACATATCACAATATGCGCCATATCGCCAATAGCACTTGCCTGAACTCCAACCTAACCACGATCGGAAGTAAACTTGACAGCATTTGTTAAAAGATTATGCAATATGTGCTTGAACTTTATCTTATCTACACAGATCTGAGGAAGGTCGGGATCCAATTCACAGACAAAAGAAATATCCTTCAATAAAATAGAATGCATAAGAGATTCCTTAACCTCCAGAACAGAATGCAATATCTTAAATTTCTCCACATTCACTTCTGCATTCCCGGCTTCAATGTTCGAAATTTCAAGGATCTTAGTTATAATCTCCGAAAGATGATTACCATTATTTGAAACATTCTGAAGATATCTCCTCTGTACATCATTCAGATCCCCACAGCGACCATCCAACAATATCTCAGAAAAACCAATAATTGAATTCAACGGAGTTCGAAGTTCATGGCTTACATTAGCAAGGAACTCGCTCTTAGAACAATTTGCAGCATCAGCTATTGACATTGCACGCTTTAAAGCATCATCCGCTTTTTTCGTTTCAGTTATATCCTTCAGTGCAACAAAGATGTAAGAAGGCATATTATCCCTATCAAAGATAAGATCACATTCAAGAATCGCAGGGAAGATGCTTCCATTCTTCCTCATATGCCATACCTCTTCATCCATACAGCAATCTGAATTCAGAAGATTATCCAGAAGGCATTTCAAGCGCGGAACTTGACTTTCATTATAGAACATCAAGAAATGAGTTCCGAAGAGCTCCTCAACAGAATAGCCATGAAGTTGAGAAAATGCTTCATTCACATATATGATATTGCCATCCATATCAAGTATAGATATCCCATAATTTACCTTATCCGATATCGACTTGAATATATTAAGATCATTCTCAACAAGCTTCATTTCAACGAATATACCCAAAGACCGAGTGACCGAATCTACAAAACCACCATCATTCTGGAAATAATCAGCACTAGTATCAGGCATATCTTCAGAATACCAAACCTCGAAACTACCATGGACAACGTCATCAACGATTATATCCGATCTGCAGTTCCAATTCGAATCAATGAAAAGCCCAGACTGGAAAACATTTTCTTCATAAATAAGGCGACAACCGGTAACTGATCGACCTTTCATATCAGAAAAAACAGTATCAACTACATTCCTAAACCCCTCATTCAAAGAAGGAAGAACATTAACTATACTTGAAACCTTAAACAAACATTCAAACTCACACACATGTTTATTCAGATCACGTTCCTGCATTTCCAGAACGTCATGAGCACATCTGCGTTCGGTAATATCAGAGAATGTCATTGCGAATTCACCACTACGTGGGCAGAAAACGTTCACCTCATAAAAACGATCCCCAAAAAGCGAATAATCATCAAAATGAGCACTCTCACCAGTCAGTGCTACATTGCCATATTTTTCAACCCATGAGACATCCATACAAGGGAAAATATCCAGAACACTTTTTCCAATGACATCGTCTTTCTTCAGGCCTACAATTCTCTCAAAAGCCGGATTAACGTCAAGGAAACAATAATCGATCGGAACTCCATCCCCATCGCAAATTATCTCATGCAAAGCGTATGCACACACCATTTCATTGAAGATCTGTGGATATGCATCAATTCTGCCATAACCATCAGAAAGCCACTGCTCTGAACGACCAGGATCACGATCAATAAGATCTAATACTACATTTGAAGTCTGCTTTAATTCCCTTTCAGAAAACATTCATAATCCACATTGCACTTTATACACCAACGACCACATGAACAATAGTTATTAGTTCATATTAGCATCCATACCGTACATGCCACAGCAGGCAATACTACCTAAGTGCATGTGAATCTTTTGGTAATATCAAGTGCACATTTAAATATATGGCATTGGTATTTAAGTAGAGTTTTTATGTTATTAGGACCTATATTTATGCATGAACTGTCCCAGGTGCAAGAGCTCCAATCATAAAAAGAACGGTAAAATCGATGGACGTCAACGCTACAAATGCCATGATTGTGGGTATAACTATTCAGTGGAGATTA
>NZ_JAGSOI010000101.1 GCF_023684405.1 Methanococcoides seepicolus | reverse complement strand
TAATACGTTTACCTTTGATCTGATAAGTTCCATTACCTACAACATTACCTTTTCCAGTAAGGCCATAGTATTCACAGTCTTCATTAGGACAAGCAACATCATTAAATTTTGGTTTTGGTCCCCGTTTCCCCATGATATATATGTATATGATTCACATTACATAATATCAACTAAATATTGATGGACTACCCTTTTATTCGAAAAATAAGAAACATATATTAGTTCTCACACCAATATTTGTTCAAAGAAAAGATCGGTGATATATCATTCCTCCAGTTATCGTAGGCAAAGATGTCAGAAAAGAATTTGGCGAGTTCACGGCTGTAGATAGTGTTGCTTTTTCTGTCGATGAAGGGGAGCTGTTCGGCTTTCTGGGACCCAATGGAGCTGGAAAGACAACCACCATGCGTATGATACAGTGTATCTCCCCGATGACATCGGGCACACTGGAGGTCTTTGGGATGGATGTGAACGTTCATCAGCGGGAGATCAAGTTCAAGATGGGTGTTGTTCCTCAGGAGAATAATCTCGATCCTGACTTTACGGTCTATGAGAACCTTTTGATCTTCTCGCGTTACTTCGACATCCCTGAGGATGAGGCTAAAAAAAGAGTGGACGAACTCCTTGAGTTCGTGCATCTGGACGAAAGACGGGATACCATGACCGACTCGCTTTCAGGTGGTCTGAAAAGGCGTCTTGTGTTGGCAAGGGCACTGATCAACAAACCAAGGTTGCTGATACTTGATGAACCGACGGTGGGGCTTGACCCCCAGTCAAGGCATCTTATGTGGGACAAGCTCAAAGGTCTCAAGAAACAGGGCGTCACGATCGTGCTCACAACACATTATCTTGAAGAGGCCTCTCAATTATGTGACCGGCTTGTCATCATGGACAATGGAAAGATACTCGTTGAGGGCAGTCCCACAGATCTCATCCAGGAATACATTGGTCCTGCAATAGTCGAGACCGATAATGATCCTAATACCATCTCCTGCCTTGATGTTCATCAGGCAAACTATGAGGTGCTCGGGGAGGAGATCCAGATATATACTGATAAGCCGCAGGAGATAACCGACCATCTCTTGTCGGAATGTAAATTGACAAGTGTCACTGCCCGCGCTGCGACGCTTGAGGACGTTTTCCTGAAACTGACAGGAAGGAAGCTCAGGGAGTGAGAAGATGGACATAGGCATGTATTTCAAACCCCCGGAATTAACATCCGGAGCCTTCAAGGTCTGGCGGCGCAACAAGGATGTTTTCATGAAGAACGTCAAATTGAATTTCCTGCCCCCGTTCATTGAGCCTTTGCTCTACCTTTTTGCCATGGGCTTCGGGTTAGGCCTGTTCATCGAGGAGATAGACGGTGTACCCTATGCAAAGTTCATAGCCCCGGCACTGATCTCGGTCTCTGTGATGTATGGTGCTTTTTTTGAGTGCAGCTATGGTTCTTATGTGAGGATGTACTACCAAAAGACCTTCGATGCCATCATTGCAACTCCTTTGAGCATCGAGGATGTCATAATCGGAGAATTGCTGTGGGGTGCCACACGCAGCACGATAAGCGCCACATTGATGCTCCCGGTAATCGCATTGTTCGGACTCATCACTTTTCCCCATTCACTGTTGATCATCCCATTCGCTTTCCTTGCAGGTCTGCTCTTCGCAGGCATTGGAATGAGCATTGCAGCAGTGACCCCGAACATAATGTCCATCAATTATCCCATACTGCTTTTCATCACGCCGATGTTCCTCTTTAGCGGAACGTTCTTCCCCCTTAACGTACTGCCTGAAATTGTCCAGTACGTCGCACTGGCAATATTGCCACTGACCCACGTTGTAATTATAATAAGAGCACTGACCTTCGGAGCACCGGGCTGGTTCCTGCTGACAAATCTCCTGTGGATAATAGTCGTCTGCGCAATAGTTTTTGTCGTTTCGGTCAATCTGATGAAAAAAAGGCTGGTCGTCTGAGATTCACACTCACTTTTTCTTTGAGGAAGAGCTTTCCGTATCCATACATCTACGGCTACTCTCACATCCGAGACTGCGTCTGTAATCGGACCTTATCTCCTTTTTTGCAGTTTCGATCAGAAGTTCATCGAGTTCCTCTTCGGTCAGCTCGCATGGGTCTTCGTCGGTTTCTTTTTTGTTGGGCATTGGTGTGTTCAAATTCTAGTTTTTAAACTTTTATTTTTAGATATCGTAAAAGTAATTTGTACGCAATTTATTTACTAAATATAAAAGACTCACCAAACTTATTTTTAATATTAATTTAAAATCTATAATTTTAATTCAGGTGTTAATCCACTAATTTGTAAAAATTTATATTCAGCACCAGCTAAATTTTATATAGAAGTAATTCTTTAATAGTTATGCGGTTGCATAAGCTTCCTTCAAAAATTTCATTCTATTTTCACTATGAGTTTGGTTAATATGACATCAGACGAAAAAATTGCAGAGCTTAAATGCATAGTATCAAAAATAAAGCAACAGAATCGTTTGAAATTTGTAGGTATTGTTTTTTCTCCTTTAATTATAGGAATATTCTTAATTAGAAGTGCCACTAAAAAAAAGACTGAACTAATAAATTTGAAAGATAATATTCTAGATGAAGTTGAAAATGAGACTAAAATCCGAATCAATGAGTTAATTTGTACCTATGATTCAATAAATGATACATTTTTTATATATCGTAAAAAAGCTGAATTAGTTGGAAAATGTGATTTATACCTAACTTATCTTCAATTTTTCAAAAAAAATAAAATGCTTTTTAATGATAACTTCAATAGTTTTATTAGTGAATCTATTAGCATAATTGTTTTATTAAAAGACAATTTTGAAAATTATGATAATAGTTATTTTATTGAAAAAAGAATTTTAGAATACGACTATTTGTTTAAAAAATCTCCTTTTCCATTAGACGATTCTCAAAAAGTTTCAGTAATAACAGATGATACTCATAACTTAGTAGTTGCGGGAGCAGGTTCTGGAAAAACCGAAGTTCTGATTACAAGGATTGCATACCTTATAGATCGAAAACCGGATACAATAGATTGTGAGAAAATTCTTATTTCTTGCGTTTCAAAACAAAGCTGCTAGGGAAATACATGATAGATTAGATACAAGATTCGGTTTTGATGTCAAGGTAAAAACATTCCATTCATTTGGTCTGGAAATTTTACGGGAAGTTTTCAAAAAAGTACCTACAATTGCTGATGAAACTGAACAAAGAAATTTAGTTTTATCAATTTTTAACGACGAAAAAAAGAACAATAAATTTCAAAATGAGATTGTTAACTACATGAAAACATATGGGGATAGCGAAATATACAAGTCAAAATCAGATTTTGACGAAAAAGAAGTGTATTATGAATATATGCGAAACCTAACTTACACTGCTTTAGATGGTACAAAAGTAAAAAGCGAAGCTGAGAGAGAAATTCTGAATTTTTTCATTACACATAATCTAAATGGTAGAAGAGTAAAAGTTCTCTATGAAAATTTGGCTAAATGGATGGAGTACAATAAAGAGAATGGAGACACTCAAATTCCAAAACCTGATTTTTTCTTTCCAGAATATAATATTTATCTTGAGCATTGGGCCATTGATGAAAATGGAAATGTTCCAGAATGGTTTGAAGGACAAAATCCTGCAAAAACATACAAAGAAGGTATGGACAAGAAAAAAAAGAAATTTGCAGAACAAGAAAAATATTTGTTAGTAGAAACTACTCACAAAGATTTTAAACATGATAACTTCATCCAAATTTTAGAAACTAAAATACTAAATGCACTAAATGCACTAAATGAAAAAAACACTGAAAAAAGTTTCGAGTTTATACCTATTTCATATGATAAACTCGTAAATCGGGTATGGAAAGAATGTGTAGTTTCTGTAAAAAAACTTCCTTATGATATAGGTAGCTTCATAACTATAGCTAAAACATACAATTTATCTCCAGCAGAAGTGGAACAAAGAATTAATAGTGAACTTTGGTCTCCAAAACAAAGAGAATTTGCAAATATAGCTTTAAAGATTTATTCAATTTATGAAGATAAATTACGATATGAAAACAAAATTGATTATTCAGATATGATAAACCTTGCTGTAAAAAATCTCAAGCAAAAAGAAAATCTATACAAAAATAGTTTTGACCATATTCTTATTGATGAATATCAAGATATCAGTTCACAAAGGTATGATCTTATTAATTCCTTAATGGCCAAAAATGATAATTGTAAATTATTTTGTGTTGGGGATGATTGGCAAAGTATAATGTCTTTCTCAGGTTCGAATCTTGATTTTTTCGTTCATTTTGATAAATATTTTGATCATCCTGCAGTAACCTATCTTAATGTAAACTATAGAAGTTGCAAATCAATAGTAGATACAGGATCCGAAATTATAAAACACAATGGAAATTCTCAACTTAATAAGAAAACTTCCGCCAAAAATAAAACCATGGTACCTATAAAAGTTTATGTTTCAGTCCACACTTCTAAATTTGTGGATAATTATTATACACAAATTGCTCAACATTGTGTAAGTACCATAAAAGAATACTTGCAAAATGGGTACGATCCACAAGACATAATGATTCTTTCTAGAATAGCCAAGAGTCCCATAATGATAACTAAATTAAAAGAATATTCGTAACTATTCAGCCATCCTCACGTATTTGATATAAACTTAGAATACTCAACACAATTCCATCAGTGCTTGATATTGATTTTACCAAAAAACAATATACTATGCCTCTATTTTAGTCACTCCCTGAAATTCAACCTGGTTTTACCAGGCACGAGGTGATTGATTACGAAACGCAAAGAAATCCTAGCAGTTTATGAACAAGGTCCAGAAGCAGTTGTTACTCTTGTCACCACGTTATACGACATAATTGCTGAACAACAAAAGATCATCGAGTTACAGGCTGCTAGAATAACAGAACTCGAAGAACGAGTT
>NZ_JAGSOI010000100.1 GCF_023684405.1 Methanococcoides seepicolus | reverse complement strand
AGGTAAAAACAGGGAAGAACAAACTGAGGAAGAAGGTGCTCTAATCTCTTCTTTTTCCTGATCCTTCCCTGTTTTCTTCATTTTCTGCAGAAAGCAAGACACCTACTGCAGCAATATTAAGTTGCTGTCGTAATCCTATATAAAAATATGAGTGATACGATATGAAACAGAAAAAATTCAAATATGGGATCATGGTATGCATGCTCCTGATGCTGATGCTCGCCTTTACAGGTGCAGCCTCGGCAGGAGAATTGCAGGCGCAAACACAGTCCCTGGAAGTTGTGGAACTTACCTCTGCAAACGGGGATCTTGCCAGCATAAAAATAAGCGGGAATTCGGTAGTTGCAGCCGGAAAGAAAATTCCATTGACAGCAACCGTAATAGATGCAAGCGGTAGTGAACTGGAAGGAATACCGGTAAGCTGGAGCTCGGAGGACAGCAATATTGCTGTTATAGGTGCGACTACGGGAGAACTGATCGGAGTGGCCCCGGGCAAAGTAAAAATAACGGCGGCAGATTCAAATTCAGAGTTGAATGGAAGCCTTGAAATTACGGTGGGCGAACCCCTCGAGCATGACCTGATAGTTCAGCAGGTTATTACCAGGACCGAACATGAGTATGACGAGATATACGGCGTGACTATGAATGATGGAATAGTCTACGCTTTCAAGAAATTCAACCAGAGACTCTATGCTTTTGACCTTTACGGGCATGAGCTCTGGCAGCTACGCTTTGGTACTTCTAAAACCGCCGGGGCTAAAACAGTAAAACCGGCCTTTGGGGAGGACGGCACAATCTATGTCCAGTTCCTGGAGAGGGACAATTGGGGAAATATGTCCGTTTATGCCGTAAACCCTAACGGGACCATCAAATGGCATCAGGAAAAAATCAGTAAAAACGCCCTCATGAATCCCTATCCTCTGATAATAGGTGATCAGGTAATAATAGGAGTCTATGATGGAGTCTACAGTCTGGATGCCGCCGATGGAAGTGAAAACTGGTATTATAAAATCAATAATAACAGCCTGAGTCTGGATGTGGCTGATTACCGTTTATATCAATCCCCTGTATCTGATGACAGCGGAAATATATATGTGATAATAGAAGGAAGCCCTGTCGGTATTGAGGACGGCAAGATCCAGGTTCTGGACATCAATGGAAATGAGAAATGGAACCATACAACGTTTGAAGGAACTATGAAATGGGTGACCCCTCCTGTCATAAGCAGCAGCGGCACTGTATATGTTACCGACGATACCCATGTCATACAGGCCTTAAACCCCCAGGACGGCAGCATAATCACAGAGGATCCCCTTAACGACTATGTCATTGAGGAAGACAGTGAATATGAGATTATATCTTTTTTGATAGGCAGTGATGATACCATATACGTATCTGTAAATAATAATTTTAAAAAACATACCAGATATTACGCCATCAACCCGGATGGGACCCTTAAATATACCCATGAAAACATTCATTTAGGCAAGGGTATAATGGCGGTAGACGATGAAGGGTATTTATATTACGCCAAATGCGTTGGAGGCCTGGCCGGCGGAATGGGTATGTTCAGTGTGGACCCCTATGGAAATGAAGCTGGCAGCATAGCTGCATTTGGCAGTAGTGTGGCTGAATATAACAATATATACATTGATGGAAATGTGCTTCTCAGCTCAAGGTCAAAGTTCGGAAAGTTCCTGATCGCAAAAATCGACAGAGGAACTCCTGATGTACCTGCTGTGTTAAAAATAAGCGGAAAGGACAGGGAATTCGGACTGAACCTTGAGGAAGTTCTGGGTGTCAGCGTATACGATGCCGAAGGTAAAGCCCTGGTAGGCCAGGAAATTGTGTGGCAGAGTTCCAATTCTGACATAATAGAAGTCCTGGAAGACGGAAACTTTAAAGGCAAGGGGCTCGGAACTGCAACCCTTACGGCGACGGTGAATGGTATCGCATTAAGTGACAGTGCAAAGATCAATGTCATAAGAAAAGCTTCCCAGCCCATGACCGTGGAGATCATATCCGAAAGTGGGGAATTAATAGAGAGCCTGAATGTGGAATATTCCATACCATACCAGCTCTACGGCCGGATCCTTGACCAGTATGGCGATGTAATGCCAGATGAAATAATAAGCTGGGAGTGCGGGATAAGCTTTGGAAATGCAGTGGATGAAAATGGAGTGCTGGACCCTCTTGATACCGGGACATACACCATTTCGGCAATATCAGCCACTGACGTCACCCTGTCAACCCAGGTACCTGTTACCATCGAAAGAAAACCTGATGTTTTCACTGCCATAATTCCCGCAGAAATTGCAATAAGCAATCCGGGGACCATAACAGCAAGCCCTGTTAACCAGTATGGAGAGGCCATAACGCTTGAGTCTCCGGTCTGGGTAAGTTCTGATGAAAATATTGTAACAATAAGCAGCGAAGGGGAAATAACTGCGGTTGCCTGTGGAAATACCACAATAACATGTACCTCCGAAGGCATAAGCCAGAGCCACGAAGTAAGGGTAGTACCGGGCTTCGGGTATGAATGGAGCAAGCCTTACAGGTCCTTAAATGAGAATTCTGCCCGGGACAGCAACGGCAATATTTACTGTTTCGATTCCTTTACAGATAAATTGTTATCCATCAATCCCGACGGTGTGGAAAACTGGAACCTGAGCATGGATGCCGGGGATATACACGCAGGGAACAGTGGCAACATTTACTGTCTGGTAAAAGTCAGCACCGGCAGGTATAATTTAACTTCAATTGCCCCGGATAAAACAATTCTCTGGAATACAGAGGTGAACATTTACAGTCGTATCAGGAATATAGCCGAGGCAGCCGACGGAACCGTATATGTTGCAGACGGAGACAGAAACATCCACAAACTCTATGCCATAGATAGCGAGGGGAATGAAAAATGGAATAGAAGCTTTAACACCCAGCTGGAAAGTTTTGTGCTGGACAACAGTGGAAATATTATCTGTACAGGCAACGACGGGGATAACTGCAAAGTCTTCATTATTGAAGATAAGGGAAATGAAGGGAACCTGTCAAGCACCTATACACTTGAAAACTATAGCTTCTCACGTATATCCAACCTTGTGGTGGACAATAACGGTGTGCTCTACGGCTACATCCATGACGATGAAGTCGGTTTAAGCGGAGTAGCTGCGATAGAGAACGGGAATCTGAAATGGATTTCTCATTTTGACCCTGTAAGGTATATTACTTCAGTAAATCCAAAGCTTGTATTGAGCAGCGACGGAGTCCTGTATTTCACTTCACAGGCTGTGTATAACTCTGTATTGTATGCTGTGGATACCGACGGCAATAAGCTCTGGGAGAAACATCTGTACGGTATGGTAAATCCGGATGAAGCCATGCGTGCCCTCGGGGACATTGCAGTGGATGACGATGGATATGTTTACATACCCGTTATCAAACAGGAACCATACGGATACACGACAGCCCCTGCCCAAAGCAACCTGATGAAAATAAACAGCGACGGAAAGATCGTACAGCGCGTCACCTATCCTGTTGAAAAATACGGTAGCTTCACTTCCATACACATAAACAATGACAGTGTTTATGTTCTTGGGTATGGACTGGAAGGAGATCATCTGGTAAAATTCTCCTTTGAAGAGAACCAGGAGCTCGTTCCCGAAGAGATCAGAATCTCCGGTTTACAGAACAGCCTTCTTGAAAACAGTTCCATGCAGCTTGAAGCAAATGTATACAGTCAGATGGGGACCGTAATCTCCGGCGAAACTGTGACCTGGTCAAGCAGTGATGAAAGTAAAGCCACCGTTGACGAAAACGGGCTTGTTACCGCAGTCAGCATGGGTGATGTGAACATAGTAGCAACTCTGGAAAACAACCCGCAGATCTCTGCCTGTTACTCCCTGACAATTATTTACGGCAGCCAGTACTATGTAAGTCCGGAAGATGTGAATGCCAGGACCCAGCAGACCATTGACTACTACAAACAAACAAAGTGCCAGAGCGACTGGATAGCCTTTGGGCTCTGGGCCGCAGGTGAGGATATAAACGAGGAAATTTACTTCAACGGCGATAAGAGCTATATCGAAGGGCTCCGGGAAAAGATCGCTGCCAGCGAGGAACTGGGGTCAATTACGGAATACGAAAAGACCTCCCTGGGCATACTCGCAGCCGGCTGCGACCCCCACGACTTTGGAGGAATGAACCTTATAGAGAAAATAGCCTATTACCCCAGCCTTTCCCAGGGAATCAATGCCGCTATATGGGCACTCGTTGCCTTTAACGCAGCCGATGCCCAGATACCCGAAGGTGCCAATTATGACCAGGAATACATGGTAAACTATCTCCTGGAGCATAAAGTAGGACCTGGATGGAGTCTTGGAACAAATCCGGATATAGACCTGACTGCTATGGCCATATATTCCCTTGCTCCGTATTACAACGAGAGGGCAGATGTAAAAGCCGCAGTCGATGAAGCAGTCGAATGGCTCAAAACCGTGCAAAGCGACAATGGAAGCTTTAGCTGCTTTGGTAGTGCGAAAACCAACACCGAATCCACCGCTCAGGTAATCATGGCCCTGACCTCGGTAGGGGTTGACCCACAGTCAGAAGACTTTACCAGAAACGGCAATCCGGTATCTGCTCTGCTTGGAAATCAGCTCCCTGACGGAAGTTTTTCACACACCCCATCATCAGCATCCAACGGTATGTCCACAAACCAGGCACTACAGGCCCTTGGTGCGCTAAAGCAATTCAATGAAAAGGGAGTCTCCACCATCTTCGGCGATATTCTGACCCACGAAGAAACGGACAGCATAGTAAAGCCTTCATCTAAGAAGTCATCTAGCAGTAGCGGTAGACGTCTTAGTATAGTATCTTCCGTGGAAACACCAGTACCTCCTGTGGAGGAAGAAGATCAGACAACTGAAGATGAAACTGTTGCGGACACCACCAACGATGGTGATTCTGCAAGACAGAATGCAGATGATTCCGGATCACAGGGTGAGGCTGAATATCAGGAACCCGCACCGCTGGAATCCGAGCCGAATACTCCCGGGTTTGAGATGATCTTTGCCGTGATCGGAATATTGATGTCCGTGTACCTGGCTAAGAAGCATTAAAGGACATAAGCAAAGAAATATTGTCGATTTGTGTGAAATGGAGTTATCTCCATGAAACATTCTGAAAGGGATGATATCCCTTTCTTTTTTGGTTCTCTTTAACATCGAGTGGGTAAACTCAGTTTACCTGCCATCAAGAATATCATTGTATTCCTATTTACTTCAGTCTTCAATCCATAAGATCTCTTAAAAGCAGTCTTAATCTTGTTGTTCAATCCTTCAACGACACCATTACTGATATT
>NZ_JAGSOI010000010.1 GCF_023684405.1 Methanococcoides seepicolus | reverse complement strand
CATTTCTACTGTTAAGAAGAATCAACTTTCTGTGATGAAAGCTATTCAAGATGCAATCGATGGAAAGCCATTTGTTCCAACGATTGTTTGATTTTAGGGTTGCAAATTAATTTTTTGTATTATAGTCGGTCATACAGGATTGACGATAGGTAGGCTGAATAGTTACAAAAAAAGAATTAAAAAGGAGAGTGACGAATATCACTCTGCTTGTGCTTCAACGTCTTCTGAACCGCCACCAAGGATCTCTTCAATGGTCTTGTCAGAGTATCCTGTAACTTTGGTGTTGATCTGGGTAATGTCAGGAGCAATCTCGCTTCCACGAAGGAATTTCCTTCGGCGTACGCCTTTTGCTACTGGTGAATATCCTACACCCTTTGCAATGAGGATCTTTTGCCTCTTTGGACCTGGAAGGGTTGGGCTCATTACGAAACCACTGTTGTCGGTACCGCCTGTAATGGTTAGTGTGTAACCATCCAGACCTACTGTTGCGCCATCTACTGTCTGACCAATAGATCTTCCAATGTACTGGTTTGCTTCAGCTCCAGTAATGTCGAACTGGTAGGTCTTTGTTTTTGGATCTGAAACTACAATTTTAAAATCTGCCATGATTTGCCTCCAATATGTTTGAATAAATTCGTATTTAAAGTTAGCTTAAGCCTGTATATGAATTACAGGTATTTATTTTGCATCCATCGATCATTTCGCCCAGAATGGGTTATCCCTTCTTTTTATATCCAAGAAGGAGTCAAGTGCTTCTAATTCATCCGCCGAAAGTGAATCGTAAAGTTCGTGCTCAAGTATCTTAGCATGCCTTTCAGGTATGTTCGCATAGAGAACATCGCCTTCGTTTATCTGTCTGCCCACTGTAGGGCCATCGATAGACATCGCAACCTCCATGCCGATAGTAGCAACACTTACGTTCTCGCCCCGTGATTGCAAGCCTTTTACAATTCCCACTACAGTACCATCGCCTGTCGTAACATCGACCTTCGTCTTGATGGTACCACCTATTACCCGTACACCTACAACAGCAGGTTTGCTCTGTCTGAACACACAGTCAGGCATAATAGTGAACATAGCGGGTTTGACAATTGTCTCGGAAACGGCCTTTTCGGATATAGCCCGCTGTTCCTTTACCCAATCCCTATAGTCATCTATCAAACGGTAGATGACATCGTTCATGAACACCTTGACGCCAGTGGATCGTACTTTTTCTTTGGCATCAGGAAGGATATTGACATTAAACCCTACAATAACAGAATGGAACGGATCTTCGATAGCGAAAGCTTCCATAATGTCCCTGTTGGAAATATCACCCACATCTGCTTTGCGAATAGGGATATCCTCTTTTTTAAGTTCATTCACAAGAGCTTCAAGAGAGCCAATTGTATCGGCTTTGATAGTAATACCACTCTGATCGGTATCGATCTGGACATCTTCGACCTCATTACGCACCTCTTCAACAACAGCATCCAGTGTTTCAGCAGTAGCTACCCTAACTGAACCTCCGGACAATGCACCATCGAGATGAGGAGCTGAGATCTTAACACCAACTGCAGCAGTAACCTTACTGACCTGCTTGAACTTATCTTCAACATTGATCTCTGAAAGAGCACGTGGTTTTAGGATAGCACGAACTTTTGTCTGTATAGGTTCACCCAAACATCCAACAACTATCGTATCACCTTTTTTCAGCACTCCATCATACAGGATAAGATCAAGGGTGGTACCAAGTCCACGCTCTTCTTTGACCTCCAGAACAGTACCCACACCGGGCCCTTCTGCATTATAATGAAGATTCGATTCAAGGAATCTCTGCGCCAGTCCCAGCAGAACCATCAGGAGATCAGGAATACCTTCACCTGTGATAGCACTGATAGGAATAACACCGATATTATGCTGGAAATCGTTTACACGGTCATATCGATCAGAACTGAAACCATTGCTATACAGTTCACCCACGACCTCATAGAACTTGGTGTCAAGGCTTCCCCTTACGTGTTCGCTCTGCTTATTGTAAGACGTCATGAAAGGAGCACCTTTTTGAGGGTTCCAACCATGAATCTTGTCGATCTTGTTCGCCACAACAACGAACGGGGTCTTATGCTGTTGCAAAATATTCAGGCTCTCGATCGTCTGTGGTTTAAAACCTTCATTGATATCAACGATAACAACGGCAAGGTCTGCAAGAGCACCGCCACGACTCCTCAAAGTAGTGAACGCATGATGTCCAGGCGTATCAATGAAAAGAAGTCCAGGAACCATGAACTTGTCAAGTAGGCCTGGATTCCCACATTTTTCCACAATAGCACTTATAGGAACTTCGGTTGCACCAATGTGCTGGGTGATAGCTCCAGCTTCTCCGGATACAACTGCACTTCCACGTATCATGTCAAGCAGTGAGGTCTTGCCGTGATCCACATGCCCCATAACACAAACGATAGGAGTTCGTAAGTTATCTTTTACAACCATGACACAACTCTCTCTGAAATCCTGTTGAATTCATTAATATTAAAAAAAACATTCAGGAGCGTTAGTACATAACATACTAACAATGAAAGAGGACCGAATTATCGGCCTCTTGTCCCTGAATGTTATTCGATCTTCAGATGTCTGATCCTTTCGAATCACTCATACAACCATTCATCATCTGCTCGTGGATAGCCGGAGATCTCAGACTCTTCAAAGTGAAGAGCTATCTCACGCTCTGCTGATTCCGGAGCATCTGATGCATGGACAACATTTCTACCCATATCAACTGTAAGATCGCCACGGATAGTTCCAGGCAATGCATCGACAGGATTTGTTGCACCATTGATCGCACGCATGATCTTGATCGCATTATTGCCTTCAATGACCATCGAAACAGATGGGCCTGAAGTGACAAAGGATACGAGGGGACCGAAGAAAGGCCTTTCGGAGTGCTCTTTGTAGTGCTCCTTTGCGGCCGCCTCGGTCATCACATTCATCCTTAATGCTGCGATCTTAAGACCTTTTTTCTCGATTCTTGAGACGATCTCTCCAACAAGACAGCGCTGAACGCCATCTGGTTTGACCATAACATAGGTTCGTTCCATCAGATTCACCAACATTAGGCTTTCTTCAGGTAGATCCTACCCTGTTCTGTCCAGACAGTACGTCTTGGAAGTCTTCCAAGATCGAAGTTGCCCTTACATTTGGAAGAACAGAAATAATATGTGGATCCGTCCCTCTTTGCAAAAAGGAGACCCGTACCCGGCTCAAGCAACTCTCCGCAAAATGAACATTTTCTCTGTTCCATTATCATCACCTGGTAGTTAGTTTCTTAGCCTCTCTGGATGTCTCCATAAGCATGAAAACATCAGCAATTCTCACTGGACCAACGCAGTTTCTTGTAATGATCCTACCCTTGTCACGACCTTCAAGAACCCTGCACTGAATCTGGCTGGCTTCACCATGCATACCGGTGTTACCGATCACGTCGATAACCTCAGCTGCAAAACCCATATCATCATCTGCCATTCGGGATACCTCCAGTCAATGATTATTTGAGTGCAGCGACTTTCTGTGCAACGTCTTCTACAAGTTCGCTGCCCTTTCCTGCATCAGTGATCACAACAGCTGCACAGCCCACACCAATTCCACATGCTGCACCAAGTTCTTTCTGCTGTTTTACAAAAATGTATGGTGTGTTCTTTTCTTCGCAAAGAGCTGGAATATGAGCAACGATCTCGGATGGCTCAATGTCAGCTGCGATTACCGCAAGCTTTGTGATGCCTCTTTCGATAGCTTTTGTTGCTTCGTTGGTACCTTTCTTTACCTTACCGGTGTCTCTTGCGAGTTCGATTGCTTCAAGTGCTTTATCTGCTAATTCGTCAGGAACTTCAAATTTAACCATATTTATATCTCCTTCGAAACCGCCCTTATCTGCGGTCTGTCATTATTCATTGTAATTAACATCAGCAATGCACATTCACTCACAAATGAGCATATGTTGCATCAACCAAAGTATTTGGTATGAATCGCCACAGTCACATATATAGCTTGCGCCAAAATGCCTGATAGCTCACCAAAGACATATGCAGAACAGAATATAAAAAAGAAAAACGAGGTGAGAACAAGCTCACCAAGCAGGCTCACCCAAGAAAGTATAGAAATCTGAAGAATCTAAGGTAACGGTCACCTTCAAAATATCTTCCTGAGACTCTATATCATAGTCCAGACCCTTATCAGGACCTTCAGCTGCATAAGCAGTTATATTGTTGCGAGTACCATCTGTCGGATTAAGATAGACAGTAGTACGTGACAAACGTGAATCATCAAGGAACATCAGATCAAGGTAATACTGATCTGCAAACCCATCATTCACGACCATAACTTGCTGTATAGGTGCACCCGGCTCCACGAACTCCATCAACCTGCTGAAATCTGATGATGCATTAGCATCGCCTTCCATGACATCCAGAACATCCTCTAACCGATCCTGCTGACCAAAGAGCATAGGATTGCCTATTACATTATACAGGTCGCTACCGCGTGAAGCGAAATAGTATCCATTATACGCATCCTCTGAAAGATAATAAGGGAAAGCAATGACCTCAGGGTTTATCACATGCATATTGAAACTGTGCTGGTTAGCATATTCTGCAGAGTACAACTTAGTGACCTGAACTCCATATACTGAATCCAACTGTGACGTATTACCCATCATAAGGTAAAGTGGTGTATCCCTTATGCTGTCAATGTCAACATACTCTGCAAATGCCACCCCTTCAGGTGTCACTGCAAGACCATCAGCAAGGGAATTCAGCTCATGATCCACATGTTCACCGGGAATAGATTCAAAGCCAGCGGCATCCACAACCGAATTATCCACAACCGAATTATCCGCAGTCTCCCCATTCGAGCCTCCACTGAAGAAAAAAGGCATGATTGACATGACCATTATAACCGCCAAAAAAATGGCTATATATTTTGTATTCATTTATACTCTCCAAAAAATCGATGCATTATCGTATCTAATATGTAAAGCAATTATCTACATAATCATATATAAAGACTATTTATCTACTCCAAAAATAAAAAAATAGGGCAGACAATATAGCCCGATCCATCAGTCCATAAACCAATCAGTCAATAAGCCTTGATGAAGCCATAATACAAGGCTGTCCCGACCATTCTCCACAGACAAGCTTTGTTTCGACCCCGACCAGAAAACCACCCGCACCCACCATGACAGTCTCATAGACTAATTTTTCCCCAACCCGGGCACTCGAAAGCATAGAATCAACATTGTCCCATTCCCCATCAGGATGAAGCTCAAGGTAATGCATATCTGAAATATCCCCATCAGAAAGTTTCAGACCTTCCATAAGCATCTTATTTGCATAGAGGACATATCCATCCATGTCCAGTACCACCAATATCTCATCCACCATATCAACAAGGGACTGAAGGTCCTTGTACTTCTTAGAATCATTTGAATCCGAGCGGATCTTTGAAATGACCACACCGATCTGGGTAGCAATGGTCTCAAGGGAATTGCGTGCATCGGCAGGGATCTCATATTCGGAATGCGAGGATAAGCAAAGCGCTGCAATGATCTTCCCATCATGTTTCACAGGGATTATACCGGTAGCATGCAAACCCTCGTACTGGGAGCTCTCACCAGTAGTAATAGCACTGAGCTCCGAATGATGTTTGTAAACCGGTTGCCCGGTCATCACAAGACGGTTCTGCACAGAATTCTTTCCAAACACCGAAATGTCCTTCACAAAACGCTCTGAAAGACCTTTATGCGCCACAAGCCTCAGATCCCCAGTTGCTTCATCAAAAAGATACAATCTTCCAGAATCCACCGGCTCGACCTTTAAGCTGAATTCAAGCATCTGTTCAAAGGTTTCCTCAAGACTATGCGCAGAACTTAGAACACTATCAAGATCAAATTGCATATGCATAAAATCATCAGAATGTTTACGGTCAGTAACATCCACAATGATACCCTGCATATAAGCGACATTCCCATCTTCATCGTGCTTGATGAACGTTCTTTCATCCACCCATCGTATATCACCGAACTTGGTCAATACACGATATTCCTGATTAAAATCTATAAAACCTGCATCTATCCTCTTAGAAAGCTCCTTTTGCACCCTATCAAGATCATAAGGATGTACAATATCAGCATACACAAACCTTCCCGAAATAAAATCATCCACCGAATAACCAAACTGGGTCACATTTTCTGAAACGAACTCAACCGGCCAATCAGGGTCAGCGCGCCAAAGGAAGACAACCGCAGGACTATTCTTAATGACATCCCCCAGGATCTTCTGTATGTCAAGAGAACGACGTAGTTCTTCATCCACCCCCCTATGAAGGAGAATACTCCACATCCCCTGCATCAGAAGTGTGACCTGACGCACATCGGAAAGATCATAATTATCAGTCTTATTGGCAAGCCCTACAAGAGCAACGATCTTGTCCCTTTCAAATATAGGAACGCTCAAAAACCGATCGATCCTCATATGCCCTTCAGGATATCCCCTTTTAGAAGGATTCTCTTCTGAATCATCATTTACTATGATCGGCAACCTCTGTTTCAGAGATTCACCCCATAACCCAACATCGACCACATGTGACTGAAGTTTCTTTTTGTTCAGAGAACATTCATTCGTAACGCCCTCAGACCATGAATCAGTCGTGATGACACTTTCATCATCGCTCATGAATGCCAGATATCCGATCTTGCTATTAGTCAGTCTTACGACCTCATCCCTGGCAAAATCAATAATGTCCTGAATGGAAGCATCCGTCATCTGGTACAAACATAACAGCGCTTCAATACGTTTTTCTTCACTATGAAGTGCATTCTCGATCTTCTTCCTCCCAGTGATATCAAGAATGATACCCTGGAGATATGTCACATTGCCCAGTGGATCGTGTTGTATCTGAGTCCTTTCATCGACCCAGCGCACTTCTCCAGTCTTTGTGAGGATACGATACTCCTGGAAGAAATCAGAATATCCACCCTCAGTACACTTGGAAACTCCTGCACGAACACGGTCAATATCATCAGGATGTACAATATCACCATAGACCAATTTTCCCGAGATGAAATCTCCCACCGAATAACCGAACATATCAATGTTCTTCGATACGAACTCCACGGGCCAATCCTTTTCTGCCCTCCATAGAAATACAACTACCGGACTGGAATTGATAACGGTCTGAAGCGCTTTGTTCATACCAAGAGCACCATCAAGCAAAGCAATATCGTCCATCCTTTGCTCAGTAATATCCAGAATGATACCATGATAGAACTGGATAGAACCGGAATCATCAAAATGAGCGGACGTCCTTTCATCGACCCATCGAATATCCCCGGCCTTTGTGAGAATACGATATCGGAGGTTGAAATTGCGGTCTTTATCATCCATATGAAGAGACGTTTCAGATATTACATGATCAACATCATCGGGATGAATAATATCAACATAACGAAACTTTCCGGTGATCAGATCTTTTGCACCATACCCGAATTGTGAGATGTTCTCGGAAACGAACTCCACGGGCCAGCCCACTTCCGCCCTCCATAAAAAGACAACCGCAGGGCTGGAATTTATAACAGATTTAAAAACCTCTTCCCGGGATGCCGCATCAATAGTAGATACTTTTGCACCGCCTACATTCGTTTTTTTGGCACTGATGCGATCAACTCCATAATTACTGCTAGATGATACTGTTCATTAATGTTGCTCATAAAGTAATAAGATAAAAGACATATTTATACATTGATGAGTGAGCATCCAAAATGACAGTTTATTTTATATAAATTTCTGATACGTTAAAATAAATTAGCCTTATGTGGATAAATGTGAAGAGTACGCCAAACCAAACCACTTACTACCTCAACGCCATTGCAAAAAGTATATCACTGGACACCGGATATTTCAATATATGAATAATATCAAGGACATGTTCCAGCAGGCATCTTACAAAAGAAAACTAAAACAAATGGTCAAGAACGCTGAAAGCACCTATGGAAAAGGTTATGTGCTACATGAGATCGGACGATTTGAAGACGCGCTGGAAAAATATGATGAAGCAGCATCCATATGGGAAGAACTACAACAAGAGCTGCTGCAAAACGAAATGGATGATGAGGCCGAGAATGCCGCAAAACGTGAACTTGAAGTTCGATTCAACAAATGTTTCATCCTATTCAAACTGGACAAAAAGGAAGAAGCACTTGCCATAGTAGAAGACACGATACAAAAAACGCCCGATGACATAAAACCCGTCTTCAGCAAGGGATTTCTACTTTTCAACATCGGTCAATATGAAGAAGCACTCAGGATACTTGACAAGGCCATTTCGCTCGAACCGGAATATCCCGATGCATGGTGTTGCAAAGCAAACACCCTATATCAACTCGAACGTTTTGAAGAAGCCCTCGAATCCTATGAAAAAGCGATCGAATTTGCAGACATAATGCACTTCAATTTTCCGCGTTACTCATTCCTGAACACGAACCCTGACCCCACTATCAAGAAAAATGCATCCGGAATTTGGTATTGTAAGGCCAACACCCTTGAAAAGCTGGGAAAGCACAAAGAAGCAATTGAAGCTTACAACAATGCCCTTGAGATCAAACCAGCATTTTCCGATGCATGGTACTGCATGGGGAACACTCTTGAAGAAATAGGAGAGAACGAGAATGCTTTGAATGCATACAGCAATGCACTCGAAGTAGAAAGGGGTTTTACCGCAGCACTTGAGAACAAGGCAAACTTACTATTTAAGCTTGGAAGAGAGGAAGAAGCAAAGGAATTGCTCGGTTCAAACTGAGATGTTAGAGAATGATCAATACATTCTCTTATCCGTTTTTTTTGACCATTCGCTAAGGAGTTCGTGACAATCCTCACACTCCAGGTTCACTTCTTTAAGTACCGAAGGGTCAACACCTTCCCTCAACATTGCATAAATGTCACCATCATCAAAACCTATAGATGCAACATCCTCTGTGCTGGTGCAATAGTAGAGCTTCCCAATACGTGCCCATATGATCGCTGAAAGACACATCGGGCAAGGCATTGTTGTCGCATAGAGCTCACAACCAGACAGATCGAAATCCCCCAGAGCCGCTGATGCCTTACGGATAGCCACGATCTCAGCATGAGCAGACGGATCATTGGTCCCAAGAACTTCATTGTGTCCTTTTGAGATGATCTTACCGTCCTTTACAATGACAGCTCCAAAAGGGCCACCTTCATTGTTACGCATACCTTTTAATGCTTCTTTTACAGCAACATCCATGAAATTGCCCATAGGATCTTCTGACATGTTCACACCTGTCCATCATATCTTTTAAGAAGAAGGGCCATTGCTTCCTTATCAAGCTCACTACCACATTTGTTGACGGTGATAGAATATGCTTTTATGAGCCTCATATACCTCTCATCATTCGTCAATTCATATCGGGTAGCGTGTACACAGGACTCTACCACGAGATTGAAGCCCCTGTTGATTGAATTAAAGATACAGCGACCTGCATGGGCATGCCTTGGAACGAGCTTTGCAACTATTGCTTCGGAAGTCTCCTTGACCTCATCGCATTCGAATACGACCCAACAAAATGAATCCCTGACAGTTGCAAACCCAAGTCCTTCATAGGAAAGAACTTCAAACTCCGATTCAGCGAGGTTCCCAAAAGTACTACGCACGAAAATAAGAGGGTCATAAACAAGATTTGCAACAAGTATGCGTTCTGCTTTTACATTATCATAGGTCTGCGAACCTTTGTAAAGTCTTACAAATACATCATTGCCTTTCCTTATGATACCTATTGGAGCTGCATTTGGCACCCAACCATTAGAGGTAGTCACAATAACTTCCGATATACCCTCAGAAATACCAAAATTATCCAGATCAAATTCCTTCATTAGAATCTCAAACCCCCAAGCAAAGATATGAATAAACCTGCTATGACGATATCTGCTGTCGAACCGGGATTTAAACCTTTCTCCAAAAGCAGTTCATCAAATTCTCCCACATCATCCCAGAAAGGAGACATATGGTAGCCGGAGCCTTCCAGCCTGTCCACAATACATTTCGCCTGCTATGAGACTTCCTCAGCAGTCCTTTCATTCGTCTTTGTCCTAATGAATGTATCAGGTCTTTCAGAAAGAAGTTTTAGAAATGAAAAAACAACTGCATGATTGATATCAGGTATTAGTGGCCCATCCCCGGATATATTCATAAAACGATCCAGCATTTGGGCACACTTCACACAATCACCAAAACCATTGACCCATTCATTAGCGATCTGGTCGTAGCCCTGTGAGATCTTCATGAGGTCGTAGAGAGTAAGTCCCTCCTCTCTCAATGATACAAATGATGAATCATCCTGAAGATCGAACTCATCCACATCGTTCACACGCACCCCTGCTGAACGGAACGCCTTATAGAAATCAATAGCATCATCAGTATCCGTTGAACTGACTATTTCATGAGCACGGGCAACGAGCTCATCCATATCGAGATCATTGCCACTGCCAAGGATCTCACCGGCAGCCATTGAAAGCGGTATAAGGAGAAGAAATGCCCCAAAATGCGTGTTCCCACCGCTCTGCCAGCTATTACTATGACAGACCGCACTTCTTAGCAGAGCACCAACCCGGGCATCTTTTTTTGCTGCAGCTTCAATAACGGGATGAATACTTACCGCAGATGCCAGAAAATGTTCATACCTGGTATCCTCATAGTCATGGTGCCTGTCAATATTACCCGGCTTTGGAGAGGAGGAAACCTCAAGTATCATTGCCAGCTGTGCACAGCATGCGATATGTGAGTATACAGACCGGTTGTTACAACCATCAATAGAATGCATACCCTGATCACTGTTCATTAACAGGTTTTTTGGCATTATCTAATATATAAGTTGCAAGGTCCTTTTTCAACCGCATATAATCCGAAGCAGAAAGGTCAAGGACATCGAGAACACCGTCTCTCAAATAACAGGGTTTTGAGATCTTACAACACCAGGCCAGGCTGCCAAAACATGTGCTATCACCAAATTCGAGTGGGGTTCCTTTTGCAAATTCCATTTTGATGTTCGCAAATTCCTTTGGACTATATCCAAGCTGAGCCGCCTTATCATGCACTGCACATGGTTTAACAGGCAAACAGCAAAATGCGAGTCCCCTAAGGTCACCTTCGCCACGACATACATGTTTGGGAGAATTATACCAGCCCATCTGTTCCTGCACTGCACAGACATCTTCAACAAGAGAATCAATGAACCCATCATCCTCAAGCACACCCCGAGATACCGAGATCATATCAGCACCCTTTGAGAACATGTCCCTTGCATCCATAATGTCCATAATTGAATTATTCCCAATAAGGAAAAGCCTTGTAGAATCACGAATACGCAAAATGGCACGAAGGTCAGCACCAGCACCTTCTTTCATGGCATCGACATGGAGAATGTCTGCTCCTGCGTTCTCAATGCTTCTTGCAAGGGCAACATCATCGACAACGTTTGCCCTCACCTTCACAGAAAGAACCACACCTGTCTCTTTGATCTTCTTTATCCACTCGGTAAGTCTGGGAAGGTCTTTCATCAATGCTTCACCAACACCGATGGAAACCATTTCCTCCTGCCTGCAATGTGCATCAAGCTCAAGTATGCCACCTGCAGCTTTCACGATACTAGCAGCTTTAAGAAGAGGGTCAAGGCTTACAGCTCTTACATTAAAACCTACGGCTCCAACGGTATCAACAGCATTGACCTCAGTTTCAAAAAACTCAAGAGGAGCATCCGATAAGAACTCCTGCCGGCCTCTTTCAACAAGCTTTACCGCAGCTGCATTCGTTTCTTTGTCCAGATTATAGCCACCGATCACTGCAAGACCGGCATTCTTTGCATTTTTGCTGGCAAATGCACTGTCAGTGATACCAGCCATTGGCGCAAGCGCAATGGGGTTTCTGAAAGTAACATAGCCAACTTGCAGATCAAAAAGTTCATCGCTCACAATAATAGCCTCATTCAAATGATTTAGCATATCTTGCGCTGTAGAAGAAAGTAGTTACATATTAATGTAACGTTAGGTAAATAGATAGATACAGACGACAAAGGACCGATAATAGTACCAACATTACTAGCAGATAATAACATCAAAGATCAGAAAAAGAGGCTATAAAGTGGAACCAATCAAAATTGCAGCCATACAGATGGATATTTGTCATTGCAATAAACAAAAGAACATCGAAAAGGCCCTTCGTTTCTCAGAAGAAGCCGTTTCAAAAGGTGCTGATATTATCATCCTTCCGGAAGTGTTCTCCACGGGCTTTTGCTATGAAGACCTTGAGAAGGCAGCAGAATCAAGACCATACCCCACGATTGAAGAAATAGCAGCATTCTCTAAAAAGAACAAATGCATCATGATAGGTTCCATAATCGAAAAACATGGCTCCGAGAACAGAGAAACATATACAAATCTGGGCTTTTGCCTGGAAGATGGAGAACTTGTCGGGACCTACACAAAGACACATCCTTTCGGAAAGGAAAAAGGATATTTCGCATCAGGAGATCTCATCGAACCGATACACCTTAAAGAACGGGATCTGATAATTGGGTTGCAAATATGCTATGAGATAAGATTTCCTGAAATAGCAAGGAAGCTTTGTCTTTCAGGAGCTGACATGCTCATAACCATTGCAGAGTTCCCGAAACCAAGAGAACATCAGTGGAGAACACTTGCCACTGCACGTGCCATTGAAAATCAGATATTCCACATTGCCTGCAATCGCTCCGGTTCAGACCCTAATTCCACATTCTTTGGAGGCACCATGATAATTGACCCCCTTGGAAACGTAATGGCAGGTGCAAAGGATGAGGAATGTGTGATCATCGGGGAAATTGATACATCCCTTATGAGAAAAACAAGAAAAGCAATACCGGTTTTCGATGATCGCAGACCAGACCTATATTGAGGAAAGAATAAAGAAAGGGAAAAAACAAAGGCAATTGAGATATTCAGATCATTAACGAGCTCAGATATTAAAATTGACATCAAGCCCAAGAATGGTCCTTGCGCCGCCTGCAATATCACGTGCTATCTCAGCACAGCCTATGGCAGCACTCCATTTACCGAGCAATTCGGGCTTCAGGTCAAGATGAGAACCTATTCTTTCAGCAACGTAGTCAACTTCACCAACTGAACCTGCAAGGAAGACCTTGCCATGTGAACCGTGATCTTTCATCAGGACCTGTATTGCTGCAATTTCCATTGATGCGAATAAAGCGATCCGATCCAGTGCCAGGATGGCAGCACTTTCACCATTGACTGCAGCTTCGAGAAGTTCATCATTACCCGAATAAGGAGTGTGTTTCAACACACCTGCATTTATGAAGGCCTCGTTGGCACTGCATTTACCCGCATCGACATCCCTTATAGCCTCAAGATCGAGCGGACCATGCCGGGTTCCCGGTGCAAAGATACAAGCATCTATAGCACCTATGAGCTTACCACCGCAAACACCCACTGTAACAGTGTTGGAACTTATGTCTGAGACCACAAGGTCATCTATGCCTTTGCATTTGGCATTGTAGGCTATGCCTATCTTCTCAGGACTTGTGGAATGGGAAAAGACGTTCAATCGGGGATCAGTATTGCTTTTTGTATGGATTCCGGGAATAAGGACAGCAGGGATAGGAGAATTCCTTATGGCATCGAAAACAAGTGTTCCGGCTCCGGTCTTTTTACCGACACCCTCTATGCTCAAAACGCCCCTGGAATCGACATTGTCCATATCCTCGATGCTTACAATACCATCACCCATGGAATAGGTGACAGCTACAAGTTCTATATCAGAGATCCCAATATCAAGATGAGAAGTGATCGAATCGAGTATCTGAGCCTCGGACATGCCCGATACTTCCGTACGTGGCATTTCAAATGTTCGTACATTTCCCTCACAGATCCCGGCAAAACGCATTGCGTTAGTCCCGTGGTCAACTCCGATAAACATCGATCACACCTTGCCATCAGATGTCGAAAAGCATAGCATTAAGCTCTTCCATCAGGGGTTCCCCTTCTTCACGGGTAGCAACCGTTGTAACGATCCTAATTTCCTGAGCTGATGTCCCATGGGATAAAAGAAGACGGAGATTGCCATGCTCATCGGGATGTGGAAGCACCTTTGCTGCCAGATTCCCACCCGGAGAGCTCTTACCCCTAACAGTGATCACGGAAGGAATGATACCCTTGACCTTTTCGTGCTGACTGATGATAGCAAGGATCTTTTTACCCTGACGGTCGCCAATGACAGTGGTGTGTGCACCACGAAGTTTCTCTTTCAACGACGCTTCCTTACTTTTGATAGTATTATCATCCATGAACAAAATTTGGAAGAATAATATAAAACGTTAGTGGTCTACATAAAGTAAAATTTCAAAAAAAGATAGAATATGCACCAAAAGGTGCATTTTCAAGTATCAGATATTCTGAACATCACTCATGTCAAGAAGCTTTATCTTCGCATCACCAAGGACCTTAACAGCACCCCTGATATCGTTGACACGGACAATAAGGAAAGCTTTCTCGGTCCTGGTAACAAAAGCATAAGCGTAATCGATGTTGATATCCCTCTCACCAAGGACCTCTGCAATCATACCAAGCTGACCGGGCACGTCTTCCATCTCCACACCAAGGACATTGGTCTCCGAGACGGTAAATCCGGAATCATGCAGCACCTTGTGAGCCAGATCAGGATCATCAACGACCATTCGGATTATACCGAAATCGCCTGCTTCAGCAATGGTGAACGCCCGGATGTTAATACCGGCACCTTTGAACTTGTCAGAAACGCTTGCAAGCCTCCCTGGCTTGTTCTCTGCAAATAATGAAATCTGTTTGATCATTTTATCTTCCATGAGATCGCCCCATATCCTAATTTAAATGATGTCTTCTAAAGCTTATAACTTTCTGTTGTCGATCACTTTCTTTGCCTTGCCCATAGAACGTGGCAATGAACCATGTTCCACAAGTTCCACCTTGACAGCAATGTTCAACACGCCCTTAAGGGCTGATGCCACCTTTTTCTCCAGGTTGATGATATCATTGACCTTGTCACTGAATGCCACATCGGTCATCTCGATCTGCACCTTCATGATATCAAGCTCATTTATCCTGTCCACGATGATCATGAAGTGTTCGCCAACTTCGGGTATCTTCATGAGCACAGACTCGACCTGTCCGGGGAACACATTGATACCACGGACAATGAGCATATCATCTGCACGACCAAGAACACGCATGATACGTGGATGTGTCCTCCCACATTCACATTCATCCCAGTTCAGTACAGTGATGTCACCTATGCGGTATCGTATGAGTGGCAATGCTTCCTTTACAAGTGTGGTTATCACAAGTTCACCGCGCTCGCCGTTTGGTACAGGCTCACCGGTGTCAGGATCTATGACCTCAACAAGGAACTGGTCTGCCCAGATGTGAATGCCATCCTGCTCCCGACATTCCGTGAAGAGAGGACCGCTAAGTTCGGATGTACCGAAGATATCATAGGCTTTGATACCTGCCGACTCCTCTATCCTCTTACGCATTTCCTCGGACCAGGGTTCAGCACCGAAAACACCTACACGCAGATCCGTATCTTCCTGGAAGCTCACGCCGGCACTCTTTGCAGCCTCGATCATGAAAAGGAAATATGAAGGAGTGCAACCGATAACGGTTGTTCCGAGATCCTGCATCAGTTCGATCTGTCTGTCAGTATTACCGGAACTTGCAGGCAATACCGTACAACCGGTCTCTTCTGCACCATAGTGCATACCCAGACCGCCTGTGAAAAGACCATAGCCATAACCTATCTGCATAACATCGTCGCGTCCGACACCAATCGATGTCATGGCACGGGCAAGGGATGTGGTCCATGCCTTTATGTCATTATCAGTATAACCGACAACTGTGGGTTTACCGGTAGTACCGGATGATACATGAAAACGTACAAGTTTGTTATTGGGAACACAGAACATACCTGTGGGATACGTATCCCTCAGGTCCTTTTTGTACGTGAAAGGAAGCTTTGTGACATCATCGAGACTCTTGATGTCCTCTGGCCTTATTCCTGCAGCATCAAATCGTTTTCTGTAAAATGGAGAATGCTCATAGACATATTTCACGAGGTTGCATAACTTCTCCCCCTGTATCTCCTTCAACTCTTCAACAGGCATTCTCTCGATCTGTGGATTCCAATATTCTATCATATTTATCACGCTATTGTCGATCAATACTGATGGTGGTTTGTTACAACCACTTATAGACTCAACGGGTTTTTCTTAGTTCTCAAAATTTCTTTCACCAACTCAACACATTCGAAGAGAATAGTGTCCATATCAGCTACAACATCTATCCCTGCTGCACCTGCATGACCGCCACCGGTCCCATCGTAGTGGCTGCTGATCTCTTCCATAATCTTGCCAAGATTAACGCCTGCATTGACAGCATCACGTTTGGCGCGACCGCTTACTCTTATGTTATCAGACCTTGCAGTACCTACAAATGCAACATCTCCACCGATGTTGATGAGCATGGAAGAAGCAGAACCACCAAAGGAACTTACATTCGAAGTAACGACCAGCCAATCACCGACACGTTCAACATCTGCCCGTGATGCGGTTTTAAGCATTGCGATCCTCATAGAGACATCCTGAGGTGTTGATGCCATAAGGTCGAGCACTTCTGCATATTCGACACCGCTTGAATCGATTATCTCAGAAAATGTCTTGAACGTCCTGCTCGTGGCATGCTTGAAATGACCTGTATCTGTCACGACCCCGGCCATGAGTCCGAGAGCCATGCGATGCATTATAGGTGCACCCATGCATTTCAGAACATCATAGACGATCTCCGCTACTGATGTGGCATTACGGTGAAGATAAAAAGACGCGTTCTCTGTCAGTGCAGTAGTTGCATGATGATCTATTACACAATAGTTGGTAAGTTTAATATCATTGAGCTGTGCGCTGGTAGATGTGTCTACGACCACTACCAGATCATAATCTTTAGGATCAGGATTATCTATTACATCTATCTCCAGTTTATCAACAAGTAATGCTGCAACTCTGTTACAGCCATCCACAAGCCCCACTTTGCCTCCGATAGCCTCAGATAATGCAAATGCACTACTTATGGCGTCCGGATCGGCATTTCGATGGCAGAGGTATAGGATATTGTGATAATCTAGGAGACGGTTGTAGAATCCAGCTTCGTCAACCTGCATTGCTACCTCTCATCCATTCAGACAGGACTGTCTGAAAAGGATAAAGGAGGGTTTACAAGGATCACTGTCCCTGAGTACCCATTGCCTGCTTAAGTTGTTCCTGAAGCTGGGTAAAACGCTTTGAGATGCGCTCTTCCTGGCGTGTGGTGGATTGAAGCCTAAGTGAAAGTGTCTCAAGTTTTTCTTTCAGCTTTGTGATGGTATCATCCTTGTTTGACTGGATCTGAAGGTCACCTACAGCCCTGTAGACAACAGCATCATCGGAAAGCTTTTCAAGCTCTTCCAGTGCCATTTCAGACTCTTTCTTCATAGATTCCATCTGGTTCTTCTGCATAGCAAGAGCCTGCGCCTGCTGCTGAACCTGCTGCAACTGTGCAAGCTGATTCTGTACTTGTGGGGGTATTTCTGAACTCATATTGGTTTCACCTGACCAGTCAATAAACCTGAAATGATTTTAATGTTTCTATCCAAGGTCCAGCAAAATAAAAAGCAGGGTCTCTCATACACCATTTATGGCATTCTTACCGACAGCACATACATCATGTGCTATTTGTATCAGACGAAGCCAGGTGTTGAGTGTGGAACGCATTGATATGATGTCATCAGCAGTGATATTCATCACAAGGGAGGCATCCCTGACCTTTACATCCACGATAGAACGTTCAGAGACCATGGTCCCAAGCTCAGGTAAGATGCAACGATATATAGCCTCTGCATTCTCTGTTACAAAAACAGATTCAGAAGCCATTTTCATTCAGATATCCCCATTTTGCGATAATTTTTGATATTTAGCCTGAAAAGCATATTATCACGATAAATGAATTCAAGATAATCATCGCTGGCAATAAGGCATTTTGAATCGTAATAACATTCCCCTTCAGGAATATCGAAATAATGGGAAAGCAACTCGAATAGCTCGCCATCACCATTTATTGAAGGCTCCAGCGCCTTAAGAGGAACATATTTGTAACCGTCTGGGTAAAATACGCTCAGGTGGATAGATAACAGTTCAGCGCCCTCGCCATCGTAGAACATAATGCTCCCAGGACTTCCGTGATAATCACCTATGACCATCAACATATCATCTTCACACAAAGTAACGATGTCCATCAGACCCATTTTTCCACGGGCCACATATTCGCAATTAAAAAAAGATGCCAAATACTTGCACATAGTGCGAGTATTGGCTGAAGGTTTGCGAGAAGAAGTGATTAGCATGACTTCTTACTCGACCTTAACCTTTTTGATCGATGATTGCGGCCTTTCTTTTACAAGTATACGGTGCCCGCAGTACGGACAGCGAATACCAGTATATCCATAGTCGATCTCGACTGGCCGCTTGCATCGTGTACACTTATAGTCCATATTGATTACTCAACCTGTTCAGTGGCTTTCTTAACAGTCCTCAACACAGTCTTACCGACTGTAGTAGCTGGGATGTAAGTACCGCCTGCAAAAGTATATCCACATTTTTTACATTTCCAGATGCCAGTCCCAACTCTCTTTACAGTCAGGCGTGCACAGCTTACACATTTGTGCGCTGCATGCATCTTCTCTTCGAGATCAGCAACCAACTTTCGGTCTCTTCTACCATAGCGTGTACCAAATCTTCCTGCGGACCTAGATACACGTCCTTTCTTAGTATATTTCTTTGCCATTATAAATATCTCCTTGAAGCAGATTCCTATTTATGATCGAGCTTATAATGATCGAGTATAATCGTTACGAGCCTTCATTGAATCAGAGACGATTCAGATGTTGAGGAGGTATTCCCCTCTGATTTGCGCTCCTATCTCACGTGATTTTTCAACGGACCTCAGGAAGTTCTCTTCTGAGAGCGTACCTGGACCGCTTTTCTGCATAGCACAGATCGAACCATCCTGATTGGTCACTATAGTGAGTCTTAGATCACTAACTGATTCCTCATTATTGGTCGCATCAATGACAAGTTCCCCTCCAATGTCAACAAAGGAGAGAGAGACCGGCATTTCGCAGATAGGCAGTTTTACGTCATCTCCACGACCTTCGCGTTCCCCTGGAACAGTTGCTGTCATAAGCGCCGCAATAGCACCGATTGAAGCAGCATCCAGTAAATTACCACTGTCGTTAAGCACATGAACATCTATGAAAACTATCCAGACCTCTACCCCTTCCGTAATACACAACTTGTTTAAATCAATTGCGCCTGATTCACGGATACCGCGGTCTACCACACGTGCCATTTCAATAGCTTTCTCTCGTGGTGGACCAGCTTCGAAGTTTGGTGAAGCTATAGGATTAAGCTCCATACTTGTGATAATGACGCCCTTGTCTGCAGAATCCGCGAACGGAGAGCCTACCTGCAGTTTGACACCGACAAGTACCTGCGTATCACCCAGCAAGACCTTTGCAGAGCCTTCTGCCTTATCAATGACATTGGTCTCAACTATCAGATCACGCACTTCATCGAACCCACGACCATCTTCACGCTGGCCTTTGAGAGCCAGATTGAACAAATAATCTTTTTTAAGTCTTGATATAGCTTCACTCATTTTTCTCACCCTCATCCTCATCGGACTCCGCGCCCTCTGGTTCTGAAGAGCTGTCACCCTCGGACTCAGTACCTTCATTTATCTCGAACTCAGAGACATCTTCCCCGAACAGGTCCTCAGCTTCATCAGAAGTATCCTCGACCTCATCATCCGTGAAAGCCTCTCCCTCATCCTGAAGTTCGAGGTCCTCATCCACTTCATCTTTAAGCTCGTCGTCCTCATCCTCAAGTGCGACTTCAGAAACTACCTCAGAAACTACTTCAACGTCCTCAGTTTCATCTTCAGAGGTTGCGACCTCAGCCTGAAGTTCAGCTTCCTTGAGGAGCTCCTCTTCGTCAGTAGTACCGAACTTTGATAAAAGGGCCTCTTTCTGGATAGCAAAGATCTGCTCACAGCCCTTCCTGGCCATTTCGATACCCTTAGCGATCTCATCAGCAGTAAGGTTACCATCCATCTGAAGTAAAGTGATCTCGCCATCCTCGGTCATTGCAATAGGCAGGTCAGCATCACCATAATTGTCTTCGGGTTTGTTAAGGTCGAGCACAAGCTGACCATCCACCTTTCCGACAGCACATGATGCAACCAGTCCCTTCATAGGAATACCTGCATCCACAAGTGCAAGTGTAGCAGCATTTATAGCTGCTGTCCTTGTACCTGCATCTGCCTGAAGGACCTCTGCAAACACATCAATAACAGCACCTGGATAGAACTGTTTCATAACAACAGGTTCGAATGCTTCTCCGCTTACCTTTGAGATCTCAGTACTCCTCCTGCTTGGACCAGGACGGATACGATCCTCCACAGAGAAAGCAGCCATATTATACCTATACCTTACAAGTGCTTCACTTGGACGCTGAAGCCTGCGTGGGTGAAGTTCCCTCGGGCCATAAACAGCTGCAAGGACCTTGTTGTTACCCCATTCAAGATAACAAGAGCCATCTGCTCTTGAGAGTACGCCCATTTCCACGGTCATTGGGCGGATCTCATCAACACGCCTACCGTCAAGACGAAGTCCATTCTCGTCAATAAATTTTTCCGGTTTATCACTCATATTTAATCTCCAATTTCATCTCATTCTCCCATCTGTAAACACAAAAGGTCTTAATCAGTCCCTTCAGGATCATTTTCCAGCAAGACATCGACCTTACGACTGGTCTCTTCGGTAACGTCATCATCTTCAAGGGACACACCAGCAACTTCCTCATCTACTAGCTGTTCTTCATCGGAACTCTCAGTCCCTTCCGGCCCACCCCTCAAAAAAATGCCGACCTTATCCGTTAAACCGGATATATGAGATTCACTTTCTATCATTTCGATCGCTGTTGTCAGACGATCCATATCGTTATCCCTACCATTGATCCAGATACGGCCGTTCTTTCCTACGAAAACATCACAATTCGACTCTTTCTTAAGAATAGACACCATTGAACCCCCGTGCCCGATGACACGTGGTACCTTTGCAGGCATAACTTCAATGATACGACCTTGTCTTAGGACCTTTGAGCCCTGTTCACGCATTGAAAGCTCTACTTTCATAGCCTTGCTGACATCTTTCACACGAACAACGACAGAATCCCCAATATCCATGAACTTCCTCATTTCAGAAGAATCAACACGTTTCGGAAATTCGGATACATGAAGTAGACCATCATAAGGAGAACCTGTTTCCATTATCCAGTTGGAAGGAGTAACATCAATGACTTTCACAATAATGAAATCCTTACGCGAAGGAATATATTTTCCAGAAAAGGGTACTACTGAAACCCTTCCCTTGAAATTTGCAACTCCATAAAGTAAAGAATATATATTTCCGTCTTTAACATAAGTGCCTGGCCCGGCCATTTCTTTCTTCTCAGAAAGCAATTGCCCGGGAATTACTATATTACGATCCATTAATTAACCTCTTACAAAAGTTTTGTTTCCGCATCACCTTTTGTCAGATGGTTCACAAGACCATAAAAGTCATTCTGCATGCCTGCAGGGATCTTGACAACCGCAACCCAGGAACCATCGTTCTGCCAGCTATCCCTGAGCATGGTCCCGAACTTTGCGATATCCCCATAGGATTTTGCTGCATAGTCTGAAGGGATCTTGACAGCGATCTCAACTTCTTCAAAACGAATAGGAATAATCGGTCTTATTGCCTTCATGACAATATTGACCTGCTCATCCACACTCTTCAGAGGATCGATATGGATCTTTGCCTCTTCCATTGCTTTTTCGATCCTTCCAGGAGGGTGAGGTGCCCTTGTCTGAGGATTTATCGCATTTTGTGCAATAGTGGAAATGACCTGTCTGGTCTTCTCCTCAAGAATATGTTTCCTCTGTTCCTTGGTAAGCTGAAGTTCGCCGTGTTTGATAATATACGCTGCGATCTCAAAAACGTCATCTGTCTGGAATGCATTGGTAAGATCGGATTCAGATGCATGGTCTCCCCTGCCAGAATCCTCGAAAACGGCCTCTACTGCAAGAACGTCCTCAATTTTAACATTGCCTCCTTTCTTGAACTCCAGAGCCCCGTCAGGATCCACAAGCACTTCATAATGTTTGCTGCCTTTCTTTAGCCTTGCAACCAATGATTCATCAAGAGATACCATACTCTAAACCCTCCTATATTACCCAATAATGCTCAAAAACACATTATTCGTCCTGCTGCTTTTCCTCATCTGCTGCTTCTTCAGTGGTTTCGTCAGCATCGTCTTCCTTATGTTTAGCAAGAATGGCTTCAACGTATGACTCGACCTCTTCAACGGGACATTTCCTGAACTGGCGGTCCTCAAGAGTGACCATGCCCACTTCAAGTGTTGCAGGATCGATCTTTACATCAGATGCCCTGTAAAGTGCTTCCATTCCAAGCATTACTGCTTCTTCCATGGTCATGTCATCACGATGCATTTCCTCGAAAGTTTCCATGAAAACATTTCTGCCTGCTCCGATAGCTGTTGCCTTATACTCAAGAAGTGCACCGCTAGGGTCACTTTCGAACAGCCTGGGTTTGAGGTCATCGACACCTGCTATCAAAAGTGCAGTACCATAAGGACGGACACCACCATATTGCGTGTATGTCTGTTTGTGGTCACATATCTTCTTTGACAGAACCTCAACACCGATAGGCTCATCATAGGTGGCCATGTTGATCTGAGCTTCCACTCTAGCCCTGTCCACGAGAGCACGTGCATCAGCAACAAGACCTGATGTTGCAACTCCGATATGCTCATCTATCTGGAATATCTTTTCGATGGATTCCGCTTCGATCAACCTGCTTGTGATCCTCTTGTCAACAATAAGGACAACACCGTCCTTTGCTTTAATTCCAGCAGCGGTAGTGCCTCTTTTAACGGCTTCCCTCGCATACTCTACCTGAAAAAGCCTTCCATCGGGACTAAAAACAGTAATTGCTCTATCATAACCCATTTGTGGTGCCATTTGCATGCTCTCTTATCTCCTACTAATTATTTTGTGATTCTAAAAAACGTATGAATAGAGTTTCTGTACATTCACCTAGTTCACTTGAAGTAATTCCAAATTATAATATATATGGCTGTTTATGTCTTTTCTTCAGGACTATATACAGTACACCCTTCTAAATACTTTGTTGTTGCTCCATGAACAGTCCCGGATATACCAAGAACATGAATTATCACCGGCTTGCCATCCACCGATGTAACCGAAGCAAGAACAGCACGGGTCATATCCATACGGTCCCGAAGACAACGTACAATACCTTTTGAATCCTCAAAGTCAAGTAACTTTATATCGCATTCACTTGAACCCTTATCGCCCACTAGCGAACTGGCACATGAGAATATCTCACGAAGGAGATCACTTCGATCGACCCTATTGCCACCTATAAGTTCAAATGCAAAATATCTGCGATCCTGACGCAAGGTCGGAGGAAGGACTTTCAGCTTCATTCATCCTCCTGAACAGAAAGAGAAGGCTCAAGTATCTCCACCCCTTCACAAACATAGTTCTTATCATGTCGTTTATTTTGAACTATCCCCAAAGGAGTTTCCGATAATGCCATAATGGCCTCATCCTTTTCCATTCCAAAAAGAACTGCAAGTGCAATGATCTCCCGAGGTGCACGCAGGCCAAAGATAGACGAAGCATTGCTTGTAAGCAACATTGGAACATCATATTTCCTTGAAAGTGCCAGATAATCCCTGAAATGAGATAGACTGTGCACACGTCTGCCGCCACGGGACATGATCAACGAATCAATATCAAATGCAATAGCAACATTATTTTCACTCGCAGATTTTGCAAGCACATGATTTAAGCCACTACCCTTTGGAGTGGACGGGTGTAAAAGGACATCAACGTTCGAATTCTCCAATGCTGCACGATTAATTCCCTCATCGCCACCATGCACAGCCAGAACATCCACGTTATTGCGATATTTTCCAACAAGACCATGAAGTTTAGATGGATTGGAAGCCACAATCTCGACCGTACGAAAAATATCAAAACCTTCAATGCCATCAGATTTTAGCAGTCCCTCTGCCGTGGAATGATTGCTCAGACCGATCCCGGCAAAACCAAGATGCTTTGCCATTGAGACCAGTTCTTGTACCGTATTTTTTCCATCTGGCACAGAGTGAATACTAAGATCATAGAATGAACGTTCAGCCAAATAATTCCTCCACGATCCTGCCGGCATTAAGCCG
The DNA here is from genome assembly GCF_023684405.1 of Methanococcoides seepicolus. Classification (GTDB taxonomy): domain Archaea; phylum Halobacteriota; class Methanosarcinia; order Methanosarcinales; family Methanosarcinaceae; genus Methanococcoides; species Methanococcoides seepicolus. The sequence continues at coordinate 36,228 of NZ_JAGSOI010000010.1, read as the reverse complement.
ATCCTTTGGATACGTTTCGATCTTCACCTTCACAATTATCGCATCCGATGAAGAGGATAACTTGATCTGGCCATTGAAAGCTGCCTGCTTGTCGAATCTCAGATGGAACATCTGGTCATCATCAAGACGGTCAGGCATCTCCTCACGAAGAAGTTCTACATCTTCAGGCGTCATGTTCGGTCTGACGAATGCGGCAAAGGCCTTTGTGTCGGGCTTGCGCTTGATAGTTGCACTGAACAGGGTAATAGGATTACCATGATACCCTTCGAAGACCAGGGACTCAACGTACTTATCCGTATCAGTACACTTGCCCTTGTCAAATGAATTCAATAAAAAGAGATCCAGAGCAGATCTTACTCTGGACTCATCCTCAGTAGCATGTGCGCTTACACGCACAGAGATATAGTGGATCACTTTTTGCTTCTGTTAAGGTTTGATCTTACACTTGGCCTGGTCTTCTCAGTACCGGTACCGCGCGTCTGCATGCCTCTGCCCTTGCGACCTGCACTGGTCTTACCACGGAATACCCTACCGCTGTGAGCCTTGCCACAGATCCAGTTGAGGTTCTTGTCAGATTTGATGACAGGGTGGCTTGGGTCAACGAGAATTACCTCGTACCATTTCTGCTTACCATCTTCGCCCACCCAGTAAGAGTTAAGGACTTCCATGTTAGGGTACTTTCTTGCAGCACGCTCTTCAGAGATCCTCTGAATGCTCTTACCGACAGTGATCTTGTTCTTACCGGTGTGCTGAGTACGCCTTCCACGAATGTAACGGGACTTTCTCATGCTACCCCTTCGTACTTTTACACGAGCAACAACGATACCCTGCTTGGCCTTGTAACCAAGTGATCGTGCACGGTCGATACGTGTTGGGCGTTCTACTCTTGTAACAGAGCCTTCCTTTCTCCATACCTGAAGCCTTTCCCATCTAAGGTCACGGACGTAAGTCTCGTCAGGGTTCTTCCATGCATCTCTTATATATCCATAAAATGATTTTGACAATTTATTCACCTTGTTTCATGTTAGTTTCACGGTTCAGCTGAAGTTTTCAGCCACACTCCTACGGGACATTATCCCGACAATGAAACATCGATTAGTACGTACACTATGACATTTAAGTCTTTGTATCCAACAGGATTGAAAGGATGATGGCGTTAACTAATTAGAACAAAAACAAAAAAGATTGGTTGAGAGCTAAAACCCTCAACTAGTTCTTAAGTAGGGTTCACGCGTAAGATATAAATCGATCAGTTTACTAATTTCTGCAAAAGACGATAACCCATTAAGATAACCATCGATTCCCGCACTCACATCACCAAAATCAATCAAACAGTCCTTATTTTTATCGTACTGATTGTATGGAATTACATGGTCTGCAGCTGGTTCGCCCCATCCAAAGTTCTGCGTGTACGTTGCAGCATTACTGTATGTTCTGCCATCATATGTGAATTCACCAACCCATATGCCAATACCGATCTCATTATAACTGGGGTTCAATATATTTGCCCTGTGCCCGGGAGAATTCATAAGACCTTCATGAGCTATTGTAACACTTGGAGGTACCTTGAAAGCAATGTTCTCAGCACACCTATAGGATTCATAGCCAGAGCTCCCGATCCTTGTAGAGAAAGAGGTACCATCGTATGAATTGTGGCTGAAATAATCCTTGTCTATCATCTCTTGACTATGCTCACTTGCCACATTGTTAAGAAGAGAATTGAACCTAAAGGGATCAAGCCCATATTCTTCGCGCTCCTGATTAATAAGGTCAAGCATTTGCCGTTCTTCCTCAGCATATGGATTATCAGCACTTGCTGCAGGGACAAGCAAACAAACCATTAGCAAGGAAACCAATAGGATCTTTAATTTGTTCATTTTTCACTTACCGCCCAATATTAGAATTAGACTATTCGTTAATAATACCCTCATATTTATCAAATTGAGTTTATACAAAGTCGTTCATCCTTTGCATTGAACAACTATATACATCTAATGCACACAAGTCACATAAAATAAGTAAATTAAGGTAGTTCAAGATCATATTCCAAGAGATTAAGATGGAAATATCTTTGTAGCTGTGGGATGGAAGGATATCCACACCAAATTTTATCGAATAAAACCTGCAACACAAAAACGTTGTCTTGGAAGTGATAACGTGTGTAAAGCAATATTGATACTCTTGACAAAGTTAAACCTGGACAAAAGAAAAACTTGACATTATAATAGAGTAGTACAAGAAAAGAAAAACGTGGGGCTGGAGAGATTCGAACTCTCGATCGACGGGTCTCTCCGAACAACTGCCTTACGACAGTCAATTCTTAAGAACACACATCAGTGCTCCAACGGCTCTTCACCGACCCACTCCGTCGAGTAGATCTCAGTAGACCCGTTGTTCATCATTTATCCGCTGGAGCCCGTCGCCATTCCAGGCTAGGCCACAGCCCCGCAACCTTGCGATTACAATCCAAAGATACATCTTATCAGTGATATAGGTATCGGTTTAAAAAACAAAAATGGTTCAAGAATGTAACAACTGCACACACTTCAACCCAAAACGATCATTCTGCATTGATAAGGTCAGCAAGTTCAAGACAGATCTTTTCGATCTCCTCACGGATAGTATCGACAGAAACTCCGAGAAGGCCTGCAAGATAAAGTGCCCCTCCGGCACCCACCCCTTCCTTCACATAACCAAGCTCATACTGCCTCAATCCTTTGTGGGAAGAATTACCAAAACGAGGGTCAATGGCGAACATATCAGCACCAAGGGCCTCAATGATCTCATTGAAATTAGCAGTCTCATCATTAGCGACATAACTTGTGGTCACAATGGACACATTACTAAGATCAGTACCCAGATGCTTCATGAAAGCATACACTGCGGCCATCTGAGTTCCGCCTGCAAGGATGACACGCTTACCTTTAAGGCCTGAAACAAGACCCGCCACAGCTGGCATCATCGGATCACCAAGACAGGCTATTGCGCGCATAGGATCCCCCTTAAGACCACCAGAAATGATACCCGATGCATCCATTGCCTCTTTCACGACCCTTCTCTTAAGCCCCACAGGATTCTCGGAAGAGCTGCTACTCACATTACTATCATACCCGAGAGCATCGAGAACGCCCATGGCAGTGGTCGTACCAGCAGGAGTACTCTCCCCTATTACGAACATATCGTGATCATCGCGAACCTTCTCGCCAACAGAAAGTGCAGCCTTGATGATGCCTTCAACATCATGCACCGCAACATCGTTCCGGATATCTTCCCCATACCTTGCACCAAGGTCCTCAAAAGGAACCTTAGGAGGTATCTTCAGACCAGAGTTCACAAACAAATGGGGAACACCTGAAAGCTGTAATGATGCACGTGTAATAAGCCCGGGGGTGGGAGTATTATAGGGAGGCGTCATCGGGATCACAGGAGTACTGATGATACCACCAGTCTCCACAAGCTCCGCGTCGCCTGTCGGAGTATAATCCGTAAGCTTAGCAGTCTTTCCTGCCGCAGACAACTTCTCGATATATGCAGTTTCCGTATTTCCCAATACACAAATGAATAACGGCTTTTCCGGTCTTTTATCGTTAGCTATCAGAGATCCCATATCAAATCACCCCGTCAGTATCAATAAGTCCTTGCCACGTAAACCCTTGTACGAGTTTCTTTGCTACAGATAGGACACTTGTAAGTACCATCCTCATCCATATCAGTAGGAATTCCAAGTATGCCTGCACCGGCCTGTTCATCCAGATCGAGACCACACTTTTCCTCACCACACCACGGGACAAGAGCAATTCCATCCTGCACCCTTTCCTTAACATCATCCACAGTGGAACAATCGAAGATGCGCTCGTTCAACTCAGCGGTCGCCTTTTCCAAAAGAGCTACCTGAATAATCTCGAACCTTGAGAGAACCTCATCCTTGATAGAAGCCAGAGGCACCTGTTCCTTCTCGCCAGTATCACGTCTGGCGAGCATTGCAGCCTCGTTCTTCAGGTCCCTCGGACCTATCTCTATCCTCAAAGGAACGCCCTTCATCTCCCACTTATAATACTTGGAACCCGGACGTTTATCACTATCATCGATAGTGACCCGAACACCTGCAGCCTCAAGCTCAGCCTTCACATCATTACATGCATTGAGCACAGCTTCCGGCTCTTTGAAAATGATAGGTATGATAACAACCTGTGTCGGAGCGATCTCTGGAGGAAGCACCAGACCCTTATCATCACCATGGGTCGAAAGCAGAGTGGCAATGCACCTTTCAGAAACGCCGTAACATGTCTGATGAGCATAGACCTGTTCACCATCAATATCCTCATACTTGATATCGAAGGTCTTTGCGAAATTATCACCCAAGTGATGTGCAGTTCCTACCTGAAGCGTTTTCCCATCAGGCATCAACGAATCTACTGCAATAGTATAATCAGCCCCAGGGAACTTATCCCAGCTAGGACGCTTTGAAGGGAGCACAGGAATAGCAAGCCTTCTGTAGAACTCGATATAGAGCCTGATAGCTTCATCCACCTGAGAAGCAGCCTCATCCCAGGTTGCATGAACAGTATGCGCTTCCTTAAAAGAAGTTATCTCCCGGAGACGGATAAGCGGCCTAGTGTGCTTTGTCTCATACCTGAAGGTATTGACGATCTGATAAAGCTTCAATGGAAGGTCCGCATGTGAACGTACCCAGAGACGATACATAGGATAAATAGCGGTCTCACTGGTTGGACGAAGCGCAAGTTTCACATCAAGAGGAGTTGTACCGCCATTGAGAACCCAGTACACTTCTTCTTCAAACCCTTTGATATGTTCTGCCTCTTTCATGAACTCATTTTCAGGTATCAAAAGAGGGAACAGTGTTTCCTGGTGATCTTTATCAAGCAATCCACGGATAATATCATAAACATTCCTGCGAATGGAAAAACCGAAAGGATACCAAACATATGAACCTTTCACAGGATAACGTACATCCATGATCTCTGCGATCTGGAGCATATCATTATACCATTCACTGAAATTCTCTTTTGAAGGAAGCGTTGCCTCTTTTTCTTGTTCAGCCATAATGTCACCAATAAGATCGAAACGATTAAATTCGAATTTTTGAGCTAAATACAGGCATCATTTATAGTTATTTCCAATCGGCTGTATCTTATCAGAAGAATCGACTTCCATCTGGGAGGTATCAACATCAAAGACAACCATACCGCTATGAAGATCGCCCGCTTCTTCGGCTGAGAGCTTTCTGGATACAACTTTCTCAGAGATTATAGCACTGTTACCAAGAGGATCTTCTATAATGACGGTCAGAGGAAAATCGCCAGCAATAGCTTGTTCAAGCTGATCCTGTAGTTCCAGTCCACGTGCATACGCATCGGCATCATCTTTAACCCAGCCAGTAGCGGTCACGACAACCGACTGTACCCTTTGAAGAATGCCCTCAATATTGGTAACATATGAATCAGAAACAGAACCGGGCTCAACATCGATCCCGAGTTCAGGGATCCTTATGGTGCCTGAGGTCGAACGTATGACCCTTGCATTGAGATCCTCAAGTCCTTCTACCTTGAGCTCAAAACGCATAGGCTCTTTCTGAGCAAGTATCATTGTATCCGTGAACCTGAACCCACAGTTACAACAGGAAGTGGAAATGTACATAACTTCCCCGAAATAGGGAATTTCATCCCCCTGCCACTTAATGATAAGGTCTTCCTGGCAGAGAGGACAGGAAGTTCTGGTCTCAAATGATCTCGGGGACTCTGCCCCGGAACTATCTTCTGCGCTCAATACCTTCCACCAACTATCTTGGATCTGTCTATTCTGACACCTGTCGGAGTGACAAGTACCTGATCATCCTTAATACCTGCAATGTCCCCATGCACATCGATAACAACATCTTTCAGATCCTTAAGTGCCCTGTCAAGCATGAGTTTATCAGCCTTGATATTAGAGATATCGATCATAAGGATATTGCCATTATAGATCTCTTTCTTCAAGTCAGGAAGTTCATTAAGGTTCGTAAGTTCTGCCACCCTGATATAGGTCTCTGCAGGTTCATCTGCCATTTCCTGTTCAAATTTACCAAGGTCGAGCTCAGTATATTCATCAGCATCTGTCGCACCCTTTACTCCACTTCCAAATATTTTATCCATGAAATTTGCCATAGTCAGCACCTTTGTCCTAAGATTCGATTGAATGGATTTAGAATATATCTTTAATAATTCTTTTAATATTTAAGCCATTAGCTATTTTGATTTTCTGGCTTCGCATCAATGTTATAGGGTTTAATATGGATGTTCATCATATTTTAATGATAGCTTCCCATTCATCCTGAAATATCATGCCTCAAGGTTCCAAAGTTCATCCCCGACATAATGTATAGACTTAATAGCCTTACCTGACCTGTCCACCATCTCAGTCGCCGGCACAAGGGCACGTCCGATAGCAAGAGGCTTACCATGTGTTTCTTCAACGATAATAACAAGGTCGCCCTCATTCAGCCCATCATCAACTTTAACGATTCCCGGACACATTATATCAGCACCATTCACAACAAACTTCACAGCACCCGCATCAACAGTAACGACATTGCAATCAAGTCCCAATTCCAGCACACCCCTTACAGTAGGGAAAGATACCTCACCCATCTGGAAGAAAAGCACCTTGCCATCAACGATGATAATCTTAAAATCATCAGCCATAGCACTCTCAAGCTTGCATTCTGAAATACTATCAATAACATCCCCGAAAGTAGATCGAAGACTTTTAAACAATTTGTTCTTTGCAGATTTCCTTAGTTGAACCCTGGACTTTACTTTCAACTTATCACCTTTGATAATAAAACATGATTTTAACCATGCATTATAGCCCCGTATTGTTTTAAACATTTCGAACAGGAAATTGCAAAAAATAATGGAGCAGTATTCGAAAATAAACAGAAAGATAGCAATACCCCCTGCCAACCATCAGAATTGTTTTGGAGATACTGGCAAAAAGTAGAACCAGTGGCATAAAAAAAGGGAAATTATTATATAATCAATCGTAATAGGAGAGTTCAGAATTTAACAACTATATATTATCTGTAGTGTAATTTGTCTAAATCACAAATCGTTTCAAGGATAAATTGAAACCGCTGGCATAAGGCAGCTTTTCTAAAAAAAAAAACGGGAGGTATCGGCATAACTGGTGCTACAAAACGAGATTTCCGCGCATACACCCTTTCAAATTATAAAGAGATCCCACAGATACAGAATTTTACTCAGGAGCAGCAAGAGGATATCGAGATCGCTGCAAGGATATTTCCGTTCCGCGTTAATAATTACGTCATCGATGAGCTTATTAATTGGGACAATGTACCCAATGACCCAATGTTCAGACTTACTTTTCCTAACAAGGACATGCTATTGCCTCCTCACTATGAGGAGATGAAGCACCTTTTACACACCGGTGCATCGGAAGAAGAGGTCCAACAGGCAATACATAAGATACGTTTGACCCTGAACCCACATCCTGCAGGGCAGCTTGATAAGAACGTTCCCGAACTTAACGGCAAGGTCCTTGAGGGAATGCAACACAAGTATAACGAAACCGTCCTTTTCTTCCCCACACAGGGACAGACCTGCCATACATTCTGTACATTCTGCTTCAGGTGGGCACAATTCACCGGCATGAAAGACCTGAAGTTCGCCAGCCGGGAGATAGAGACGTTAGTATCATATCTACAGGAACATCCCGAGGTCAAAGATGTGCTTTTCACAGGAGGAGATCCTATGACAATGAGCGCAAATCTCCTGAAAAGATATATCGAACCCATCCTGGAAGCAGATATTCGCACGATCGAGAACATCAGGATAGGGACAAAATCATTAAGTTACTGGCCACAACGCTTTGTTTCGGACAAGGATAGCGAAGACATACTGTCCCTGTTCTCCAATGTTACCGACCACAACAAGCACATGGCCATCATGGGACATTTCAACCACCCGGTAGAGCTTACAACAGATACAGTCAAGGAAGCCATAAAGAACATACGTGCAACCGGAGCACAGATACGAACCCAATCCCCCCTGATAGCCCATATAAATGATGATCCTATCATCTGGGAACAGATGTGGAGAGAACAGGTACGGCTTGGATGTATCCCTTACTACATGTTCATGGTAAGGGACACAGGTGCAAACCACTATTTCGACACTCCTGTGGCAAAAGCATGGGAGATCTTCCAGGAAGCATACCAGAAAGTAAGCGGACTCGCAAGAACCGTACGCGGACCAAGCATGTCCACTGACCCCGGGAAGATAAATGTCCTTGGCACACAGGAAATAAACGGTGAAAAGGTCTTTGTGCTTGAATTCCTGCAAGGCCGTGATTGCGGATGGGTACGTAAACCGTTCTTTGCAAAATATTCCCCGACAGCCTCATGGCTTACCGACCTTGAGCCTGCATTTGGGGAAGAGAAGTTCTTTTTTGAAGAGCCAGGAACGATATAAGCATTTAAGGGGACATCTTTACCCCTGTTTCCATGCATATTACATTTTTTATAACATACGCCTATTTAACAATAATATTTAAATCTGTTACCGCATTAGGATGATACCTATACATAGCCAAGGAACTGGACATATCCAGGAGGGCACCATCATGATCAAAGAAGTTACTGACCAGTACAATGCCAAAGAGATCGAAACAAAGGTTCATGGATTTTGGGAGGCGAACAACGCCTACAGATCAGTACGTGAACACAGGAAAGGCGCTAAGAAATTTTATTTCGTGGACGGACCACCATACACCACAGGTCACATCCACCTTGGTACTGCCTGGAACAAGATAATCAAGGACAGTATCCTGCGTTACATGTCAATGAACGACCATGACATCCTTGACAGGGCAGGCTGGGACATGCACGGATTACCCATCGAGGTAAAGGTAGAAGGTGCCCTTGGTTTTGAATCAAAGAAGGACATCGAGACATATGGCGTCGGCAATTTCATTGAGAAATGTAAGGAGTTCGCACTTCGCCAGAAGGACGATATGACCGAACAGTTCCAAACCCTTGGTGTCTGGCTTGACTGGGAAGACCCTTACATGACGCTCAAGGATGAGTACATCGAAGCTGCATGGTGGACACTTAAACAAGCACAGGAAAAGAACCTGCTTGACACTGGAAAGAGAGTTGTCAACTGGTGCCCAAGATGCGAAACCGCAATTGCTGACGCGGAGGTCGAGTATGAGGACCGCGAAGACCCTTCAACTTATATCAAGTTCAAACTAAAGGACGAAGAGAACACTTTTGTCGTCATCTGGACAACGACCCCCTGGACCATCCCCTCCAACATTGCTGTGGCAGTCCATCCGGAATTCGAGTATTCAAAAGTGAAGGCTGTCAAAGACGATGACTCAACTGAGACATTGATAATAGCATCAGAGCTTGTTGAGAACGTGCTCAGAATAGGCAGATATGCAAATTATGAGGTACTCAGTACGATGTCAGGCAAGGACCTAGAGGGCACAGTTTACGAGCATCCACTTGCAGACCTTGTGCCTTTACAGGCAGAGATAGAACACAGGATATGCAATGCAGATTACGTTACAGCAGATAGCACAGGTTGTGTCCACATTGCGCCTGGACACGGTGTTGACGATTTTGAAGTTGGCGTAAAGAACGAACTCCCGATCTTCTGTCCCGTAGGCCCTAATGGTAGCTACACCAGTGAAGCAGGAAAATATTGCGGAATGAACATCCGTGACGCAAATCGCGTTGTTATGGATGACCTGCTGGAGAGAGGACTTCTCATGGCCGAGAGAATGATTAGCCACAGGTATGGTCATTGCTGGAGATGTAAAACAGCTATCATCTACCTTGCAACCGAACAGTGGTTCCTGAAGATAGGCGAGCTAAAGGAAGATATGCTCGAAGAGATCAAGAAGGTCAACTGGACACCCGAATGGGCAGGTTCTGCAAGGTTCAAGGACTGGATAGAGGGTGCACGCGACTGGTGTATCTCAAGACAGCGTTATTGGGGTATCCCGATCCCTGTCTGGAAATGTTCAAGTTGTAACAGCCTTACAGTTATCGGAACCCGGGAAGAACTTATCGAACGCTCCGGAGCAGACCCGGATATCGAGCTGCACAGACCTTATGTTGACAAAGTGACAATACCATGTGAGTGTGGCGGAACCATGAAACGTGTCGAAGATGTCTTCGATGTATGGTTCGATTCTGCAGTGGCATCCTGGGCAACATTGAGGTTCCCACATTCAAAGGAAAAATTCGATGAATGGTGGCCTGCTGACTTTATCACAGAAGGACATGACCAGACACGTGGATGGTTCTATTCACAGCTTGGAGCCAGTATGGTGGCATTCGGAAAAGCACCATACAAGAATGTGCTAATGCACGGTTTCACTCTTGACGGCAGCGGAAAGAAGATGTCAAAGAGCATAGGCAATGTCATACAGCCTGCCGAGGTCATCGATAAGTTCGGTGCCGACACCCTCAGATCATATGTACTATCAGCCAGTGCACCCTGGGAAGACCTGAAGTTCAACTGGGACGAGCTGGCAACAGTGCACAGGACGAACAACATCTTGTGGAATGTATACAGATTCCCGCTCCCATACATGGCACTTGATGATTTCGACCCTCAGAAGGTTTCATACGAATCCGTTGAAGCTTATTTGAGAAGCGAGGACAAATGGATCCTTTCACGCATGCAGACAGTGATCGCTGAGGTCAATACGGCAATGGATGCGAGATTGCTGCACAAGGCAATGCGTTCCATCAATGAATTCGTGCTCGAGGACCTTTCGAGATGGTATATCCAGCTCATCAGACCAAGGACATGGGTCGAAGCAGACAACCCCGACAAACTGGCAGTCTACAGGGTGCTCTACGATGTGTTCGTGACCACTGCAAAGTTGATCGCACCATTCATGCCACACCTTGCGGAAGAAATGTACCAGAACCTTGTCAGGAACGTTGACGAGAATGCACCTGTGACCATCCATCTCTGCGATTGGCCAGTTGTCAATGAAGCACTTGTTGACGCCAGCCTTGAAGCACAGATGAAGGTCGCACGCTCTATCGTCGAGGCTTCTTCCAACGCTCGCCAGAAAGTAGGACGTAAACTCAGATGGCCGGTATCACGCATAGTTGTCAGCCCGACCGATGAGAACACGATCGCAGCTGTCGAAGGACTGCGCTATGTTCTTATGGACCAGACAAATGCCAAGGATATCGAGACTACCAAGGTAGGAGAAAGCTGGAACGAGCTTGGAGTGAAATCCGCACCTAACCCCGGAGCTATCGGACCGGTCTTCAAAGGAGATGCAGGTAAGATCAGTGCCGCTATCGGCGCAATGGATGCTTATGACCTGAAGAAAGGACTTGTCGGCGGAGAGATGGAGATATCTCTTGCAGACGGTACAAATGTGACCATCACCGAGAAAATGGTCAACTTCAGCGAAACAGTTCCGGAAAATGTGGGAAGTGCTGAATTCAATGGCGGAGTAGTGTTCGTTGATGCAAAGCTTACCCATGAGATAGAGTCAGAAGGATATTCAAGAGAGGTCATTCGCAGAATACAGGACATGCGTAAGGAGCTTGACCTTGATGTCGATGACAGTATCAGAGGTCACATACAGATCAGCGATGAAAGAGTACTCGACCTTGTTCTCGACTTTGAGAACTACATCGCGAAAGAGGTACGTGCAAACGTGCTTGTGATCGGCCTGGATGTCGAGACCACAGGAGAGCTCGCGAAGGAATGGAATGTTGAAGGCATCCCGATGACCATTGCGATCTCAAAGGAAGAATAAAACAAAGGTGTGAAAATGGATTTTAAAAAGTGGGAGCCAGTCTATGAAGCGATCCTCGAGGACTTCGGGTTCTTGAGGGAAGAAGATGAGAATGCTGCAACCATCCTTTCCCATCTTCTGATAGGACCTAACACCGCAAGTACCAATGTACTTGAAGAGCTCATTTCCGGAAAGGATGTGCTTGTCTGTGGGAATGCACCCACACTGGCACAGGAGCTCGACCAGGTCAAGATCGAAGACCACGTTGTCATCGCAGCCGATGGTGCCACTGCAACCCTTGTTGACAGAGGCATTATCCCGGCCGTTATAGTGACAGACCTTGACGGTGATGTGGAAAAAGAGATACAGGCAAATCAGGAAGGGGCAATTGCAGTCATACACGCCCACGGCGATAATATTGAACAGATATTGAAGTATGCCCCAAGGTTCAACAACATCATCGGCACCACACAGGCAGCACCCTTTGGCAACATATACAACTTCGGTGGCTTCACCGATGGTGACAGATGCGTTTTCCTCGCAGGCGAGTTCAATGCGGCCAGCATAACCCTTGCAGGTTTCGATTTTGACGATGAGAACGTAACTGAGATGAAGCATAAGAAGCTTGGCTGGGCGAAGAAGTTGCTCGGCGTCCTCTGAACTTTTAATTCTTCCTCCCATTCCCTCTTTTTTTCTTTCTTTGTTCTTTTTTTGTTCTTTTTTTGTTCATCAATTAGTATTTTGAGAGAATATACGAAAAGTTGGTTCGGACCTACGCCATGGGAGGAAAAACTATTTCAGACAGAGTCGAGATGAAATTATTTCCATACACCACCCATAAATATTGATCTCAATTACAATAATACAGTATATTTTATATTGTTTCAATTGTAATATTCAATCGAAAATATAGTCCTTCATTACATTATAAATAAAATAACGAATATTGTTAAATTCTAAAGAGGTTTTATGCGAACTTTAGTGATCTGTATCGACAGGGATAATGACCTGGGAGAAAAGGCAAATGTCTCCAGCCCCATCAAAGGGCGTGAAGATAATATCAAGGCTGCAGTGGAACTTGCTACTGTCGATCCTGAAGACTCCGATTCAAATACGATATTCGGAGGTATCAATGTCCTCAATGAGCTACATTCAAAGGGTATTGATGCGGAAATTGTGACCTTTGCAGGGGACAAGAACGTAGGGGTAATATCAGATCAGAAGATAGTTGTCCAGCTTGATGCGTTCCTGGAAGAGAATGATATCACTAACGCGATCTTTATTTCCGATGGTGCAGAGGATGAAACTCTTATACCTATCGTCCAATCACGCGTCAAGATAGACTCCGTAAAACGAATAGTAGTCCAGCAGAGTGCAAATCTTGAAAGTACATACTACATCCTCAAGAACGCATTCAATGACCCGAAGATATCACAAACGTTCTTCGTACCAATTGGACTTACAGCATTGATATATGCAATATTCCTTCTGGCAAACTATCCCGAAGGTGCCATAATCGGTATTTCAGCAGCCATAGGCGCTTACATGCTTTACCGCGGATTCAATCTTGACCAGCCTTTCGCTCTTTTAAGAGAAAGGATGAAGGGGTCCTACTACGAAGGGCAAATGACATTTGTGACAAATACAATTGCCATAATCCTTGCAGTAATAGCCACAATGATAGGAGCAGTCACGTTGTGGAAGTACTTTACCGCAGGTGGTGGCTGGTATTATGGACTTATCACGTTATTTACCGTATTCATCAATGTTACGGTCTGGTGGTATGTGATAGCCATACTTTTTGCCAACATAGGAAAAATGGTCGACCTGAAAATAAATGATCATTTTTCAATAAAGGATGTATCACCATCACTATTCATTACGGCAATGGGATTGCTTTTCTGGGGTGCGAGTACCTACATACTATCAGTCAGTGCATTACCCGGTGCATCGGATGTACCCGACCTTAGCCTCCAATATTTCATATATTCAGTAGTGGGAGCGATAATAATTGCCCTTGCAGGTATTAAGACCTCCCTAAAAGAATCCTTTTCGGACACACAACGTAAGGTCAAAAAAGGTAAAAAGGATAAAAATAAGAACTAAAACGACAAACTACCAACCATGAGCATAGATGTAGCAATACTTGGTGGCGTCGGGTCCTCTTCTTTTACAGATGGAGATACAAAGATCATAGCCACACCCTATGGAGATATAGGAGTGTACATCACCCATAACAATGGGAAGAGTATCGCAATGATACCCAGACATTCCGGTGCAGCCGAACATGTACCTCCACACATGATCAATTACCGCGCCATCATATGGGCCATCCGCGAACTTGGTGTGAAAAGGATAATAGCAACTAATTCAGTAGGCACCATGAAAGGCCATCCAATAGGAAGCTTTGTAATAACTGATGATTTTATCGACCTTACCAAAAGCCGCATATCCACATTCTATGACAAGGAAACCGTTCATGTGGACATGACGGAGCCATATTGCCACATCATAAGCAAATGCCTGATGGATTCCCTTGATAAAAAAGGTCTCAGCTACACCAGAGGCACCTATGTATGCACCGAAGGACCACGTTTCGAGACCCGTGCAGAAATAGCGATGATGAGCACTTTCGGCGACATCGTGGGGATGACAGGATTACCGGAAGTTGTGTTGGCAAGGGAATTGGAACTTTGTTATGCGTCTATTTGTACCATCACTAACCAAGCTTGTGGAATAAACGATAACAAGATAACTGCAGATGAAGTTGTGGAAGAACTTTGCACAAAACAGGATATTCTGCTGGAAATACTGTTCGATGCCATTGACAACCTTCCCATGGAAAGGGATTGTGGCTGCAAAGATGCGACCCACGGTGCACGCCTTTAAGGCAAGTACAGAGGTAATCTCAGGGGAATTATGCAAAAAATATAACCTACGATAGCTGAACATACCCTGATGCTTGCTACCCAGTTCCCCGATCCAAAAGATCAACAAGGTCATCAATTAATTGCCTACTAGCGTTTCGATGAACTTTCCAAACCCTTCATCGTGATCCCTAGCTGAAAATTCAAATATGCTAACATCCGGATTGATAGCTTCAAGCATATATCTTATTGAAGATACCTTAGCCATATCTGTAGAATCGATCTTGTTTATACCGATAATATCCGATTCCCTGATCTGTTTAATGATGAAATTTGGCAATTTGGCAATTTCACTGCTAAAAGTGCCTGCATCTAAAAGGTATACAAGCAGGAAGGACAGATCCTCAAAAGGCATGTATTCAAGGCTTTCTTTTATCTGAGCTGGAAAGGCAGGACCTTCAAGCTCTATGAACACAAATTCAGGGACAGACTTATCAGCCATCACCTTTAGTGTCTTTTCGACAGCAAACCGCAAACTGCAAGGCACACATTCAACAAATAATTCTTGTATAGAGATTCCCTCAAAGGGGAGGGAACTATCATCAAGCTTTGTATCGCCTTCACCTATAATTATTATTGCCAGTTTCTTGCTTATTTCACCAAGATATGTTCAGATCTTGCCTATTAAGGTAGTTTTCCCACTTCCCTGCAAACCACATAAAAGAATTGTTCTCATTGAACTCCCCGTATTACCTTTTTGGATCTGTTAACGTATAAACATGGCCTTCTTGCCAGATAAAAAGTAACTAAATAATATCAGCATAAAGAAAATCCGAAAAAATAGCAGATCATTGGGAAAATGTATTTTCAAATAACAATGAAGTTCGGTGAAAAAGCAGCTAACATTCCATGAAAGCAGTTGAACTCTTTAAGGAAAAAGGGAAAACAAAGTGAAATATTGCCCCATGCTGTCGTTCATCATGCAATATCCTTTGAAGTATCGATCTGCACACCTTCTGAAACTTTGAACTTGAGAACGTCCGAATTAGGCACCATTCCGCGTATCTTGGGAATTGCGAGCTTGCTTATTACATGATCACAGCTGTGGTCAACGCTTACATCGAAGATGACATCAGAAGCGTTAAGCACCTCATTTTCAATATGCTCATCGTAGCATCCTTTCAATGAATAAAGATAGACCATGCTATTGGTCTCTTTAGAGGTTTCGTAGATTATGTTGGTAAACCTCTTCAACAGACCGGGATTCACATTGAGATTCATGAAGAATGAGAAATTGTCAAAGATAATGTTGATATCTTCATCGACAGCATCGTTCTGGATGTTGTGCAGATTATATTCCGTGAACTCGAGGATCTTGGAGTCGACATACTCATTGCCCACATTATCGATCATATCACCCAGTGGAGTAAAATAATATTCACTGTAGATATCGACAAATACGATGTGAGATGGATCAAGATTCTGATTTATTATATCCCTCATGATATATTTAGGTCTGCGCCCTGTGGTAAAATAGTATGTCTTGCGTGATTGAGTAAATTCGTAAAGGAAGACCTCTGCCATTGATCTGGGATCTGCCGAAAAATATATCATGGAACTAAGTGGCAAACCACCGCCAAGGCTTCGGTCCAGAACGTAGATACCAGTAGGTGAAATGATAGGACCCTTATAGACCGGAGTCTGAGGTTCAGGCACTTGATCACGAGTAAGAACTTTCGACTTTGGGACGGCACAGAAGTCAAGTTTCCGGCGGTTGGGAATCTCTTCTGAAGTAGAGCATTCTTGTACTGCCATATTTTGCATCTCCGACGACTTCGGAGTAAGTATTACTTCTACACCCATAGAAAGACTACCTGACATGTTCTACCCCCCATAACGTCATTACTCAGTACAATCCAATACAATTATTGAGTAAGTGTATACACGCATATAAAGAGTGTGAACACGAATACCTACGTGTGCATACATCAAATCTAAAAAAGGTTTGGACAAACATGATTTATATGTGAGTGCACCTCTTTGAAATCAGAAAATGACTTTGTGGACATTCCTAAAAGCTGAGAAAGCAAAGGTCATAGTAATGGCCATCAAGGACCGTAAAAGAGTGCCACTCCTGACCGGAGAGCTCATCCTTCGCACATCCCCTGCAGGCCCACGTCCGCATAAATTTCGCGTGGTCAAAGATGATAAAGAGGAGTTAAGACAACCAGAGGAGTTCATTGAGCTTCTCAGGATCTCAGAGCGCATTCTTATCGATATTGAGAGTGAAAAGAGGAGCGAAGCTGCAGTCCGGGAACTTCTGGATGATTTCCACCTGGAATCGGAAGATGTGCATGTGTGCAGGTTCTGCCTGCTAAAGAAACAGTTCAATTTCATTAATAAGAAGTCGATCAAATATCATCACGAACTAATTTGCGAGGATTGTGCAAAGGAAGAGCTTGAGATGGCACTTCGTAATGCACATCGTTATATTGGTGATGAGGCTGCAGATCGCATCCTGCAGATCATGCTCACCACGCGTGACCTTGACCGTACCATAGGCATGCTGAGCCCGGAAGAACTTGACCTTGAATATACACGGTTCGATACGATAGAGCAACAGACACATGCCAATAAGATAAAGATAAAGGATGTCCCGCTCTCAAAAAAGCTTAAAGATATACTGCTTCAAAAATCCGATACATTCCTGCCGGTACAATCACTATCCATCGAAAAGGGATTGCTGGAGAGAAGGAATCAGCTTGTTACATCAGTTACTGCTACCGGAAAGACCCTTATTGGAGAAATCGCGGGTATTGAGAACATCTTGCATGGACACGGAAAGATGCTCTATCTTGTCCCTCTTGTGGCACTGGCGAACCAGAAATATGATCAGTTCAACAAACGTTATTCAGGGATAGGGCTCAATACCTCGATAAGAGTAGGAAGTTCGAAGATAAGGACATCGAAGACAAAAAAGATGAAAAGGGGACTTGATGCCGACATTATAGTGGGTACATATGAAGGTCTTGACGTTATACTTCGTACAGGGGATGCCGATCTTCTGGGACAGATCGGTACTGTGGTCATCGATGAAGTGCATATGATAGAAGACTCTGAGCGTGGTCACCGTCTGGATGGAGTTATCGGGAGGCTCAAATACGTTGCATCAGGTGCACAGTTCATTTACCTTTCAGCAACTGTGGCAAAACCAAAGTTGCTCGCAAAAAGACTCAATACCGAGCTTGTGGAATATGAATACAGGCCGGTACCCATTGAAAGACATCTGCTTTTCTGCCCGGAGAGCAGCAAGATCAGACTGATGACAAAGCTTGCCAAGGACGAGTATGCCAAGGTCTCTTCGAAGGGACACCGGGGACAGACGATCATATTCACAAATTCACGCCGGAACTGTCACAGTATCGCACAGGCAATATCGATACCCGCATCCCCATACCATGCAGGTCTTTCAATGGAGGAGAGAAAGAAGATCGAAAGGCGGTTCGAGAAGGGAGACATACCGGTCGTGGTAACTACAGCAGCCCTTGCAGCAGGAGTGGATTTCCCGGCCTCACAGGTCATCTTTGAATCCCTCGCCATGGGTATAGAATGGCTGAACATGCAGGAGTTCCTTCAGATGCTTGGCCGTGCGGGAAGGCCTGACTTCCATGACAGGGGTATTGTTGTCTTGCTTGCCACCCCTCAAAAGCATTATACCAGTGAGCAGACCGGTACTGAAGAGGAAGTTGCCATCAGGCTGTTGAATGGCGAGATGGAACATACGGATGTGAAGTATGGTGAAGAAGAACAGATAGAGGAGATCCTGGCAACCGCTGCTGTAACCACATCTAAAAGGGACCTGGAGACCATACACAGGAACATGCTGGCGGACTTTGCCTTTAGTTCATTGCTTGCTAAATTGAAAAAGAAGAAGTTTATTACGATAAAGGATGATTCCATCGCACTTACGAAGTTCGGAAGTATTGCCGCAGGACATTTTCTTTCGATATCAAAGGCGTTCTTGATACGTGATGCGGTCCTTTCCGATCATAGAGCCATAGAGATAGTCACAAATCTCGAGTTCTTTGAGGCTGTTTATTTCAAGTATGCAGCCCAGATATCAACTGCCCTGAAGATAAATATGCCTTCAAGGGTGTTCCAGGGAGCTTCAATGGATATTGTTATGGAGGGTGAGAACCTTTCGAAACTTGAGACCAAGATGCAGGACCAGATACTGGACTTTGCTGCGGATTTCCTGACGTGTGGATGCAAGGATAGCCCATTTTGCGGGTGTCCTGAGCATTTGTTCTCCGAGAAGATCATCAACATGAGGATGGATGGTTATGATCCTATACAGATAGTCAGGCAGCTTGAGGATAAATACGGTATTACTGCATATCCGGGAGATCTGCTCGGATATCTTGATGATACTATAAGAAACCTTGATGCTGTTGAGAGGATAGCGGCAGTATATTCAAAGAAAGATATCGCACATTCTGCAAAAGATTTGAAAAAGCTCATTGAAGGATAATATGGGTTTATTCCGAATAGGACAAACCCTTTTAAGCGATGTTGACAATTACTTTCCAAATAAGGCATGGTTTTTGAAGGATATATTAATATGACTGAAGATAAGATCGCTCCCGAAGGGAAAGTTGCAAAGAAGTTGAAGATAGAGGTCGTTAAACCTGAGAACTTTAAACAGACCTATGCTATTGGTGCATTGGGTGGTCACAGTCCTTACGATTTTAGGATCGGTTTCTATAATGACAGCCCTAAAGGGTTTGAGAAATCTTCGAATTCACAGGTCATACAGAGATCCATCGAGACAGAAGTGATCATGTCACCTCTTGCCGCACTGGAACTATCACACTGGCTTGAACAGCATATTCGCGACTTTGAAGCTATGTTCGGACCTATCGCGAAAGTGAAGAACCATCTGCGTCCGGTAGAACAGCCAGAAGATACAGCCGAAATACAGGGATATATCTAAGAAATCACCTACGCCCTGCAATTTGTGGGAACGATGTTTTGATTCTAATCGGCAACCATAAATAGTAGGCAGAACACTTTACTTTTCCCGTATATAGTATTGATTATTATCTATTAACAATGATGTGAGGATACGATCTTGTTCCCAAATAAGAAAGTTCAGAAAATGATTGGATCTAAAGTCCAGGTAGAGATGAAGGGCGACCAGCACATCCTTGAAGGTACATTACAGAGTGCTGATGATTACCTTAACCTGCATCTTGTGGACACTACAGAGCTCGCTGATGGCGAACGTCTACGATCACTTGGTTCCGTTGTATTGAGAGGAAACAACATAATATTGATAGTGCCTGTAGAGAACTAAGATTTTATTTCCCGGAAAGAACCATGGAAATAGAAGAGAAGACTCTAAAGATCATACGCGATAGCAAGGACGGCGTCTATCAGAACGAGCTCTGGAAGCTTCTGGAGATAGACAGCCGTAAATGCTCAAGGATACTCAACAAGCTGATCAAAGCGGAGCTTATATCCCGCGAATCATCTGTTAATAATGGAGCTAGTACCTACCTTATAAAGGTAGTTACCCCAGAAGAGGAATCCTTCGATCTACTCCTTGCAGGAGAGATGTTCTCCCCTTGCGCAGGTTGCAGGCTTGCCTGCCAACCAGAAGAATGTGAACTGTTGTCAGACTGGATCAGCCAGCTGAGCGCAGAACCCGTAGAGACAGAAGAAGAAGAATAAGCCATTCCAAGCGAAAGGTATATATCCCCAATCGCCCTTATAGGGCTCGCTTCAATGCGAAGGATTAAAGCCCGCATTAAAGCGAGTAAAAACAGCGTGCTCCGGTAGTGTAGTCCGGCCAATCATTCCAGCCTTTCGAGCTGAAAACTCGGGTTCGAATCCCGGCCGGAGCACCAATATAACTTTTTTAAAATGTAATTAAACAATACATAAACATTTTGCTATTACAATTAAGCATCTTTTCTGAAAATTCTGCTAACACAGAGCCAACGGCTACAAGTATGGAAGGATTAACATGCATAGTCTGAAACTAGAGTCCCAGAGAACTTATTCTCTGCTTTTCACGATCAATACTACATTTTTCAGACACTCCAAGCAGTGGGGATGGGGTGTGAGCTTTCGTATCATACAAATTCATGCATGCAAGATCCATGAAATTATATTGGACTCCCTCACAATTTGTTTTATATCGCATAACCAACAACATTGATATGGGTAAATGAGGGGGATTTGAAAAACCCTGTAAGGTAGGGCTTGAGATTGTATTCCTCCAATCTACGGGAGTAATCACATGAAGAAAATGGTCTCTATGAATCCGGCAACAGGGGAAATAAATGAGGAATTTGAATACTATTCAGAAGAGAGGATCAACCGGGCCTTAACAAAGGCAAGGACTACTTTTCTTGAATGGAAGGATCTTGACATTTCCGAAAGAGCGCATTATCTAAAGACTGCGGCTGCACAACTAAGAAAAGACAAGGATGAACTGGGCCGTATCATAACGATCGAGATGGGCAAACCCATCAAGGAATCAGTTCCCGAAGTGGAGAAATGCGCGTGGGCTCTCGAATATTTTGCGGAGAATGCGGAGAATTTCCTTGCACCGGAAGCTGTGGAAACCGACGCCCTGGATTCTGGAGTCTCATTTGAACCAAAGGGAGTGATACTCAGCATGATGCCCTGGAATTTCCCGTTCTGGCAGGCCCTTCGTTTCAGTGCACCGGCACTTGTAGGAGGCAATACGGTCATACTGAAGCATGCCAGCTCCGTGCCCAGGTGTGCCCTTGCGATTGAAAAGGTGTTTGCTGATGCAGGCCTTCCAGAAGGTGCATTTCAGACCCTGCTTATCGACGGCAGGACCGCCTTGGAACTCATCGCAAGGGATGAGATCGCAGCAGTCACTTTCACAGGCAGCCTTAATGCAGGCAGCAAGGTGGCGGAAGCTGCAGGCAGGAATATGAAAAAGGCTGTGCTTGAGCTTGGAGGCAGTGATCCGTTCATCGTTCTTGATGATGCCAATGTGGAGATGGCCGCAAAGGCAGGAGTGAACAGCCGCTTCCAGAACGGCGGCCAGCGTTGCATTGCAGCCAAACGTTTCATTGTTACCGAAGCTGTGGCCGATGAATTCCTGCGTATTTTTATCGGGTCCGCACGACAGCTGAAGGTCGGGGACCCAATGGACCCACAAACAGATGTTGGTCCCCTGGTCAATACGGAACAGGTCGATATCATTGATGCACAGGTAAAGGATGCTGTGAACAAAGGTGCCGACCTCCTGCTTGAAGGGGGAAGACTTGACAGGCCAGGGTCATTTTATGCACCTGTGATCCTCAGTAATGTTAACGAGAACATGCGTGTGTTGAAGGAGAGACATTCGGACCGTTGCCCCTATTATCATTGTCAAGGGTGAGGAGGAGGCCATACGGGTTGCAGGCAACAGCGATTTCGGGCTTGGTGCCAGCCTGTGGACCGAAGATAGGGAACATGCAATGGAGATTGAAAAACGTATTGAATCCGGCATATTGTCGGTGAACTCAATGGTTGCCTCGGACCCCCGCCTTCCCTTTGGCGGTGTCAAGAAGAGCGGCATAGGACGAGAACTGTACAAGTATGGACTCTATGAGTTCATGAACATCAAGTCGATCAAGGTGTATTGATATGAAAGGAAGCGAACTGTTTGTCAAGTGCCTGCAAAACGAGGGCGTGAAATATATTTTTGGTATCCCGGGAGAAGAAACACTGGATCTCATGGAGTCCTTTTCGAGATCAGACATTAAATTCATTGTGGTAAGGCATGAACAATCCGCGGCATTCATGGCGGATGTGTGCGGCCGCCTGACAGGCAGGCCCGGTGTCTGCCTCTCCACCCTGGGTCCGGGAGCTACCAATCTCATGACCGGTGTGGCAGATGCCCATCTTGACAGGGCACCCCTTGTGGCCATTACCGGTCAGGGTTCCCTTGACAGGGCGTATAAGGAATCCCACCAGTTTCTGGATGTTGCGGGAATGTTCAGCAAGATAACTTCCTGGAACGCAACTGTGACCGCTGCACACCAGATCCCGGAACTGGTAGGGAAAGCCTTTGATATAGCCAAGGATGTGCCTGGAGCTGCTCATATTGAGCTGCCTGAGGACGTATCCGCCCAGGAGACCAATGCACTGCCCCTTGAGAAAAAAGAATACTCCCATTCATGTAGCTTTGATGAAAAGGAATTGCATAAAGCGATCGAACTTATCTCGGGTGCGACCAG
This sequence comes from Methanococcoides seepicolus, assembly GCF_023684405.1. GTDB lineage: Archaea > Halobacteriota > Methanosarcinia > Methanosarcinales > Methanosarcinaceae > Methanococcoides > Methanococcoides seepicolus. The sequence goes on along the minus strand of NZ_JAGSOI010000010.1, from coordinate 13,301 downwards.
ACCTTTGATCATTGCCGGGAACGGTGTGATCCGCGAGAATGCTTCCCCTGAGCTGGAACAGTTCGTGGAGGCAGCCAATATAGGCGTTGTTACAACTTTCATGGGGAAAGGTGCAATTCCCGCAGACAATGATCATTTTATAGGTTCCATGGGGATGTCCGAACAGGATTACATCATATGCGGTCTGGACGCAGCGGACGTGGTCATTGCCGTTGGATTCGATTCCGTGGAATACAGCCCGGACCACTGGAACATGGACGGTTCAAAAACCATTATTCATGTTCAAAACAGGCATCCTGAAATAGAGGCCAGCTATATCCCGGAATGTGCACTCCTAGGCACACTTAAGGCAACCCTCCGTGCAATGACCTCTGCAGTTACCCCGCAGGAATTCCCGGACCATTACAGGAATATCAAGACTTCAATGGAAGACGAATTACTTCGCTACAAGGATGACCCCGCATTCCCGGTGAAACCCCAGCGCATTCTCTGGGAGGTCCGACAGAAACTTGATCGCGAGGACATCCTTATCAGCGACGTAGGTGCTCACAAACTCTGGATCGACTGTATCCAGCACTTGCCCCTAACACCGTACTGATGTCGAACGGCCTGGCTGCCATGGGATTTGGCCTACCTGCCGGCATAGCGGCCTGCCTTATGCGCCCTGAAAAGAAAGTTGTGACAATCGCAGGAGATGCCGGTATCCTCATGAATATCCAGGACCTGGAAACCGCTGTGAGACTGGACTGCGATCTTGTGATCATTATCTTTGACGATGCATCCTACGGTCTTATCGAATGGGAAAGCAATACTAAATTCGGGGAATCTTTCGGCACCTCTTTCAAGAACCCGGACTTCGTGGGACTAGCAAACAGTTTTGGTGCCAAAGGAATACGCGTAAGCAGCGCTAACGAACTTGGTGATGCCCTGCAATCTGCCTTAAAGGAAGGAGGCGTCTGGTTGATCGACGTCCCCGTTGATTATTCGGAAAATATGAAACTTACAACAATACTGGAAGGCAAGTATTGTACTGTTTAAGCGGTTACTTCCAAAATGCCATGACCTTTGATCTCTGCAGCAACCTTGCTAGATATACTGTATATCACGTTTGAGATCTGATTGGATATACAACTAAACTGATCTATGCGAGAACTCCAGGAGTGAACCTCTCGGTGCTTTCGGTGAGCTGCATCACTACCGTCCAGAAGATCATATTTCTGGAGAGTAATTGGAAGATATCCGTCAGTCTGTTTTGGATATCCTTAATGATGGTCGTGACACTCTCCTGCAGTATGATGCTGATGGTGTCCTCTCTTATGATCATGACGATAGTGGCATGGAAGATCAAGCCGTTGATGACTATGTCCCTATCCGGGAATTCGTTCCTTATGGCATGCTGCAGCGTGAGAGCTTGGAGGCCTGGCTTGCTTCCATTCCTGATTTAGATAACCGGTACTATTGTGAAGGCCTGATTGATCTTTATTGTGAGATTCAGGAGAATAAAGATCTTCCTTCTAAGATGAAGCGTTTGTATGTCGCAGATCTTCCGAAGCCTCCTGCAACGTTCAAGATAATATCTCGTTTTGTGGAGGGTGGTAAACTGTGAATAGCGATAGCTATAGATTTTAGTTTATGTTTTATCGTTGAATGAAATTCTTTTAATATCGCTTTCTGTAAATAGTATTTCTTCCCATATTTGAATTTCATCGATACATTCTTGTTTTTGATCTCTAATAATCATAGATGGTTTGTCTATTAGTATCATTTTTTCGTCATCTGCATCTCCAGAATATCGCTTAACCCTTCCATAAAATTCCTCATCTGATGATGTGATGATGTATGCGTATTTTCCTTTTTTTTTGGCCAGGTTACTAAGTGTAACAACCCATACACTGTCGTTATTGATCTTGTTTCCATCACCGTGTTTTTCATTTTTACGTCTTTTTCCTATGAAGCTGCCTAATATAATTGCAGCTAAATACATGAAAATTATTGTGCTGTAATCTAATGAGATAGCAGTGGGTTTTACAAATGCGTCTGAATATGTTATCAACTTAAAAAAAGCCAATATACTTTTTATTATATTGGCAATTACAAAGAATAATACGCTTACGAATAAACTAAGAAAATAATATTCGTGTTCGTATATTTTCTTTTTGTTATATGCTGATAATTCATAAATGATATGCAAAAATAAAAATCCTGGTACTAGGAAGATTGCTGCTACAATAATTTCGTTGTTTGCAATCTCTATCATTCATTTTCTGTCCTTTTTAGGATTTGCCACCCTAGGCCTTGGTAAATCGTCTGCTTCTATTTCATGTGATTTTAAACATTTGGACGAATCGGTGTTATTAAATTCACTTAGTTGTTTATCTGATTTTTTGTTTTCCATTTTTTCACCAATGTTGACTCTAATTTATTTTAACTGTCTTCTCTTATACGTGTTTGGATATATATATCTTTCTTTCATGTCTTTTTTACTTGTGCACCCGATTCATCCCCTCCTCCCCTCCGACCCGGCCAGATCCAGCAAAAAACAGCAGGTCTTTGCTCTCTTCTGTTAGTATGTACATACGTTAGTTATCTTTAACAAAATTAAAAAGAAGGTTAAAGAGAGAGGAAAAGTGGAAAAGATAAAAGAGAACATACACCAAAAACAAAATAAAGAAACAGGGCTGACCTTCATCAACCCATTCTAGCTTTAACGGCGGTTTATGCAGCTTTTTCCAAGAAGTTCAATTGCCTGTCCCATGAACTGACCGATGGCCTCTGTAGGATCATAGGTCACCTCGATTCCCATTGAATCACACAGGAGATCTGTGATATCCTTTTGTTTTACAGGGGCTTCCATCATATTGGAAATGAGGTTAAGCTGGGATGCACATCCTGCACAGTTGGTCACAAGATAGTCGGCTCCCGTTTCAGTAGCCTCACCGATACGCTTCTGTCCGCAATGGGCCACTGTTGGAAGATCATTGAATGCGGTTACAATGCCACAACAGAGGGCTTCTTTTCTGTTCTCCACGAATAATAGTAACTACAATGACCGCTCGTAAATCCACTCGAATCAATGGCAGTGATCTCAATCTTTTCACCATGAGAATAAAAGAGTTTTAGTGTTTGTTGTAGCAATCCGCTGAAATAAACAGAGTTGAGTCTTGTAATGAATTTATGAAGTGTGTTCCAGATTGAAAATCTGGAACTCCCACTAAATCTATGATTTAATGGAATAGTAAAGTGTGGAACCTGTTTTAATCCAATTCTTGTTTTTACCTCATCCATTACTTCGACAAGTTCAACAATATCTCTATAATCTTCATTCAGATACTCTTTCAATAGAACCAATGTCAATAGTTGATGTTGTGTATATTTTCTTTTGGAATACTTGCAACTATAGATCTGAAGGTGTGAGTTACCTGATACAGCTAGCGCTGTATCAACAAACTTTAAATATTTGTTAGGCAAAACACAATCATCCCCTTTGTGTTTTCTGTGATACGTAATACTCAGGGGATAATCCTTTTTAAAATTTTATGTGGAAATTAAATAAAAAAATAGGTTTTCTACAGAGCCAAAATTAGCGTTATTTATATAAGGTACATGAGTAAAGAATGATGTTATACATACCCTATCGATAATATCAGCAATGGATCTTCATTGGCTGGCAGGTTAAGGATGGAAGCAACCTTCGCATCATCAAACGCACCCGTCACACACGTCCCAATGCCAAGTGACATTCCCTGCAGACAGATGTTCTCAGCAGCGCAACCCCCTTCGATATGTACATACCTGATTCCACGAGTTCCATACTTTACCGTTGTGCGTGAGTAATCCGCCGCAATCACGACAACCGCAGCAGCGTCCCTGATATGTGGTTGTGACAACGAAGCTTTGCAGAGCTCATCCCTTCTGTCACCATCACAGATCCGTATCAGTGAATGCCGGGCTGGAGCATATCTGTATACACCAACGTCCAGTCCCCTTACATTGCCAGCAATCAGATACACCTCAAGCGGATAAAGAGCACCTGCTGACGGTGCTGTCCTGAAGAACTTATCCATGGTCATTCCTTGTGCAGCCCACAGAATTTGGGACACATTCGAAAGAGATAATGGATTGTCGGAATAGGAACGAATGGACCGCCTTTGAGCAAGGGTCTGTTCGATGGAAATGTTGCCAGCAAGGGCCGGATCCGGAAGTTGGAGCTCAGGCAATGGGTCCGCAGGTTTTGTTCCTGCATCAAGCTGATCATTCTCATTTCTTTCGACATATCTACTCATCAAAATAATAGATTGGTGTGCGACATCTATAAATCTTACTCTTAGCAAACTATTTGCAATGTCTGATAGACAATTGCTTCCAGCCGATCAGCTGAAAGAAAAGCTTTCAGAACCCGCAATGGACATAAGGTATCTTCTCTCCAGAGGATATAAGAGAAAGAGTGCAATTACCTTTGTAAGCAACCATTACCGATTGACAGTACCGGAAAGGCATATACTCACAAGACTTGTTTTCTCACCAAAAAAAGCAGACCACCGCAACAAAAAGAAGCTTGAATGCTCCCAATTAAAAGGATGCGATGTCTTTGTTGACGGCTATAATGTCCTTATAACCATAGAGACTGCACTCAAAAATGAACCCCTATGGTTTGCAGATGATGGATTCCTGCGGGATACAAGTGGAATATTCAGTAATCACAAGATCACGGATACTACTTGTATGGCAGTTGATGAAATGCTCTCAACTCTTGCAAATTTGAAAGTAAGGTCGGCAACCATCCTTCTTGATTCCCAGATGAGCAACAGTGGAATACTTGCAGAGCTTATATGTGAAAGAGTCAAAAATAAAACTTTCAAGGGCGATACAAGGACATCAAAACATGTGGATTTCGATCTCAAGGAAGCGGGAGCAAATACAGTAATAGCAACTGCTGACAGTGTAATAGTAGATGCAGTAGATAAGGTGGTTGACATCACGGAATGCTGGTTGAAGCAGAATTCGAGATCATTGGAGGTCTTTAGTTTGAATCCTCATATAATGGATAAGTTCGAAAATTGAGATAATGTGGTTTTTACGGTTGATGATAAAAATACAAATTAATTTATGCTAATAGCCCAATTCAAACTATAGGCACTGGGATGGGCATAAATTTAATTTAGTTATTCTTTCGCAAGATCAAATTATTCCCTTTTACTCACACTACGTGGACGAGTTGGGAAATAATCTTTTGATCTGGTTTTGGAAATGAGGGGATCTTATCATCTGTGGGGATAAGCATCTGAATTCGAAAGAAAGGATGAATCTCGTGAATTAGAGACATTGCTATAATAATCTCAAATGGGGATCGAGTGCTAAATGTGGCAAAAGGGGAAGTTTGGGGGAATATTATGACAGCTAAAGCAAGTGATAAAACGGTTGGTATTTTAGGTGGCATGGGATCTGAATCGACAGCATATTTTTTCTTAAAGGTGATCAAAAGCACTCCTGCCAGGAAGGATCAGGACCATTTAAGGATCATCGTGGACAATAATTCCAATATACCTGATCGTACACAAGCGATCCTTGGAATGGGGGAAAGCCCCGTCGATGAAGCACAAAAAACCATCCATAATTTAGAAACTGCTGGTGCAGAGATCATAGCAATACCATGCAATACTATGCATTATTATTATTCTGAACTACAGGACAGCACAAAGATACCCATACTAAACATGATCTCAGAAACTGCATCACACATTTCTGACGTATTTCCAGATATTAAAAAGATCGGGTTATTGGCTACTACTGGCACACTGGAAACCAGACTATATCATAAGGCAATAAATGAGATCGAAATATTAACTCCGGATGAAGAGCTACAAAAAAAAGTCATGAATTCAATTTATGGTGAACAAGGAATTAAAACAGGATATACATCTGGAAGTTCACGGAACGAGATCTTAGAAGTAATTGAAGTACTGATCGACCAGGGGGCAGAGGCTATAATACTTGGTTGCAGTGAGCTTTCTTTGCTTTCAATTGAAGACGAAGTGTCTGTTCCATTGATACACCCTTCACAGGTCTTAGCAGATGTGGTCATAAAAACGGCAAGGATGGAGACATGACTTCAAATTAAAGATAAAGCTACAAAAAACATTGTCGGCTTTATAACATCATAACTCTTCATAACCTATATGAAAGTCGATGTGCAGGGCTTATACCGACAATTCTATGTTGACAATAATTTTGAAAGGGAAGACATATTTAAGTCCCTGATATCCAGATTCAACATTAATAACGCTCTTTACCCGGGAAGTTTTGTTCATATTACTCCTTCTTTTTTCATTTCTGAGGTCTTATATGTTGATAGTGATCCACGAGCAAAGAAATTCTTTGAGCAAGAAAATTCAGTTGCTGATATGATCTCAACGAAAAAGACCTATGATACAGATGCTGTTTTCCATTTCATATCGTCTGATTACTCTCTATCACTTGATCTTAAAGAAAAGAGCTACGATCTGCTCATCTCACAATATGCTGGTTTTGTTTCACAGGCATGTAAAAAATATCTGAAAACAGGTGGGATCCTGCTTGCAAATAATAGTCATGGGGATGCCGGAATGGCATTCATAGATGATGATTACGAATTCATTGCTGCTGTTTATGTAAAAGGTGGTAGCTATCACATCACAGACAGGAATCTTGGATTCTATTTCATTCCAAAGAAGCATATAAAGGTTACAAAAGAATACCTCGAGAAACTTGGGAAAGGAATAGGGTACACAAAAACAGCAAATTCGTATATTTTCAGGCGAGTTTCCTGAGAAGTTGGTTTTTAGTATTTCATGGTGGTATTGTTTACATCGAAATAGAGGAAACAAAAAACACAGATGATCACCATTCACAGAAAAGCTAAAGATAACTTAAATGAACAATATTTAAGAACATGTCTCATGCTGACGATCTTAACTGTTGAAGAAGGATATATTAAAAGGATTTAATGGCCTGACTTTTCTAATAAGCCTTTAAGATTTCCTCCCTCTTCTCTCATATGTATCCTAATAGCCTCAACTCTCTTTTTTGCAATTTTTGAAAGCAACCATCCAAATCGAAAAGAAAGTGTGGCTGTAAATACACTTCCATTACTATTGTGAGGTTCTATGGAGAAAGACCCGTATGGTCAAATAATGGAATGTGGAAATAGGGTTTTATATTCTATCAATTCACCTTTTTTGATCTTGGTTATTTCAAAACTTATTTTTTCCAGTTTACCGTTGAGATATTCCTCAGCGTAAAGGATCGCCCCTTTCTCAAAATTCTTCCCTCTGATCCATTTTGCAATCACATGGTCCTTATGCCAGTATGTGTAATTTTCTGAAAAATGATCAAACCATTCAAAAATGACTTCTGGAGGTCGGTTTATTGTTACAGAATCTTTTAATGTGAGCATATTTCAAATCCCCTATCCCCTTGCTAATATCAATTGAGAATGAACATTTGTATTTATTCCTAAAATAAGTTGGTGGAGTTCACTTCTTTGAAGTTAACTGTGTACTCACGATCTAATATGGCTTCTATAATTCGAATCTCAAGCTCTTACAAAATTGTAATAATGAAATAAGAGATGTTTCTCACATATAAAAAAAGATGATCGATAAATAAATATCAATCGATCTGAAAATTTCGATACCAAATATTCATGCTTTCAATATTGCCAGATATATTGGTATTATTTACAAGTCTTCCATAATATTCATATCCGCATTTTGCAAACACAATATTCATTCCATATGAGCTGGCTCTTGCAATGGTATATGCAGTTTTGATACCCTTTGCTTTCATTTCATCTTCCATTTTTCTAAGCAAATATGAAGATAAGCCCTTTCCCCGGAATTCAGGCAATGTTGCAAAATCTGTCATTTCCACATTCGAGTGACCGTATTCTATTTCAGAAGAAGAGAGTGCAATAATTTTTTCTTCTTTGAAAGCTCCGAAATACACTACATTATCCTCTATTGTTTTTAAGAGGTAATTGGGATCATGTATGGGAAAAGGATAGGTTTCAAATGTTTTTTTATACAGATCAGCCATCTGTGTAATATCATTTTTATCGCATATTCTAATCGAGTATTCGGATGGAACATTGGTCTGTTGATCATTTCTTTTTGATAGAGCTGTCGTTACCACATTTTCATGCATTTCATTCAAACAGTCAATGCTTCTCTTATCATCAAGGAATTTGCTCATGATCACTGCATTTTCTTTCCCATCATAATATCGTGGGATCGACGCTTCACAAAGATAATCTCTATCACAAAGAAGTTCTTTGAAAGATTCCGGAACCTTTGTGAATATCTTTGAATAGCTTTCCTTTTCTGCAAGAGCATCCAGTTTATCCAGAAGTAAAGGTATATCTTCTGGATTGGATCTCATGAGATATATGCGATCATTATACCTCCCATGCTGGATAATGGAGTTGCCGATCTTCTCAATAGTATCCTTCAAGTCCTTCTCTCCATCCTCTCATTCTCTTCAGGAACAAGACTTGTGGTGTCATCATAATCCGCAAGCAGTTTGGCAATACCAATTCCCTTATACTCTGTAGCGTCGTCAAGTTTAAGCTGAAGATTGCACTTTTCGCAGTTACGATCACAATATATTTGTTTGTATGATTCCGGTTCTTTGTAGGTGGTAATAACACCTTCATAATTACGAAGGATCACACGGTTTGTCGACCAGGAGATGATATAATTGGGCATAACTGGTATTTTACCTCCTCCATGAGGGGCATCAATAACATAAGTAGGAATGGCGAACCCACTTGTATGGCCAATCAAATTTTCCATTATTTCTATTCCTTTGCCTATGGGTGTCCTGAAATGGGACAGGCCTTCTGAAAGATCGCATTGATACAGATAATATGGACGAACACGATTTTGAACCAGTTTATGAACCAGTTTTTTTATAATTCTCTGGCAGTCATTTACGCCTGCAAGTAGTACCGTTTGATTTCCAAGAGGAATGCCGGCATCTGCAAGCTTTTTAAGCGCTTGTCTGGAGGAAAATGTGACTTCTCTGGGATGATTGAAATGTGTATTTAGCCAGATAGGATGATGCTTTTTCAAAATGCCCACAAGTTCATCTGTAATTCGGTATGGAAGTACAACCGGCATCCTGCTGCCAATACGAATCACTTCTACATGAGGAATACTATTTATTTCAGTAAGGATCCAATCCAGAAAATCATCAGACAACATAAAAGGATCCCCGCCTGAAAGTAATACATCCCTTATTTGTGGAGTGTTCCTAATGTACTCGATACCCTCAAGTATTTTCTCTTTTTCAGGTATGTAATCAATGTCCCCAACTTTTCTTTTACGTGTGCAATGGCGGCAATACATGGAACAGACATTGCTTATGTGGAAAAGAACTCTATCAGGATATCTGTGAGTTATACCTTCAACAGGGCTATCTGTATCTTCCGAAAGAGGATCTTCAAGTTCGTCCACTGATACAGTTAGTTCTTCCGGTGAAGGGAATGATTGTAGGAAAATAGGATCGTTTCTGAAATCCTCAGAATCTATCAATGATAGGTAGTAGGGTGTGATAGACAATGGGAATTTGTCCAGCGTTTCTTTGAGCTTCTCTTTCTCAGGTGGCTCAAAATTTATTCCAAGCAGTCGCTCGAAAGTTTCTATATCCCTAATTGAATGTTTTAATTGCCAATTCCAATCCTTCCACTTATCCAGAAAGTCATCAGAATCGATCATTGTTGCTATTTCTTTTTGTTGCTTACTGTATTTTTCCATTGAAAAACCACGGGTAAAGTTTCGGCTTTAAAATAGTATCTATAATTTGCCATCCAAAATTAGCACAAAAAAGCACATGGATCTTGAATCAGATAGATACTTTCAGTCACTTTTCATTGACTGTAGCCTATAAAATAAAAATACACCTACATTATTAGGTTGTGTATTCCATAAAATGAAGATAATATATGATATACTTGTCCCCCTTCATAGAAGAGACTAAAATTAGATCTGATATAAGGATTGGAATAAATATTTGCAAATTCAATCAATTTATTGTGAAATCTCGGTTTTTTGACGTCACCTATAACTATCGATTTTTTATGTTAGTAGAAAAGGAATTTAATGGCAGTAATCAGGGATCGAATTGCCGACCGCATCGGGCAATCTTTGGGCGACCCTACCCCACTATTCTCCCCGTCTCAGGTCGACCTTAAGGATTTACAAATGCCAAATAAACTTTGAATATTTATGGGCTTTCACACCCAATGGCGTTCTACCTTCTGATTCACTGCCTCACCGTACTGTTTATGGTACGGTAATAGATAATATGTTTTAAAACTATTAATTGATTTTGATATACAACCTGATAACAAAAAAGAATTTGACTTTGTCTAGATATTATTTCCTAAAACCGAATTATCATATATATATTTAATCATAAAAAGTTTCATGAGCATGTTTTCAACAAAAAACATAAGGTGATGAATTTAACGTATTGGTATAACCAGTTTCACTTATCTCACATCAGAAGCTTGGCCAGTATCGGAGCAAGGAAAACTGTAACCAATCCGGCAATGCCAATTGCCATCCCGCTCATAGCTCCCTCGGTCTCTCCCATCTCGACGGCCTTGGTCGTACCGAGGGCATGGGAAGAGGTTCCTATGGCAATTCCCACTGCCACTTTGTCGTTTATTCTGAACAACTTACATACCAGAGGACCCAGTAGAATGCCTGCTATTCCTGTGAATACTATGGCTGCAACAGTTATGGATGGCATACCTCCAAGCTGACTGGATATCTCCATTCCTATGGGCGTTGTAACAGATTTTGGTATCATGGAGATGCTTAGCAGCTCATCAAGCCCGAACATCCTGCACATGACTATTATGCTCACAATACCTGCTGCAGATCCTACACTGATCCCTGCAAGAATTGGAATCACATTCTCCTTAAGAAGGCTGATCTTCTTATACAGGGGCACAGCCAGGATGACAGTAGCAGGCCCAAGGAAGAAAGATATGTATTGTCCTCCCCTATTGTAATCATCAAAGGTTATGTGTAAGCTCAGCAGAAGACCAATTATCATCAGCATGCTCAGTACCAGTGGGTTCAGTAGGGGGGAACCTGTCCTTTTGTAGAGCAGGCAACCCGCATAGAATGTTAGTAGAGATATCCCTATGCCAAAGATCGGAGACCCTGTCAGAGAAGAGATAAGTTCACTCAACAGATTTCCTCCTTTTCATCAGTATCTGTACCGTCATACCGGTCACCACTGTAATGATGAAGGTCGAGACCACAGATATGAAAAGCAGGGCAGTCCATTTTCCTTCAAGTATGGAAAAACAGGTTATCAGTCCCACAGCTGCCGGTATGAAAAAAAATGAGAGATGCTTCAGCAGGAAGTTGCTCACATCTTCGATCATGGATAGCTTGAGGATACCAGTTAACAGAAGGATTAGTAATAGCATCATTCCCAGTATATTACCGGGAATCGGAAGGTTGAGGTAATTATGGAGGATATCTCCCATAAAGCATATAGCGAGAATTATAACTAACTGGATGATATACCTAATTGGGATCATTTTCGTTTTTTTGGAGTAAGGTCAGTAGCAGACAGTAGCATTTTCAGTCCATGAATAAATTCATGAACCGATAAAATGCTCAATTACTGACTGTTTTTAGGCTTACCTGAGCCTCGACCAGAATTCCGACCTGAGTTTTTCTTGGATGTACTCTTAGCCTGGCCTCTATTGGCGTTCTCTGATCTTCCACCCTTATTTTTACTATCCTTATTGCTACTACTACTACTACTTCTACCGCCTTTGCTTTCTCCTTTTTTACCCCTGCCCCTTTTAGGTCCGGCACTTCCTGTTCGTCCTCTCTGTTGCTTGGGAGCTGGCTTTGCTGCATCACCTGTGGCATTCTTCGCCTTTTCGGAATGGTAATTATGTTCTGCGACCTCTATCTCCATGTCGGTGAGTTTTTCTATCTCGCGCAGGAAGTCACGTTCATCAGCTGCACAGAAAGAGTATGCTGTTCCCTCAGCTCCTGCTCTTGCTGTACGTCCTATTCGGTGTACGTAGCTTTCAGGGATATTCGGCAGGTCATAGTTTATTACGTGTGATATGTCCTCGATATCAATTCCTCGGGCAGCTATGTCTGTTGCAACCAGTACACGCAGTTGTCCGGACTTGAAATTCTGAAGTGTTTTTGTACGGTGGGTCTGGGACTTGCTGCCATGGATAGCACCTGCATTTATATTGTTCTTATTAAGCATCTCAGTGACCTTATTGGCACGGTGCTTTGTACGTGTGAATACGAGGACACAGTCCAGATGTTTGCCTCTTAGTAAATGCAAAAGCAATTCGTTCTTGTTATCCGAATCCACGAAAAAGATGAACTGCTCTATGCGCTCAACAGTTGTTGCCTGCGGGGTAACCTCAACCTGTGCAGGATTGCTGAGCATCTTCCTGGCAAGTGCGGATATCTCCGGGGACATGGTGGCTGAAAAGAAAAGGGACTGACGCTTTTTTGGCAGCATATCGACAATTTTGTTCACGTCGTTGAGGAACCCCATGTCAAGCATCCTGTCCGCTTCATCAAGGACAAAATACTCCACACTGGAAAGCCTAATATGGCCTTGTTGTATCAGGTCCAGCAGTCTGCCCGGGGTTGCTACAAGGCAATCCACACCCTTTGAGAGAGCTCTTACCTGTGGTGTCTGTCCAACTCCTCCGAATACAACTGTATGCTTGTAACGGGTGTATTTGCCATACGTGGCAAAACTATCCCCTATCTGTGCTGCAAGTTCCCTTGTGGGCGCAAGCACAAGCACTCGCGGACTTCTTGGCTTCACTGTCTTGTGGGATGCAGACATATTCTGGAGAATCGGTAATATGAATGCAGCTGTCTTGCCTGTACCTGTCTGAGCGATACCGATCATGTCCCTACCATCCAACAGATGGGGGATGGATAGTTCCTGTATCGGAGTAGGTGTTGTATATCCTTCTTCGGTTAATGCCCGCTGAAGCGGGTATATTAAATTTAAATTATCAAATGACACGTTATACCTCTGGTTATAATATCAAAATCGTTGGAATTTATCTGACCCATCTTATTGATAAGAGATAATCTTGGTGGTTAATGAGCCAAGATATATAGAGAATTTCAAATTAGCTCATAATTCCCCCCATTCTAGTTTGATAACACCTTCCTTAAAAAAAACTACCAAACAAATTACTACCTTCAACCTTATTTTGTAACTCAGTAAGCACCAGCAATTGATAT
>NZ_JAGSOI010000001.1 GCF_023684405.1 Methanococcoides seepicolus | reverse complement strand
CACGATATATTGTTGTTGTTTTAGCCATGAAGACTGGATAAGTTCTAATAAGCTAATGATGGCTATTTGTTGCAGAAAAAGTAGTGGAGTTAATGAAAAATGGAATAGGTTTTTAAGTTAACTTTCTAATTTGAAATTCTCAATATAAGAGTTAAAAAATGGCATAAGGTTTATATCTAAAAACAGATTATCTCTTTTTAACGTCTCTTTATTCGGTTTTTCAAAGTTAACAGTGATATGCAAATACGATACGCTTAAGTACTGTTATTTTTTTCTTTATCAATAGTTTTGGTTATATTAGCCGAAGTGAACAAAAACTTTCATTTATAACATAAAGGAGTCATTTTGAATGAAATACAGTCTCGGTATCGATGCAGGCGGTACTTATACAGATGCAGTCCTTCTTAGGGATTCTGATGAAGTCATAATCTCTTCGAACAAAGCGCTTACGACATACCCTGATCCTCTAGGAGGTATCAGGAACGCAATTGATGGGATCGATGAACAATACCTGAACGATATAAAAGTGGTTTCTGTTTCCACTACTTTATCAACGAACAGTATTCTGGAAGGTACGGGCTTCCCGGTTGGCTTGATACTTGTGGGTAGTTATGAACTGAACCAGGACCTTCCAACCGAACACTATGTGCAGGTCGAGGGCGGTCATAATTACAATGGTATCCCCACTGCATCTCTTGATGAAGATGCTGTGCGGGAATTTGCGGAAAGGGTCAAGGGCAGGGTGGCTGCATTTGCAGTATCTTCGTATTTCAGTATAAGGAACCCTGAACATGAATTGAGGGTCAAGGAGATCATAAAAGAATCCACAGGTCTTCCTATTGTATGTGCTCATGAGCTTTCGCAGGAACTTGGTGCTTTCGAGAGGGCAGTGACCGCATTTCTGAACGCTCAGTTGATCCCTGTAACCGAGAAGTTCATGACCAGTGTGGAATCCGAGATAAGGAGCAGGGGCATGGATGCAAAGATATTCATGCTCAAATGTGATGGCTCGGTAATTGGTATCAGAAGTGCACTTGAAAAACCGATCGAGTCCATCTTTTCAGGCCCGGCAGGCAGTCTTGTAGGTGCTTCCTTTTTGACAGGGAATGATACCTGTGCCGTTATCGATGTGGGTGGCACCAGCACCGATATTTCGGTCATAATCAACGGGGTGCCCGAAATGAGTGAATCGGGAGCTGTTGTCGGTGGCTGGAAGACAATGGTGAAGGCTATCAAGATGGAGACCTCTGCAATGGGCGGGGACAGTGATGTCTGGGTAAAGGAAAATAGTGTCAATATGGGTCCTCGCAGGGTAATTCCTCTCTGCCGTGCAGCCGACCTCTATCCCGGTTTCCTGGACCAGCTTAGGGCAAATCCGATGCCTTCAAGGGGTTTGCTTGGGATCAACTTCCAGCCCACAAAATTTTACATAAGGACAGGCTATGACCCGATAGGCATAAGTCCAGAGGAAATGGATGTTTTCAGATCGGTCTCTGATGAGCCGACTTCCATGAGAGAGCTGCGTAGCAGGATGAACAAATATCCTTCCTCAAAGTATCTGGACTTGCTTTTGCAGAAACGTCTGATACAGACAATAGGTTTCACTCCCACTGATGCACTTCATGTTCTTGGGAACTATGCTGAACATAATGTAGAAGCATCTGAGATCGGTGCTAAATATCTTGGATCATTGTGTAAACGTGATGCGTTTGAGTTTGCATCATTTGTAAAGCAGGAATTTGCAAAGAACATGGCATCCGATCTTATGTCTTTCTTCCTTGAAGGAATTCCAAAGGCGGAGATCCGTAAGATATTCGACATCGAGTCCCCCACGAAATTCAAGGTGGATATTCCGGTCGTGCTCATAGGCGGTCCTGTAATTGCATACCTTGATGACCTGCAATCAATATTAGATGCAGAGATCATCGTGCCTGAATATTCCAATGTGGGGAATGCGACAGGGGCACTGGCAGCAAAAGGTATTCGCAGGGTGGATTTCCTTGTGAGGCCGGTATCAATGGCAGCACCTGACTGGGAGTTCTATGTATTCTCTGAAAAAGGACGTGTGAGCTTCTATGAATATGAAGAAGCACTCGAGTATGCTTCGGAGACCGGGAGGGAGTCCATTATACAGTATATGATGGATGCAGGTATGGACCCCGAGCATGTGAGTGTGGATATAGAGAAACAGGAGATAATCCCTGATGGATGGGCACATCCTCTTGAAACACGTATTCGTGTGATGGGTGTTAGTACAAGTCTGGTTGAAGAGAGATGCTAAAAGGCATTCCGAATGTTCGATATTCTCGAATGCTCCTTTCTTCTCTTCTTCTTCTCTGATATGAGCTGATTTCCCTTTTTCTATCTCCTCTATGTACAAAGTGGAATTTTTTCACTCGCACAAACGTTGATGTAGTTTCAACTCTTTCTTTAAAATGGTAATGTCTTTAGCATAATATGGGGGCGCGATGCTAATGAAATTCTGTTGTTCGCAAGAATGTATGGACAAGATCACCTGTACCTCGGTTGGACTGGTGGCCCTGGCAGTTATCAGTGTACTGTTTATCTTGATATACGAGTTTGTAATATCAAAAATCCTTCTGACAATGTTCGGCCTCTGACCGTACGATATAATGGTAAAAAAAGTTAAAAGGAATGTAAGGTTTACTCTGCAGTCTCTTCTTCGTTCATCTTGTTCCTTTCATGGTTCAGTATTCTCCGAACCACCAGTTTCTTCTTCCCCAGCCCCATGTTCGGAACTTCCGGATATTTTTCGGTCGCATAGGTATACAGTTCATTTGCACCCATAGCTGTAAGATTATCTTCCAGCTTCAATAGTTCGGCCATTTCCATTTTCCTTCCTCCGTATTTCTTACTCTAATGGATTAGGAGTTAAATATTTAGAGTTTGTGGTTTTGTCCTTTTCTGAGCATTGATGTGCATTGTTTCATTTTGTCTATAGAAATGGTTATAATTGAAAGATACATCTAGTAGCAAAAATACGTTATATGAACTTTTGAAGGTAATCCCATGACCAATAACAGTTTTGAACCGATACCAAGCTCATTTATGTTTAAGAGCCTGCTTGATAAGAACACGATAATTATGACTGCAAATCCTCGTATAGCCCTTGTGACAAAAGGCATCATGCGAGCAGCAAAAGAAATGGATGCGCCGCTTATTCTTGAGCTGGCAAGATCTGAGTGCAATCTGGAAGGTGGCTATGCAGGTCTGACTCCTGCTGCGATCTCCAAGATCACAAGAGATGCCGCAAAAGAGCTCGAGTTCGATATGTGGGCATTGCATGCGGATCATATCGGTATCAAGAAGGGTACTGATGAAGATATCGAGGCTACGAAAAAGCTTGTCGATGCACAGATCGCGGCTGGTTACACTTCCTTTGCCATTGACGCATCCCATCTGTTCAATTTCCAGGGTGGCAATCTGCGTGAAGAACTTGCGAACAATATCGATGCAACAACAAAAATCGGGTTATACATCAAAGAGGGTATGGGCGATAAGGATTATGGTCTTGAGGTCGAGGTCGGCGAGATCGGAAGGGAAGATGAGAATGGCAGAGTTCTGACCCAGCCGGAGGAGGCTGCAACTTTCATCAAGGCATTGAACGAGAACGGTGTTTATCCTCACTTCCTGGCAATTGCTAACGGTAGTGCTCATGGGAACACTTATGATGCTAACGGCAACCTCATCGAGCAGGTATCTGTAGATATCGAGCAGACCATTGCAGTAGCTCAGGCACTGAAGGACAACGATCTCGATGTAAGGATCGCACAGCATGGGATCACCGGTACTCCACGTGACCTTATCCACAATCATTTCCCGCATGGTGATATTGTAAAGGGCAATGTGGCAACCTTCTACCAGAACATAGTCTGGGATATTTTCAAGGTATATGAGCCGGAACTCTACAAGGATATCTGGGACTGGACAATTGCAAATTACAAGGAAAAGGCTCCGGAAAAGAACGACAATGAGCTATTTGGCAAGTTCAGCAAATTCTCTATCAAGGAGTTCTTCGACAGGATCTATTCAGTGAGCGAGGATACGCTGGAAGCAATTGATGCAATGTGTTACGCTGAAACCCTTCTTTTCATCAAGGCTTTCAATGGCGAGGGTACTGCTCAGATGGTCAGGGATCATATGGCATGATCCCCCTCTTATTTTTTTAAAATTGTTCAATACTTTTCTATTATTCGATAATTCTTAATTATCGGTTTTTTTACTTACAGCCCAATAAGGCTTTTTATGCTGAATAATATTGATATCCCGATTGGGATCATAACTGTTATTGTTGCGTTCTTTACGGTCATGTTCCTTGCGTGGACCAGGCCATATCTCCAGATGTTCGCACTCCAGAGGTTGATGATAATTCCTATTATGGTGACCATTTGCATTGTCGGGTCTGCAAGAAGGGTCTCTTTTATAAGTGCAGGGTCTTGTGCGGCCATATCTGCCATTGAAATAACGTTTGACATTACATAAATAGTTAGTAAGCTGCTAAGAATGGTTGGTATAAATCCGTATGCAACGAATTCAAGTGTTCTTTTAAAATCCCCTTGTCCACCAAAAACAGATGATAACAGGTAGAATATTATTGTGTATATTACCCACGCGATCAGTGTACCAGCAACTGCTCCTATGGCTCCGAGTACAATGCCAACGCTCCCAAAAACAGCAAGTTCTTCTGGCATAATACGCATATCTGTTGGGCTGTGATAATGGCACTTATGGCAGCTAATGCTCCGATAAATAACATTATCAGAATGGGAGTTTTAAATTCAATTTCGGTATTTATCTCCTCTTCAAAAAAACTATTGGGATCTTTAAGAATTTGTGTTAGTGTCATTGTCATGTATCTACAGACAATCCTATATATCTCCAATGGTTTCTTTTTATCGACTAGCGTCTTTACTATTTCATCAACACACTATCAAGTGCCAAAACAGCCTGGGTTTGGGCAATTCCATTTATTATCACTGTCTTCTTTGAGCTTTTTGCACCGGATACGATTGCAATATCCCTTGAACTGATGTTAAAAAAGTCTGCCACGATCTCTATAAGCTGTCCGTTGGCCTTCCCTTTCTGTGCTGCGGACGTAAGTTTGATTTCGATACGTTCCCGCCACTGGTTATAACCTGCAGGAAAACAGGCTTTCTTTGACCCGGGGGTAACTTCCAGGTCGATGGCGATACCATCCTTTGTTTCTTTGATAGCTTTTTCAAAAGATGTGCCCATAGTAAGAACTCTTCGATAGGTGTGTTTAGAAAATGTCGATAATGCTGTAACCTGGCCCACTAACTCCGAAAGTTCATCCTATTGGGATTCCCGCTGTCCCTTCCGGTTTCCCTCGTGTCAGGCTTATATTGCATTATCGTATGTGCCGCATTGAGGTTGTCTATACAATCACAGAAAGGCTCTGCCATATTCTCATGCAAGGACCTTACAATGCGCCAGAGTACAGTACATGGTAGGATGATATAAAGATAACGTTTTGTCTGTGTCTAATTTTCATGTGTTGTTCTTTTGTTATCGTACTCTGGTCGTATGGTATTACGCAAAATGGTTTGCAAAAAGGCTTCAAATAGCTGTTATATTATGTGTTAGCTTTCATTTCCTTTCTGGAACTACTTCTTTTTTCTGATACACGCAGTAATCTTGAAGCTCTGGATTCGGTGCTTTCCATTCCCCCTGACCGGCTGTGTCTGGGGGTTGAGGGTGTCAGGATAGTAGATCCCGGTTCTGTGGGGCATCGAAGGGATGGGCGTGTCGGTGCAAGTTGTGGAGTTGTGGAGTTGTGGAGTTGTGGAGTTGTGGAGTTCTGGACACTCGGTTTTCCACTGTGGGATTCTTTGATGTTGGCTATGATGTAAGGCCGGTAATTGGAAGGTCGGGGAAAGGATGCCCTGTTCAGATGAATTGGTGGTAATTCTAAGACGTGACTATTAAAATAAAGCGCTATAGGACGTTTTCCTCTATTTATATTATTTTTTCATATGTTCGCAGGAACGCAATTTACTTATACTAGATAGCGGTAATAAGTATCCTTGTCAAGCCACGGGATGTAATGGTTACAGTCTTGGTGGCAAAAATGACTATATATTAATAAAAAAGATTATGGTTGCATAAGTTTTTTTATATGTGCCTATTACAATTTAAAAAACTAAACGTGAGGTAAAATAATGGCAGAACAAAACCCATTTGAGAATGCAAGAAAGCAGTTACAGAAGTGCGCAGATATCCTTGAGCTCGATGAGGGCATTCATGATATCCTGAAGAACCCAATGAGGGAAATGCATGTGTCCCTTCCTGTCCGCATGGACGATGGAAGCATCAAGGTCTTCCAGGGATTCAGGGTACAGTACAATGATGCAAAAGGTCCAACAAAAGGTGGTATCCGCTTCCACCCAGAAGAGACCGTTGACACTGTCAAGGCACTTGCAGCATGGATGACATGGAAATGTGCAGTTATGGACATCCCCCTCGGTGGAGGTAAGGGTGGAGTTATCTGCAACCCTAAGGAAATGTCCCAGGGTGAACTTGAGCGCCTTTCAAGGAAGTTCATTTCAAGCATCTCAATGATCGTAGGTCCTGACAAGGACATACCTGCTCCTGATGTCTACACCAATCCACAGATGATGGCATGGATGATGGACGAGTTCTCCAAGTTCGCAGGCAAGAACCAGGCTGGTGTCATCACCGGTAAGCCACTCAGCATTGGTGGTTCCCTCGGTCGTGGCGACGCTACAGCACGTGGTGGTCTTTACGCAGTCCGTGAAGCAGCAGTAGAGATCGGCCTTGACCTTAAGGACGCAACTGTCGCAATTCAGGGATACGGTAATGCAGGTTATTTCGCTGGAACTCTCTGTGAAGAGCTCTTCGGATGCAAGGTCGTTGCTGTAAGTGACAGCCGCGGCGGAGCCGTCAACATGAACGGTATCAGCGCAGAAGCAGCACAGGAGCACAAGAAGGCAACCGGTTCAGTTGTTGGTCTCGCAGGCACAGAGCCTATCTCCAACGAAGACATCCTTGAGCTTGATGTCGATATACTTATCCCAGCAGCTCTTGAGCACGTCATCACACACGAGAATGCAGACAAGATCAAAGCAAAGATCGTTGCAGAACTTGCAAATGGTCCAACCACTCCGGAAGCAGATGAGATGCTTTTCCAGAAAGGCGTACACCTCATTCCTGACTTCCTCTGTAATGGTGGCGGTGTGACAGTATCTTACTTCGAGATGGTACAGAACTTCTACATGTACCGCTGGAGCATAGAGAGGGTCCACAACAGACTTGACGCAAAGATGACCAACGCATACCACGCTGTTCTCGAAGCTTCCAAGCAATACAATGTCAACATGAGAACTGCAGCATATGTCGTAGCTGTCAACCGTGTAGTTGAAGCAATGTCAGACCGCGGATGGTTATACTAAGCATTGTAGACATTTTCGAAAAATAACTCTTGGTTTGAAGGGAGGGGGTGATCTTCTCCCTTTTTAGACCTGTGATGTCCTAAAACATTTGTATTATATTCAATAATTCTAAATGTTCGTCATTGGATATCGCATTCTACTTATCAAAAAAGATATAACTAACTTGGGAGATTAGAGGTCATTATGAAGATCGCAATCCTTGGTGGAACTGGCAATATTGGTAGAGGCTTTGCCCTGCGCTGGGGTCAGATGCATGATGTGGTGATAGGTTCCAGAAATTCTGAGAAAGCTATTACAGTCGCAGAAGAATATACTCGTATCCTGAATGAAAGGGGTTTTGATTCCAAGATCGAAGGTATGGACAACAGATCCGCAGCAGCAGTTGCAGATGTAATAATCATTGCAATTCGTTATGATCAGGTTCCTTCTGTGATCGAGCTCATAACACCTGTCCTCAAGGACCAGGTTGTGGTTTCAGTTGTAGTTCCTATGGGAAAGGACCGCTGTTACATACAGCCGGATCCAACCGTTAATGAAAATATTACAATCGATGCTTCCAAGTCCGAGTATAATGCTGATTACTTCTGTTACACAACTCCCGCAGCCGGCAGTGCTGCAGCAGAGATCGAAGCACTTTTACCATCTGATATTGAAGTTGTATCCGCATTCCACAATGTTCCTGCAAAGAAACTTGCAGACCTTGATATTGAACTTGATTATGATATTGCGGTATGTGGTAACTGCATGCATTCAAAGAAAATAGTGTTCGCTCTTGTAAATGATATCTCTAACATGCGACCTTTAGATATCGGACCACTTGAGACTTCCGGAATGGTTGAATCTCTGACACCATTGGTGATAAATATCGCCATACGCAATAAGATGCATGATGTTGGTATTAGATTTGTTTAAATAAAAAAGATATTGTTTTGGCATGAATATTGATCACCAATGATTATATATCTCATCCCTTACAATATCGAATATCCTCTGATAAAGGGCAACTGAAGGGTTCCAACCGTCAAAACTTGATCTTGGATTCATAAAAACGAAAATATTCCATCCCCTCAAAAAGAATCCTCAGTTCCCCTTTTTCTTATCTCTTCTACTCTTCTAACAAAAGAATATATATAGAAAGGCAAGTTTTAGAGCATAATATCTTATTATACTATATCAAAACAGCACAAAACGATCCATGATGTGGGTGATGCAATGAATATCAATACTAAAGAAGATGTTCTCAAAGCAATTGAGAGTAACAATGTTAAGTTCATAAGGTTACAGTTCACGGACATTCAGGGTGTCGTGAAAGACGTGGAAATTCCTGTAACACAGATCGAAAAGGCTCTTAGTGTAGGGATATCCTTCGATGGTTCTTCTATTGAAGGGTTTGTTCGTATCAATGAGTCTGATATGGTTCTAAAACCGGATGCTTCTTCCTTTGCCGTCCTTCCATGGAACCAGAAGAAGGGTGTCGTTGCAAGGATGATCTGTGATATCCATCTTCCTGACGGAACTCCTTTTGTAGGGGATCCACGCTACGCACTCAAAAAGGTCATCAAAGAGGCGGAAGAAATGGGATTCTCACTTAATGTGGGCCCTGAACTCGAGTTCTTCCTTTTCGAGAAACAGGATGGAAAAGCAACAACTATTCCTCACGACTTTGGCAGGTATTTCGAGTTTGCACCGGCAGACCTTGCAGAGGACATCCGCCGTGATATCGTATTGACTCTCATGGACCTTGGATTTGATATCGAAGCTTCACACCACGAAGTTGCATTTGGTCAGCATGAGATCGATTTCAAGTATGGCGATGCCCTTACAACCGCTGACAACGTAACGACCTTCAAGTACGTGACCCGTACCATCGCGAAGCTCAACGGATTGCACGCAACTTTCATGCCAAAACCGATCTTTGGTGAGAACGGCTCCGGTATGCATGTGAACCTCTCCCTTTCAAAGAATGGCGAGAATATATTCTATGATGCTGATGGTGATATGCAGATAAGTGATGAAGCACGCTACTTTATCGGTGGTCTTCTCAAACACGTAAAAGCTATAACCGCAATTTCCAATCCACTTGTAAACTCCTACAAGCGCCTTGTTCCTGGATATGAAGCTCCGGTCTACATCGCATGGTCTGGTGCCAACAGAAGCTCTCTTATCCGTATCCCTGCGGCAAGGGGCAAGGGTACTCGTGTAGAGCTTAGAAGCCCTGACCCATCATGCAACCCTTACATCACTTTCGCTGCCGTTCTTGCAGCAGGTCTTGATGGTATAAGGAACAAGATCGATCCTGGGGATAACAGAGAAGAGAACATCTTTGAGCTCAGTGATAAAGGTCTCAAGGACTTTGGTATCGAAACCCTTCCATCAACACTTAATGATTCTGCAAAGTATCTGGCAGAAGATGAGCTCTTAATAGAAGCACTCGGTACTCATGTGATCAATAGTGTCTTGAGTCTCGCAAAGGCTGAATGGGATTCCTATCGTATTCAGGTACATCCTTGGGAGATCGAAAGATATCTCAATACTGTGTGAGAGTTCATACTCTCACTTATCCTTTTTTTTCTTCGCTTGTTTATTTGTTTTAGTTCAAAGTTCCATAAATGTTAAATCGATTCATGATAAGTTCTTCTCATGACAGATGTGATGCTACTTTGGGACGATCCTTTACTTTTTGAGAAGCTCTTTACAGAGAACGGTCTTAAATGTCAGCGTGTTCTTTCGACTTCTGTCGGAACGCCTTTTCTTCCTCCCTGTAAGTGTGTGGTCATACCTACAGGATTTGCAAATCCTGCATACACTAAGATATGTCCGGGTATAGAGAATAATGCTAGGTCCTTTGAGAGATTTGTTCGCTCCGGGGGTATTCTTGTGGTGTTCGGTGCACTTATGCCTGAATATGGGCACGATTGGTTGCCCATGAAACTTACCTATATAGAATAGCACGGGGAGGTCGGACTGGTGCAGGTGTCGTCCCACGAGGTGTCCTGTATTGCAGATGTTCAGGAAAGCGTGGAATGTGATGGCTATTATTCAGAGACTGATGGGAATGTCATAATAGAGAACAGTGAAGGAAATGCGGTCCTGGTAATAAAGGAAATAGGGGATGGGCTGGTGATAGCCACGACCATCCATGAGTTCCCTTCGTCAGCATTCCTAAAATATATCAGTGAAAAAGCAAAACGATCGAAGATATGATCATTTCTGGCTATCGCGTAGCTGTTCGATATCTTCCTTTGCGTCAGGATATCTAAGGATGTATAGGCCACTGCATGGTTTTATGAACTGGAATATCAGGTCGTCTCCCTTTATCCCTATGGGTATGGAGTTTCCTCCGCGGAGCATGATCCCATGTAATTTGTAACCGCCTTTGACGTGATAGACCTCATCGCATTCTTTCTTGATGAAGTCTTCACATTCCTGGGGTGTGGCTCCTTTGAGGAGGATCTCATAGGGAATATCGTTTATACAGGCCATATTTCACACTATCTCAAGATCGCGTACACGAATGCCGCTTTCAACTATCTTTCCGACTATCTTTCCACCTGTCATCTCTGCAGCCTTTTCTGCATCTGCTTCAGGTAAGATGATGAGGAACCCCATTCCCATGTTGAATGTGCGGTACATCTCAAGTTCATCCACATTGCCTTCTTCCTGCAGGAACTTGAATATGTTTCCTGGCTCGATCGGGGCAGTGAAGTCAAAACCAAGGTCTGTGACCCTTTTAAGTTTCAAAAGTCCGCTTCCTGTAATGTGCGCGAGTCCGTGAACGTCACATTCTTTTATCACATCAAGGACTTCCATGTAAATGCGGGTCGGGATGAGAAGCTCGTCCCCTATTGTGGTCTCTGTATCGTAAGGGAAATCTTCATGATAGGAATGTCCTGATTCCTTGATTATATTTCTCACAAGGGTGTAACCGTTACTGTGAACCCCATCGCTAGGAATTCCCACCAGTACATCTCCAAGCTGAACTTTCTCGCCGGTGATCACTTCATCTTTCTTGACCATTCCAAGACATGTGCCAGCAAGGTCGAACCCGTTCACAATCTCCGGCAGGGTTGCAGTTTCGCCGCCTACGATGCTCATTCTTGAGATCTCTGCACCCCTGACAAGTCCTTCACCTATCTGGCTTGCAAAGTCATCAGAGTGTTTCTCAAGGGCGAGATAATCGACAAAACTTATAGGTTCTGCACCGATGGCAAGAAGGTCGTTGACGTTCATTGCGATGCAATCGATGCCTACAGTGTTCCAGCGCTTCATCTCATTTGCTATGAGCACTTTTGAACCGACACCATCGGTTGCCATTGCAAGCGCATATTCGCCGAAATCGATAAGTCCTGCGTAGTGACCGATGCTTGTAAGGGGGGCACCGAGACCTTCGCGTTTGTAGGTCATTCCATTTGTAAGTGCCTTGATTGTCGATTCCTCTTTCTCGATGTCGACACCAGAATCTGCATATGTAAGATGTTTCTCGTTCATTTAATTCCCTCTTTTTAGTTGCATCCGTTCTTTTTTCCGAGACCGAACTCACGATGCAGAACTTTCACCGCTTCTTCTGCATCTTCTTCCTTTACTACAAATGAAATGTTGTGCTGGGATGAACCCTGGCTTATCATAATTACGTTGATCTTTCCTTTCCCGAGAGCACCAAAGATCTTCCCTGCAACTCCTGGGCTGCCGTCCATCCCGGCACCTACCACAGCGACCACACAGACATCTTCATCGTATGCGACCTCTCCGACAACACCTTCATTGAATGCATGCTCCAGAGCTTTGACGGCCCTTTTAAGATGGGACTGTTCAATGATCAGTGACATGTTCGCTTCAGATGAGCTCTGGCTGATCATGATGATGTTAACTCCGGCATTAGCAAGGGTGGTAAAGATCTTTGCAGCAGTACCAATGGCACCTACCATGCCTGCACCACATATGTTGATGGCTGCTACCTTTCTTATCAGTGTCACTGCTTTTGCTACCTCTTCACTGCAATTCTGGTCTGCAACGATGAGGGTTCCGGGGAATTGTGTGTCAAACGTGTTCTTTACACGTACCGGTATGCCATGGATGATAGCAGGCTCTATGGCCCTTGGATGAAGTACCTTGGCACCGAAATATGATAGTTCCATTGCTTCGATGTATGATATCTGTGATATCGTGGATGCTTCCGGTACTATTTTCGGGTCAGTGGTCATGATTCCGTGAACCTCTTTCCATAACCATATCTCATCTGCCTGGATCGCAGCACCGACCAGGGATGCAGTAAAATCGGAACCTCCGCGTCCGAGGGTGGTTATGATGCCATTCTCGTCCTCTGCAATGAAACCTGTGACCACCGGAATTGAATTTTCCACAAGAGGTCCTACAGTTCTCCTTATCTGCGCATAGCTTTTTTGCAGAGGTCTGGCGTTTCCGTAGTCATCTGTAGTGCTGATGCCTGCCTCTCCGCCGGTAAATGGTTTTGAATCTGTGCCCAGGGAACGTATCGAACCGCTGATTATAGGGACTGCCAGACGTTCTCCGTAGGATGAGATATAATCTATGGAACGCGGGGTCAGTTCTCCAAGGTAACAGATGCCTATAAGGGCCTTTTCAAGTTCATCGATGCGGATGTCGATGGTCTCAATAACCTCATCCGCGATCCTTTCATTATCGATGGCATCACTGATCGCATCATAGTGCTTCTTTGCAAGATCTGTCATGAACTCCTTTACCTGGGAGACCTTGCCTTTTTGTGATGCTTCCGCTGCGTTTGTAAGAAGCCCATCAGTAACACCTCCGAGTGCTGAAGTGATAGCTACGACCTGGTTGCCTGCCTCTTTATAGCTTATCAAAAGTTGTGCAACATGGCGTATCTTCTTTCCATCTGCAATGGATGTTCCGCCGAATTTCATTACATATCTCATAGATGATCACATTTGTAAATTGAGCTTGATTTGAATGTGGCTATAAGGACAGCAGTGTAATATAAAGATTATGAACGACAGTATCATGGCATTGTTTCCAATGTGAAAAAGGGAATCAGCTGAATTCCCTTTTTAAGAAGAATGCGGTAAGCGCGATCAGTATTGCAACAACGACATAGCTGAAACCGCTTGATCCTTTTACATCATCGGCAGAATCTGAAATGACCTCTGATACAGCATCAGTTATATTCTCGCTGTCTTCTATTACTTCATTGAGTTTAGTCGTGTTCTCTACGTCTAAGCTCGTCTCTTTTATTGTCTCTGTTATGGAGTTACTTTTCTCTATAGTGAATGAGCTATCCTCTGAAGATACGGAGCCATCTTCAGAAACAATGGTTATGGTTACCTCATGTGTTCCTGTATCCATTTCTTCTGCGACCGCTGGGTATTTTCCTTCATCTACTTCTTTGCGGGTATCTATCAGCTCATCATCCACATATACCTTTATTTCGGATACATCATTGTCAAGTTCATAGTGGATTATGGCGAGTTTTTCTTTTTGGATCACATCTATCGTTATTTCCACATTATTTTCTATTATGACATCCTCTCTTTGTGAAACCTCTTTCAGGAAAACGATAGTTTCGCTGCTATCAAAGAACTCGTATATGTTCGCAATTACAATTGTTGTTATCTCTCCGTCAATTGTCTTGTAATGGCTGAATATCTCACCTTTTTCCATGTCGTTCATCTCTTTGACGAGGTGACCGTTCTTTTCCAGTGTTATGGTGATGGTCTCTTCCTCGTCGTCATAGTTGGATGCTTTTAGTGAGAATCCTTCTTCCAGATCTAGTTCTTCTCCTACATTGGCCGACCTTGAATCGTCATATATCAAAAGATCATTGAGATTCTCTTCAGGGTTGCGGAACTGTTCTATCCTTATCTTTGCAGAGGCAGGGTCTTTGGAAACGACATCCTTTGGCGTGACTCGGAACACAAGGTAGTCCTTGTCCTCTTCGTCCGCATCTTCTGCTTCAACGGTCAATATGTATTCGAAAGGGTCATCTTCTTGTCCGGTCCCTTCTCCATCTTTGACAACTTTTCCATCATGCAATACTTCTACCCAGATATCTCCCTCGTTCTCGTTGATGTCAACGATATGCAGGGTGTATCCTTGGTCAAATGTAAGTTTGGTGCCAATATCTATCACACTTTCAGAATAGTGTATTATTGGTTCGGTCGGGTCAAGTGCTGTTGCAGGGGTTATTGCAAACAGCATGGCAAAAAATCCTATGATTACAAAATGTATATATTTCATTAAACCTCACCATTCACGAAGATATTTTAACATTGCTAAAAAAGGGAACATTGGGTTTATATCTTTATCGACACATTCATTTGGTCGTTTTGGCTTTTATTATGAAAAAGAGGTGTATAATTGAAATATATTATTCTCATTGGTGATGGGATGGCCGATCATCCGCTGGAAGAGTTGGGTGGCAGGACGGTCCTACAGAAAGCAAACACTCCGAACATGGACCAGATGACAAAGAACGGTCTTGCGGGTCTTGCGATAAATGTTCCTGAGGGCTATCCTCCGGGAAGCGATGTTGCTAACATGTCTGTTATGGGTTATGATCCAGCTTTGTATTATTCGGGACGTGCTCCCCTTGAAGCTGCAAGCATGGGTATTCCATTGGAGGCGAGCGATGTGGCTTTCAGGTGTAATCTTATCACTGTCAAGGATGGCCTTATTGCAGACCACAGTGCCGGTCATATCACAAGTGAGGAAGCAAAGGAGCTTATCGAAGCTGTGGATGATGAGCTTGGAAGTGAGGAATTGAAATTCTATCCGGGTATCAGCTACCGTCATCTCCTTGTTGCATCCAATGGCCTTGGGGCAAATGCGGATTGTACTCCTCCTCATGATGTTATCGATGGGAATAAGAACGACCATATGCCGAAAGGGGAAGGCAGTGATATACTTGGAAAGCTTATCGAGGACTCCATCCCGATACTGGAAGGGCATCCCGTAAATGAGAAAAGGGTCTCAGACGGTAAGAATCCTGGAAATTGCGTGTGGTTCTGGGGGCAGGGTTATGCACCGAGCTTCCGTACGTTCGAGGAGCTTTACGGACTTACAGGGTCGGTCATTTCAGCGGTGGACCTTATCATGGGACTTGGGATATATGCGGGTCTCGATGTAATTGAAGTTCCCGGAGCTACCGGATATCTTGATACCAATTATGTGGGTAAAGCGGAATTTGCCATGGCATCGTTGAAAGATAAGGACCTTGTCGTGGTCCATGTTGAAGCTCCGGATGAGGCCGGGCATATGGGCGATCTTGAAGCTAAGTTGCAGGCGGTCGAAGATTTCGATGAGAAGGTCGTGGGTACGGTCCTTCGTGCTGCAAAAGAAAGTGATGAGGATTACACTATAGTTGTTCTTCCTGACCATCCGACCCCCATAGCTCTCAGGACGCACACTTCAGAACCGGTTCCTTTCGTGATGTATTCCACACTTGAGAATGAGGTCGATGATGTGGAGACTTTCGATGAGGATGCTATGAAAAAAGGTTCTCTTGGAATTGTGCGGGGTTGTGACCTCGTTCAGCTCATGATGGAGCGGGCAAAGCAGGCATAAATCGTCTCTTGCTCCATCCTTTCAACACATCATTTTTTTACACCGTCATCCTTTTATTCTCGCCTGTGCTATTTTTTATTGCATAAATATTACGGGAGTGGTATATATATGAAATTCGGTTTAACACGTAGGGGTCCCTTTGATGTTTCACGCTGGGATCCGTTTGATGAGATTATGCAGACACAGGAACACCTCAATCAGTTATTCAGAGAAGTCTCTCCTTTCGGGGGATGGTTCGAAGATAAAACAAGGGCACCTCTGATGGACATCAAGGAAGAAGATAATGACGTTATCGTTACGACCGATCTTCCGGGAATCGATAAAAAGGATGTTGAGATAAGTGTGAGGGATGATGTTCTTGAGATCCATGCAGAGTGCAAGAAGGAAAGTGAGTCTGAAAAGGAAGGTTACGTCCAAAAAGAGCGCACATATAGTAGCTTCTCAAGATCTGCTGTTCTTCCATCCGTGGTCTCGGATGAAGGCGCAAAAGCAAAGTTGGAAAATGGTGTATTGACCATAACGCTTCCAAAGACAAAAGCTGAAGAAAAAACGAAGATCATGATCGAGTGATCGATCTTCCTCTCTTTTTTACCCACCGATGATAGTTTGCGGCATCAGTCAGAGTTTATCGTCATATTTTGCTCGGTCGGGGTAACTCTCATCATCGCCGCAATAGCGTTTATGTGGATAGTATTATTTACCATGTTATTATTATTTTCGATACAATCTTGATCGAGGTATCATTTTGAAGATGGAACTTTTTACTGTGGATGATCTGCCGCTTATCAAAGAAGGCGACAATATTGCGGCTATGATATGTGAGCGAACACAACTTGAGTCGCATGATGTGGTCGTCATTGCATCGACCATTGTTGCAAAATCAGAGGCAGCAACTGTTCTTAAGGGTGCGATAATTCCCTCCGAACGTGCTGTTGCAATGGCGAAGAAGTGTGGTACCGATCCTGCGCTTGTACAGGTGGTACTTGACAACAGTGTCGAACAGATCGTTGAATTCCCGGTTCTGCTTGTTGAGAACCTTAACGGTCATGTAAGTATAAACGCTGGTATTGATGATTCCAATGTGGAGGACGAGTATTTCCTGGAGATGCCGCATGATCCGGATGGGTCTGCAAAGGCCATTGGAATGCATGTTGCTGATCTATGCGGCAAGGATGTCAGCGTAATTATCACTGATACGAATGGCCGGTCCTTTAAGATCGGGCAAACCGGTGTTGCGGTGGGTGTCTATGGTGTTCACCCTATCAAGAACTGGCGGGGCGAGAAAGACCTTTTCGGGAAAGTGCTTGAGATAACCGAGGAAGCGGTGGCTGATGAGGTTGCTTCGGCTGCGAACCTGTTGATGGGTGAGGCTGCAGGTGGAACTCCTGTGGTCATTGTACGGGGGCTTGACCTTTACAGTAGTGATGATGTATCTGTAAAAGAAATGTATCGCCGGGAAGGCGAGGATATTATTAGAAAAGGGTTGAAGTGTCTTCGTCATTCCTGAGATGGAATGTACACCATCTCAACACCTGCTGCGTCGAAGAATTCCTGAGTGTCGGTGTCAGGGTATGAAGTGCTGTATACTACCTTGGTTATATTGGAATTGATTATCATCTTTGCACAAAGGATGCATGGCTGGTGGGTACAGTACACTGTTGCGCCTCCTATGCCTACTCCGTGAAGGGCTGCCTGTATGATGGCGTTCTGTTCCGCATGTACTGCCCTACATTTCTCATGGCGGGTTCCTGATGCGATATTGTTCTGCTGTCTTATGCAGCCGATCTCAAGACAATGTTCCATATTGCTTGGTGCGCCGTTGTAGCCGGTCGAAAGAATTCTCTTGTTCCTTACGATGACGGCACCGACCTTGTTCCTCAGGCAGGTGGAACGTTTTGAGACAACTGATGCTATCTCCAGGAAATATTCATCTATGGAAGGTCTTTCAGTCATGTGTTAAATGAAAATAGCAAGTAGTATATATAAGTTGTAGTGTATGATTCTGAGAATAGTATCGATTATTATATTGTGACATATTTTTGATAATGGAGCATTAAGAATGGCAGTCATTTTAACAGAGTATCTTGACTCTTTTGTACGGAGTTGCGATGATAAGAAATTGATCGCGATCCCACTTGCAGTGTTGGTGCTTTCCCTTTTAGTTTCGGGATTCGTATTTGCAACGACCGGAGCACCGGTGAAGCTTGGGATGGAATTTGAAGGCGGAACGATGATCGCTTTTGAGACGCAGGAATCTGCAGAAGTCCTTGAGCTTGCATATTCAGCTCATTCCCTTGTCGATGCCCGTAAGACCGGAGACCGTGCTATTCTACAGTTCGGCCCGATGGATGGCGAATCTCAGTCTGAGCTTGAAAAGGCAATAACTTCCAAGTATAGCAGTGTGGAGATAAAACAGATAGGTGCATTGTACGGTAAGGAATTGCAGACACAGGCTTTGATAGCTCTTTGTCTTTCGTTCATAGGTATGGCCCTTGTTGTGTTCCTTATTTTCAGAACGGCGGTACCATCACTTGCTGTGGTGCTCTCCGCATTCTCAGATATTGCCATAGCTATTGGTTTTATGAACCTTGTAGGGATCGAGCTGTCCCTTGGAACCGTTGCAGCACTGTTGATGC
This sequence comes from Methanococcoides seepicolus, assembly GCF_023684405.1. GTDB lineage: Archaea > Halobacteriota > Methanosarcinia > Methanosarcinales > Methanosarcinaceae > Methanococcoides > Methanococcoides seepicolus. The sequence goes on along the minus strand of NZ_JAGSOI010000001.1, from coordinate 97,479 downwards.
TGATCGGTTATTCGGTAGACAGTGATATATTGCTGACCACTCGTGTCCTTAAGAGAAGGGGCAGTCCTGATGAGAACATCGGGCGTGCGATGCATACCGGTATCACCATGACCACTACAACGCTTGCTGCGTTGGTAGTGATGTATATTGTTTCCACTTTCTCTTATCTGGTGACCTCTTCTGTTTCACAGATAAATCTGCTTTCCGACATTGCGATAGTCCTTATATTTGGACTGGCTGCCGATCTGATGAATACGTGGCTACTTAACACTGGTATTCTGAGGTGGCATGTTCGCCGCAGTACTCCAAGGAGGAGAAGGGCATGAGAGAAGAGGAAGTTCCGAAAGGATTGAAGAATGATATACGTGTCTGGTTATTGATCGCGGCTGTAGTTCTCTCTGTTGTGATGATAGGTCCGGGCTACTCTGCTGAGGAGGGTCTGAACACTGATCTTAATTATGGTCTTGATCTTGAAGGCGGTTCATGGATACAGATCAAGTTGCAGGGTGCCGTTACTCAACTGGATGCTGATATTTCAATGCTGGTGACGGAAATAGTGGAGTCTGCAATTGATGCTCCTATAGAGATCATAAGCGTTACAGGGGATGCCGGCGAAGGATATTCCAATGATGGCAATACTGTCACTTTCACGACCAGTACATATGTCTCTGACCTCCAGATGGATCTTTTGGGTCTCGGAGAGTCCGATATCTCATATTCTGATGATACAAGCAGTATCGTGCTTTCCACGAACAAACAGACCCTTATCATGCAATATCTTTCCAAGGCTCTCAATACTGAGGTTGTTCCTCTTTTTGTTGGGGATGGCGTTGAGTACGAGATCCGTACAGCTGTCTCTTTGGAAGAATTGCAGGCATTGATGGTCCCGGTTGGAGGCAATGTTCTTACAGGAAGTGACGGAGCTGCGATATTCAGGGAAGGTGTCAGGACAGATACGCGGGACATGACCCGTGATATCCTTAGTGAAAAGCTGAACTCCCTTGGTCTTAAGGATATACCTGTGCGTACGGTTGGTGAGGAGTATATTCTAATCGATTTTGCAGGTACCGATCTTACTACTGCAAAGGAGATCGTAGAGAAACCAGGTAAGTTCGAGATACGCATGCAAACCACTGGGAATGAAAGTGTGCATGTACTTTATGGTGATTCTATCGAAAAGGTGGGTATTGTTACCCAGGTGGATGGGCACTGGAACACTCCTTTCACTCTCGATGAGGACGGTGCTTTTGCTTTGCAGAAGATCGCCATTGAGACCGGTGCTATCACTGATCCAAATTCCCATCTGCTCTATATGTATCTGGATGACAGGGAGGTATATGGTGCACCGTTGAGCTTTTCCGCGGCTTCAGCACTGAACGAACACCCTATCTATTCATGGCAGGCTTCCACGGGTCTCGATGAGGATGGTAAGACCCAGGCAGACCAGCTTCAGATACATTTGCGTGCAGGTGCGTTGCCTGTGAATGTCGTGCTCATGGGCTCTGGTCAGGTGGATGCAGCATTAGGTGAACAGTTCAAGAGGCAGGTGGCTTTAGCAGGGCTTTTCGCATTGTTGGCAGTGGCTGCAGTGGTGTTCAGGAGATACCATCAAAAGGAGATCTTGTTGCCTATGGTGGGAACATCTCTCTGTGAGGTCATAATAATACTCGGTTTTGCCGGTGCTATCAACTGGCAGCTTGACCTTCCGGCAATAGCTGGTATTATTGCGGCTATCGGTACGGGTATCGACCATCTTGTGATCATCACGGATGAAGTTCTGTATGAAGGCAAGCTTCCATCTACCAAGGTCTATATGGAAAGGATCTCCAAGGCATTTGCTATCATATTTGCAGCTGCAGCGACAACGACAATTGCCATGTCACCTCTGGTGGTCATGGGATTCGGTGCTCTCAGGGGATTTGCTATCACTACAATAGTTGGTGTGCTTATCGGTGTGCTTATTGCAAGGCCTGTATATGGCAAAGTGATCAAAGTGGTCCTTGACAAAGCAGAGTGATGGTTGTTTGGAGGTTGTTCAATGAAGGATCTATGGACTGTAAAATACCGGCCTCAGAAGCTTGAGGATATTGTGGGGAACGGGGAGTCTGTGAATTCTCTCGTCCGGCTTGTGGATTCGGGCAACCTCCCGCATCTTGTTTTTCATGGGCCGGTGAATTCCGGCAAGTCTTCCACAGCGTTCGCTTTGGCATACGAGCTCTATGGGGAATACTATGAGAACAATTTCACTTACTTCAATGGTTCTGATTTCTTTGATCAGGGGAAACGCTATCTTGTGAGGGATAAGCGTTTTGTTCACATTATAGGTACCGATGACCCCAAAAAGATATATTCCAGTGTTATTTCCATATTCAAGGAAGTCATAAATGAATTTGCAGGCATGGGCTCATTAGATGCAGATTATAAGATAATATTCATCGACAATGTTGAATCTCTGGAAACGAGTGCCCAACACGCTTTAAGGCGCATGATGGAAAAATATACCAGGACCTGCAGGTTCATATTATCCACCACGCAACCTTCAAAACTGATAGCTCCTTTGCGTTCCAGAGGGCTGGAGCTGTTCTTTACTTATGTGCCGGACGATGCACTCCGGGCATTTGTGATCTCGGTGGCAGAGAAGGAAGGTATCTCTATATCGGATGATGGGTACGATGCTCTGCTTTATTATGCAGGGGGTAATGTTTCCAAAGCCCTTCTTACACTTCAGTTCGCGGTCATGAACCATCCTGGAAAAACCATCACAGGGGATCTCCTTTATGAGGAAGCGTTAGTGGATGTGTCCAAAAATGTGACCGAGCTTCATAATGCTGCTATTGAGCATGATATACTGAATGCACGAAAACTGATAGATACGCTTCTTATCGAAGAAGGTTTTACAGGGGGCGAGGTGTTGCAGCAGTTACATTCTGTGGTAGTGGGCTCCGGTAGGGGCGAGGATGGGGTTGCAAGGGCTATCTGCAGGATCGCGGACACGGATGCCATGGTCATCGACAGTGCGAATCCACGGATCCATCTGGAGAAGTTGGTCCTGGAACTTTATTGAATCTGGTTTTGAATATGACATCGGAAGTTAATGATAATTTCAGGGTCGCATGCCGAAAGTTGCTGGACATGGTGCTTGACGGTGAGATCTCTGACGAGAAGCAATTGACCAAAGCGAAGAAGGTTGTCAGCAAGGAGTTCAGGTTGTCCACTCTTCCTAAACATCCTGATATTATCAGGGTGGGGACGGATGAAGAGCAGAAGCTCGTTCGTGATCTTCTCCGCCGAAAGCCTGTTCGGACTATCTCGGGAGTGGCGGTCATAGCGGCAATGACCTCTCCCTGTGAATGTCCTCATGGGATCTGTATACCCTGTCCTGGGGGCCCGAAATCCTCTTTTAATTCTCCTCAAAGCTATATGGGCAGGGAACCTGCCACAATGAGGGCGATGCAATATGAGTACGATCCTTATCGCATTGTTTCTGGCCGCCTTTCCCAGTTAAAGCATATAGGTCATGATGTGGACAAGGCAGAGCTTATTGTCATGGGTGGTACGTTCTCTTCACGTGCTATCGATTATCAGGAATGGTACACTAAGAGATGCCTTGAGGCCATGAACGATTTTTCCGGTACTCAGTGGCGTGAAGATGTAAAAGTTATCGGGGATACTGTTCCTTATGTGACGGTCGAAGATGTCCAGAAGGCGAACGAGACCGCTATGGTCCGTAATACTGGTATAACCTTTGAGACAAGACCGGATTGGACAAATACTGATCATGTGGACCGGATGCTTAAGCTGGGTGCTACCAAGGTCGAGATCGGTGTGCAAAGTGTATATGACTTCGTGCTTGAGAGGATGCGGAGGGGTCATAGTGTTCAGGACTCGGTGGATTCGAACCGGGTGCTACGGGATAGTGCACTGAAGGTAGGTTTCCATATGATGCCTCATCTTCCGGGGATGGACTCTGCAAGGGACCTTCGGGGATTCAAAAAGCTGTTCTCTGATAGTAATTTCATGCCGGACTATCTAAAGGTATATCCTACACTGGTGACGGAAGGTACTGAACTCTATGATATGTGGGCGAGAGGGGAATATGAGGCTCTTGATGATGAGGATGCCATCGAGCTTCTGGCGGATATCAAGGCAATTCTGCCTAAGTGGGTCCGTATGCAGCGTATACAGAGGGATATCCCGTCCCCGCAGATATTCGCAGGTGTGAAGAAAAGTAATATAAGGCAGCTTGCGAAAGAACGTCTCGAGTCAAGGGGTGTCAAGTGTAAGTGTATACGTTGCAGGGAAGTTGGTCATAATGTCCTCAAAGGGAATGAACCTGATGTTGATAGTATAGAGCTTACCATCGATACCTATGATTCCTGTGGCGGAAAGGAACATTTCCTTTCGTTCGAGGATGCCGGTACTGATATTTTGATAGGCTTCTTACGTCTTCGGTTCCCGAATACACCTCACAGGGAAGAGTTGCAGGATGCTGCATTGGTGAGAGAGCTTCATGTATATGGTTCTATGGTCCCGGTGGGCAAAGGTGCTGAGGGTATGGACTGGCAGCATAAGGGCTATGGTGCTGAATTGTTGGAGAATGCAGAACTTCTGGCAAAAGAGGCAGGTTACTCAAAGATCTCTATTATCAGTGGCATTGGTGTAAGGCAGTATTATCGCAAGTTTGGATATTATCGCGATGGTGTATATATGTCAAAAATGATATGAAGAATTGCTAATATCTTTCATTTATTTTGTTTTTTTTTAATCTGTTGTATTACTGTAAGCCTTCAATACATTTATATTAAAGGATGTCGTGATTGGTATAATTGTTCCTTTATTCTATATATGCTATCCAATAATAATATTGGCGGGATCATATGACCGATAATTCATCAACTGAAGAAATGATCAGGCTCCTTCGTGAGATCAGTGGCAAACTGGATCGTATCCTTATCCAGGGATCATCTGATAACGAACCGGATGATGGTATCTTAGATGTTCTGGATGTTATGACATTGCTCACTTTGCCAGACCATTTACGTACGACTGCAACAGCCCTTTTTGAGCTGGGTTCGGCTACAGCGGACGAGCTTGCGGAGAGAACCAATAAAGAGAGAGCGGTTGAAAGCAATTATTTGAACCAATTGGTACGAATGGGTCATGTTGCAAAGAACAGGAAAGGTAGGAAAGTATATTTTAGTATTGGGGAAGGGCTGGGTAAGTAAACAAGTTAAGCAATCTGATTATTGAGTTGAAATGTGGTATATATAATATCATTTTAAGTAAAGTAAACTTTATTACTAGTCAATTATTACTTTGAATTATTTTATATACAAGTTTAATCATTTATCTAATTGAAACTTTACAATATTGAAGGGATAGGGATATGGCATTGACAATTGCGGTACATTCTTATAAAGGTGGTTCCGGTAAAACCTCGTTTGCAATTAATCTTGCATCTGCATATGCATCTGTTGGAAAGAGCGTATGCCTTCTGGATGTTGATCTAAAGGCGCCCAGTTCATTCAATTATCTGCTTCCTGAAGCTAAACACTGGGTCAATGATATCTTTGAAGGGCGATACGGTGTCATGGATGTAATTAAGGATGTCAGCAAGGAAATGGGTACCAAGGGTGCGTTCTATGTTGGCTATTCTAATCCTGATATTCTTGCTGTGCGTGAGGTTTCAAGCAAGGATCGAAAATGGCAGTCAAAAGCATTGAAACTCCTGATGACTGCTAAGAGGGACCTTTCAGATGCCGGTATCGATGTTGTTATTCTGGATACTGGTGCTGGTGTGGATTTTACTTCCGTCAATGCAATTGCGGTTGCAGATTATGTCATCTCGGTGGGCAGGCCGGGGGCTTCCAGGCAGAGGTCGATGGAGCAGGTCATTGGGGGTGTCTATATGCCTCTGGATAAGGACTGTTATATTATTGAGAACATGTGTCACAATGACAATCCTACTGATCTTTCAGGTAAAAAGTTCGATCTTCCGGTTCTGGCATCTATCCCCTGTATGTGTGATGTTGCTGTCCGTTGTGATAATGAGGTTCTGGTACTTACGGAACCGGACCACTCGTTCTCAAAGAAAATTTACGATGTCATGGAATCTCTTGACAAGATAACTTCCTGATCATCAACAAAGATCTCAGATATGGTTTCTCTATTTTAAAAAAGATCATTTACTGTTCTCTTTATCGATGATATCTTTTACATCATCAACATAACTGAACAGCTCATCCATTTTTTTCTCTTCGACCTTGTCCTGAAATGTTTCCGATTCCATTAGTGTGGTCTGGAGTGCAATAATTAAAAGATATACTATCGCAGCAGCCGCAAATGCAAGTGTTATCCTCTCGATTGGATATATGGTCACCACGGATGCGAACATCTGTGGGGGAAGGTCAAAGAGAATTGCCGCTGTTATGCTGCCAGCAAGGTGGTCTGCAAGGATGGCAATTAGGGTCGTAAATAGGAGAAATGCGAATGTGTATATATTTCCTGTCCGGCTACGATATTTATGGTGAAATAGGATAAAGCCGCCAAGAACTAAAATGTGGAACCATGGCCAGTATAATAATTCCCTTCCTATTGGGGTAATGTACCACCCAAGGATAAGTATGCTGAACAATATCATTGCAGCTTTCTCCCTTTTGGTGATGCACAGCCCTGTCACCACGGAAGCCATTGCTACGAAGAACGGTGTGAGGATATGGAACATATCAGGGCTTTGATGTCTTATGATGACATGTGCCATTATGCCGGCAAGAGATGCGATAGCTCCCCAGAAAGGTCCCAGGAGAAATCCGTTCAGTGCGCCAAATGATACCACTGAACTGATTCTGGCACCTTCTATGCCGATTAGGTTCTCAAAATCAGGTAGCCAACTTGCGAAATATGTGGCTACTATTGCGGATAACAGGTACATTAATGTAAGGTTCCTTTTTTTAATAAGGTGGTTATATATATCTATTATCACATTATTCCATTTGTTCTACAAATATATATAATGAATTAGGAATACCTTTTTTATATTTTATGCCTTGCTGCAAATTTTGCATCAGAACTAATATATATAGTCATAGCAATTTAGCGCATTGATAACTATGATGTTGATCGGAGAAGCACTAATTGGCGAGGCACCAGAGCTCGCACACGTTGATCTTATGATCGGGGATAAGGAGGGGCCGGTCGGACAGGCATTCGCAACAGGAATGACCCAGCTTTCAGCAGGCCACACTCCCGTTCTTTCTGTCATCCGCCCGAACTTACCTACAAAGCCATCCACTCTTATCGTTCCAAAAGTGACCGTTAAGGGAATGGACCAGGCTTCACAGATATTCGGTCCTGCACAGGCCGCTGTTTCAAAGGCAGTTGCTGATGCAGTGGAAGAAGGACTGATCCCTAAGGAAAAGGCAGAAGACCTTGTCATTATTGCAAGCGTTTTCATTCACCCGCAGGCAGTGGACTATAACCGTATCTACAGGTACAATTACGGAGCTACAAAATTGGCACTTAAACGCGCACTTGACGGTTTCCCTGACATTGACACAGTTCTTCATGAGAAGGACAGGGCTGCACACGCTGTCATGGGATTCAAGATCTCAAAACTTTGGGATGCTCCATACTTGCAGGTCGCACTTGACAATCCAAACCTTCCTGTTATCCTAAATATCATCAAGCAGCTCCCAAAGAGCGACCACTTGATACTGGAAGCAGGTACACCTCTTATCAAACGCTATGGTGTGGATGTCATTACAAAAATACGTGAGGTCAGACCTGACGCGTTCATCGTTGCAGATCTTAAGACCCTCGACACAGGTAACCTTGAGGCACGTATGGTGGCTGATGCAACCGCTGATGCTATTGTAGTATCCGCTCTTGCACCTATCGCAACACTCAACAAGGTAATTGAAGAGGCACACAAGACAGGTATCTATGCTGTCATGGATACATTGAACACTCCTGATCCAGTAGCTGTTCTTGAACAATTGGACGTACTTCCTGATGTAGTTGAACTACACCGTGCAATTGACATCGAGGAGACCGCTCACGCATGGGGCAGTATCGAAGGTATCAAGGCACTTGCAGTGAAGCGTTCTTCCAAGATCCTTGTGGCAGTCGCTGGTGGTGTACGTGTTGACACTATCCCTGATGCACTTGGAGCAGGTGCTGATATCCTTGTCGTTGGCAGGGCTATCACCAATTCAAAGGATGTCAGGCAGGCAGCTGACCAGTTCATTGAAGGCTTGAACAAGCCTGAGATCGACCAGTTCAGAATAATGACCGATTTCTAAGCGTGCGATCTTTCGCACGTTCTTTTTTTTTAGAGGTGGTAGTTTGAAACCTTTGATCGTATTGAACCTAAAGACATATCTCGAAGGTACCGGTGAAGGTGCCGTAAGGATAGCTCGTGCCTGTAAAGAGGTTGGTGGAGCAAGCGGGATCGAGATCGCTATCGCACCTCAGTTCTGTGATATCTACAGGGTCGCATCCCAGGTCGATGTTCCCGTATATTCCCAGCATCTCGATGGTGTCGGAGCAGGTAGTTTTACCGGACATGCTTTTGCAAAGTGCATAAAGGATGCCGGAGCTGTGGGTACGCTTATCAATCACTCGGAGTGCAGACTGAAACTTGCTGACATCGAAGCTTCTGTGACAGCAGCAAAAGGCGAAGGTCTTCGCACGATAATCTGTACTAACAATATTGCAACAACAGCCGCAGCAGCGGCATTAGGTCCTGACTATGTTGCAGTTGAGCCTCCGGAACTTATAGGCTCTGGAATTCCTGTATCAAAGGCAGACCCAGAGGTTGTAACAGGTTCTGTGGCAGCAGTTGAGAGGATCGATACAGCAGTGAAGGTGCTTTGTGGTGCAGGTATCTCCAAAGGGGAGGACCTTAAAGCTGCAATAGAACTTGGTTCAGTTGGTGTGCTTCTCGCATCAGGCATTGTAAAGGCCAAAGATCCAAAAGCTGCGCTTGAAGATCTTGTCAGTCTTATCTAAAAAAGAATTTGTGATGCGGAAGGCATCAATATACTATTTTTATCTTATTCCCTTTTTTTTAAAGGAAATACACTGCGATTGCCAACAATAGTGTGGAGAATCCCACTTTTATTCCCATTGTGAGTTCCATATGGAGATTTCGGGCAACCATATTGGATATCCCTATGGGCGGTGGTGATATCAGCAGTGCTGCACCGAACAGGCAAAATCCTGGAATGTAGTTATTTTCTACAATGATAAGATAAAGTCCCTGTATTCCCAGGTATATCCCAAAGACGGAAATGAAGAACAATCCCATCTTGTAGAATCGGAGATACTTTTCGATGCCTCCGGGGAGCACATTGGCAGCTTTAAGCCCTTTGTTATTAGTTTTCAAATAATCACCGTAGGTAGTGTTCTATTTATGTGGCTATTTGTTCTGTCCTCATAGCATATATAGGAGAGGTTCATCCTCGTATCTCGCAACCAAGTCCACAGAGGAGTTTTTCAACATCGACCTGCATCTTTGTTGTGTTGCTCTCTTCAAGTATGGTGATTCGGAACGTAACACTTAATCTGTTATCGGAAATGCCCGAATAGGTATCAATTATCTCGGTCGAAACTATCCTTTCATCATTATCGATGACCTTCTCAAATACCGATGCATCGGCCTCTGCAGGTATCAATACCGAAATATCCCTTTTTGGATGGGGGAGGTTTTTCACTTTCCAACCCTTAAGTTCCTTCTCGGTGTACAGCCTGACATTCTCTGTCTTTAGGTATACGTCCTTTCCACCTTTGGAGATTATCACTGCTCTTGGTGTCACTTTCTTGATAGTTCCCACATGTGTGACGCCTGAGTAATTATGATAAAGGCCTCTTTCGACTCCCACAGATGCGATCATCTCCTCGAATTCGGATATTTTTGCATTGATGAGCTTGTCCGATCGGTGAAGTGCGGATGGTGTGTCCTTAAAATGAGCAGCAGCCTCTGTCATCTTGTTGCAGAATGCTTCAATGTCCTGTTCCCTGACTATCTCAGAGAGGATGTTACACTCACTTATGAATGTCTCATGGACCTTTAACACCTGTTCGTTCTGCATCTGTATGTGCGCGTACAGGTAGGGATTCTGCCCAAGTATCCTGCCAACGAAATCGACCATTATCTCATAGACAGGGCTCATGAAACGCCGTGACATGCTAACATCAAAATCAAGACTTTTGAACGTGTTCCCTATTGTTATGTATGCAAAATGTGTCAGACCCTGAACAACAGAGACGAACTTATCGTGTTCCTCGGGCTTGATAATCTCTATATGTGCACCATTTTCCTCGAAGAGGTTTCGCATTATGGGGAACCACTTCTCAGATCGTCCTTTGGTGGGGCTCATTATCACTATCTGTCCCTGTAATGTCGGAATGGATGGTCCGAACATGGGGTGTGTGCCGAGGATCTCAACGCCTTCAGGTGCTGTTTCTCTCATTGCCCTGACAGGTTCGGCCTTTATGGAGGTCAGGTCCATCAGCAAGCTTCCCGCTTTCATTTTCGGAGCTGTCTCCCTGATAACATCTGCAGTAATGTCTATTGGTACTGTGATGACCACCACATCTGAGGTTCTGATTGCATCGTCAAGGTCTGATGCAAATTCAACTCCCATCTGTTTTGCTATCTCGGTCTTTCCGCTGCTACCCCAGACCACAACTTCGTAACCGTGATCAGTAAAGAACTTCGTGAACCACTTCCCCATCTCTCCTGTGCCGCCGATGATGAGCATTTTCATATGTCCAATGCCTCCATGACAGTTCTCTTCATGATCTCTATGGGTGGTTCTCTTCCGGTCCAGATGCGGAAGGCTTCAGCTCCCTGATATACGAGCATCATAATGCCTGTGATAGGTCTTGCACCTGCGGTCTCTGCTTCCTGCAACAGTTTCGTCATAAGCGGATTGTAAACTATATCAAAAACTGCAAGGTCTGAATGCATCTGCTCCGCGCTCACAAGGGTTCCATTGGAATTGCCCAGTCCTACGGTGGTGGTATTGATAATAATATCAATCTCATCAAGGCCCTTGTCAACGATATCAAGCCCGTATCCTCTTGCATCCCCGATCTCTGCAGCGAGCTGCATGGCACGTTCAGGGGTTCGGTTGGCAATGTTCACCATTGCTCCTGCTTCTGCAAATGTGAATGCGATGGCTCTTGCAGCACCGCCTGCTCCGAGGATCAGGACATTCTTGTCCTTAATCTCGACACCTTCATCCTCGATAGTTCGTTTTGCACCAATGCCGTCAGTGTTGTAGCCTTTAATGCCGTCCTTGAAGTCAATGGTGTTTATCGCACCTATCTTTGCAGCAAGGGGATCTGCATCAACGAAACTGAGGGCGGTCTCTTTGAGGGGCACTGTGAGGTTCAATCCTCCGAATCCCATGGCCTTTGCACCCTGCAGTGCATCTTCAAGGTTGTTCTTCTCAACTCTGAATGCATGGTAGGTGCAGTCCATGTCCAGGGCTTCGAATGCTGAATTGTGCATGATAGGTGATAGTGAATGTTCTATGGGATTCCCAAGGACTGCAAATACCTTCTTCATTCCACCATCTCCATTGCTTTTTTCAGGTCTTCCACTTTCAATTGCCCTGGTGCCACTGCATCGGATACGCTTGCATAGGTAAGCTTTGAGCCATATAGGGGGGCAATGATGCGAGTGTGTTTTCCCATCTGTCCCATGGATATCGTGCAGACATCGTCTACTTCCATTGTCACTTCCAGCAGGTCCAGTACATCCTGCATATTCTCAGGCATCACTGCAAGTTTTGCAATATCGGCACCTGCGTTGTGGGAGTGGTCAAGGATGCTCTTCAGTGTGGCTTTGTCAGGCGTTCTTTCAAAATCATGCGAGGATATTATTACGGTCTTCTTTTCCTCTTTTGCTTTTTTGACTATCCTGTCCCTGAGATGTTCATCTGTTTCAAGCTCGATATCCACGGCATCTGTAAGATGCATGATATCTTCCAATAGGGCAATTCTGCTCTCTTCCGTACCTTCCCAATTTCCGCCCTGGGTTTGTAACCTATTGGTTGCAATACATGGGAGGCTGGTCTTATCTTTGACAGTTCTCAACAGGTCTGCAGCCTCTTTGGGGGTAGTTATCCCAAGCAGGTCGAACCTTATCTCGAGGATGTCTGCACCATGTTCGGCTGCGGTCCCGGACTGTTGTAAAGGTTCGTTGCTGATGGCAGCGACGATAGCTGCCCTTTCTTCCAGATCGAACTTCCCTATTTTCAACATTGCTCATTTCTCGATTATCGTTTCTTCTACCTTCATTCCGAAATGCCTTGCTCCGCCTTCATAGTAGACCATTACTTCATCTCCGGGTTTCAGGTCGGCCACAGAGATGGGTTCTCCGTTTATGTCCACCAGTTTGATGGTCTCGGCGTTCTGGAGGATGTTCTTTATGACCTCCCCATTTACTTCGGCTTCTACGAGCATGAGCGGACGTCTTTCGATCTTGACCCTGCCTACAACACCGGTTCGCTGTTTTCCCTCGGCATTGACAATGGTGACCTCGTCACCGGAGCTGAGCTCGGAAAGATATCTGGTCCTGTCTCCCACTTTTACGTAAGCATGAACTGCTCCGGCATTGACACGGAACGGACGGGATGCAACGTACGGGCTTTCTTCGGATTCTGAATGTACTAGGAACATTCCGCTTGCCTGTGAACCCACAAGCATTCCCTCGCCTTTGACCATCATGTTGCAGGTATCCACACAGACGCGATCTCCCATTCCCACAGCTTCGACCTTTGTGACCTTTCCGGGAACAAGTTTAAGGTCCTCGATACCTGAACTTTCTGCTACTGCAACGGTGGCTTTGATGGCATTGGGGTCATCGGAGTCAAGCAGGACACCTTCTGAGCCATGCTCCATGGTCTCAAGGGCAAGTTTTGCTTCATCCTGGTCACGCACACCGGCAATGATCTTCACATTGCTATCCTGAAGTCCGGCAATGAGGTTCTCAAGGGGGATGATCTTCCAGTCAGTACCTACTATGATAAGGAAATCGCATTCTTTGCCTATCTCCGCAGCAAATTCTTCGTATTTCTTGTTCTGTATCACTACGTAGGCTCCGACGGTCAATCCTTTTTCTTTCAATCGGATCGCAGTGACCATGTCGAGGGAACCAATGGGGTCAGGGGACAATGGTTTTGTTCCGTCTCCTTCTCCGCCCTTTCCAACGACAATTATGTCAGCACCGGACTTGTCGTCATAGGCAAATGCAGCGACCTGTATGTCGCCAAGTTCCCTTACTTTTTCCACTTCGTCAGAGTTCACGAGCACACAATTGGCACCGGACTCAAGTCCTGTTGTTATTCTATCCTTGTGAGCTTCCCAGTGGCCTTTATCGGCCTTTATCCAAATTGTCTTGTCCTTCATATTATACGCCATTGGAGTTTATCATTTAAGTGTTTGTAGTGCCTCTTCGACACTCATCTTGTGGTGGACGATCTGCGTGATAGCATTTGTCATCTTTATGGGGTCAGGGTGCTGGAATACATTCCTGCCAATAGCAACTCCTCTTGCACCTGCTTCCATGGCTCCGCTGATCATTTCCAGGAATTCCTGGTCGGTCTCTGTTTTTGGTCCGCCTGCAATGACCACTGGTACGGGACAACCATCGACAACTTCTCTGAAACTGTCCACATCTCCGGTGTAGACCGTCTTGATAACATCGGAACCCAGCTCTGCACCTACTCTTGCTGCATGAGCCACCATCTGTGGGTCATGAGGATTTGTTATGTTCTTTCCTCTGGGGTACATCATTGAGAGCAGAGGTATGCCCCATTCGTCACATTGTTCTGCAACGGATCCGAGCTTCTTGAGCTGTTCTGCTTCTGTTTCTGAGCCTATGTTCACATGGATGGATACCGCATCAGCGCCCATTTTCATTGCTTCCTCGACCTTGCAGACGAGGACCTTGTCATTGGGGTCAGGTCCAAGGGATGTGGATGCACTCATGTGGACTATGAGGCCTACATCGTGGCCGTAGCCTCTGTGGCCATGGTAGACCATTCCTTTTTGCATGAGAATGGCATTAGCTCCGCCTTCAGCTACTTTATTGATGGAATCTGCTATGTCTATCACTCCTCTGATAGGTCCATCGGACATACCGTGGTCCATTGGGATGATGACCATGTTCCTGCTGTCTCTGTGCATAATTCTTTCAATTCGTATCCTTTTTCCTATCTCTGCCATATATATCACTCTCTGTTATTTGGTTAATATCGGTATGTATCTTCACCGTGTTACTATGTGACATACTAGCACGGAGTAATATTTAAACTTTGTTATTTGTTTCCTTTTGAAATGTGGAATAGTCTTATATATAGATTCATCAATACTGCGAGTATTGACCTTAACGGTGTGATTTTCATCATGAGAGAATTAAAGATCCTTGTTATCAACAACTATGGCCAGTTCTGTCACCTTATTCATCGTACGGTGCGTGACCTTGATATGGATACGAAGATCGTGGCTAACACCACTTCCGTAGAGGATATCCTTGATGAAGAGCCGGATGGCATCATTCTTAGTGGTGGTCCTTCCATGGAACGTGTTGGCCTCTGTCAGGAATATGTGGAGAGCATTGACATTCCTATTCTTGGTATATGCCTCGGACACCAGCTTATAGCCAGGACCTTTGGCGGACAGACCGGTGCAGGTGAGCTTGGTGGATATGCAGCCATCGACATTGAGGTGATCGAAGAGGATGATATACTGAAAGGACTTGGTCCGAGGACCTCTGTGTGGGCTTCTCATGCGGATGAGGTCACAGTACTTCCTGATGAGTTCATTCATCTCGCCCGTTCAGATGTCTGTGAGATCGAGGCAATGCGTCATGAAGAGAGGCCTATCTATGGGGTGCAGTGGCATCCTGAGGTTGCTCATACCCATAAAGGGGAAGAGTTGTTCATGAACTTCTTTGAGGTCTGTGAGAATTACTGAGCTTTTCATGGGCTCATATTATTTTTCCATTTCTACCTGTATGATATTTAGCTTTTAGGCCTTTCTTTTCAGTTAAGGTCCGTTCATGGCTATTAGTGAGAATGTCCCTGAGCTCCAATTGCATTGTCAATGATGGCAATACTTGCTATCATGTTCCTGTCCACGGGATGAAGGGATGAGTAAACCTTATGCTCTTCTTTTTTTGTTCCTTATTTGATCTACATCTCTTTTCTGCAATGGGGTGTGGCAAGATGTCAATGAAAAAGGAAAACCCTTCAATATTGAATGGGTGACTGAATTTATTTTATCTTTATTTCCGGTGTTAGGGTTCAAAGAACGGATCCGGTTCGCGATCGAATGAGCAAAGATATCACACTTCAATATGGTTCGTACAAGGGATGGGCTATGATTGATATCGTTTGCAGGACGTTATAATTGTCCGGTCGATGTTAATGAGAAAAAAGACAAAGAGTGGGATTCACTCTTTGTTACGGTTCTTTCTGTAGGACACTAATGTTCCTGCCAGAATTATCACTCCTGCGATAAGGGTGATCAAATTGGAGGTGAACATCGTTTTTTTGATCGAGCTTGAATTATCCTGATACGAATGGTCTGTCTCTGTGTCGAGGTCATAAATGCTCTTCTGGGTGTCCTTGTCTTCCATTCCTACAATGGCAAAGGGTGAGGATGAGTCCGGAGTTGCCTGATAGTAGGCAATACCATCAAGGGTCTCAATATATGTTGTCGGGACGGTTTCCCATTTATCGGTTTCAGAGTTGTAATACTTCATGAAGACCCTGTGGGGTTCGATGTTGTTCTCTTCAAGCCATGCGGTATTTACATTGAATTCCAGTATTGCGTCCTTTATGTTCTTTGGGATGGAGAATCCTTCGTAGCCTACCCATATGTTCAGGTTCTTGTAAACAGTCCCTTCGGGTGTTTCTTTTACAAGTTCTGATGTTTGTTTAAGGACCTCTATGGTGACGGGTACGCTTTTGGCTGTTCCGCCGCTTAAGGCGATCCAGTTGCCTTCTGCCGTGCCATTATGATCGGCAAAACTGACGTGGTTCTCATCAATGCTTATTTCCAGTATGTATTCGTCATTCATGGTATCTGCAAATGCCACTGTTATGAATGACAATGTGATCAATAGGGACAAAACTAACGTTATTCCAGTGCATAATCTGCTCATAAATACCACCCTCTCGAAATGTTCTGCGTTGTGTCACAGAACTTCCTTTTATAAAATCTTCTTATGTTTAAGTTTCCTTCTGTTAGTAAATAATGGTTACGACCGGAAGTTTTTTAAATTCTCATAAAGACCCGTTTATCCTTTGGTTACCGTTCCCATGGATCTCAGTTTACGAAGGTGCTTTTCAAAAGAAGGGCATCCTCTTCAAGATTCGGGCTTTCACATATCACAAGCCCCTTTATGTCGAACTCCTGGAATACTGCCATGAGATCCATATAGTTAAGGTCCGACTCACTAAGCACCAGGTGGTTCTTCTCCCCCTTATCCCCATAGGCTATGCCGGAGACATGGCAATGCATGTTATCCAGCCCACCCCTTCCCAGGGTATTTTCCACGCTCTCAAGAACGCTTCTAAACTCTTCCATGGTATTATACTCTCCGCAGCTGCGTGCGTGCAGATGGGAGAAGTCTATGCAGGGCATTACCCCCTCGATGGCTGATGCCATCATAAGGGTCTCCTCCAGACTGCCGAACTGGGTCGCTTTGCCGGTGATCTCCGGGCGAAGCACCACATCGATGCCCTCGTCAGCGAGCCTTGAAGTAAGACCTTCGAGCAGCACGGTGACCTTCTCCATCACCTTTTCGCTGCTCTGGCCCTGGTAATAGGCAGGATGGAATACGATGGATGATGCTCCACAGAGAGCCCCGATACGTGCGGACTGATATATACGCTCTATACTGGCCTCGATCTTCTCTGCTTCGGCGGAGTTGAGGTTGATGTAATAAGGGGCATGCACACTGAGGGCCACGTTCTCTTCCTCGGCGGTCTGCCGGACATTTGCAGCGGTCTCTTCTTTCATGCGAACCCCTCGCACGAATTCCAGTTCCATGCAGTCAAGCCCAATCTCCCTTACCCGCTTGATCCCCTCAATGGAGCCTTTCTTCTTTGAGCTTAGGGGGGCCCCTGCGGTCCCGAAGAGCAGTTGCTTCATGCCATCCCCAGATGGAGGCGCAGCTCCTTTGCCCGCTCCTCTGAGACCTTCTCTTCCACAAGCTCGAAGAACGTGTCCACGTCCTCATCCTCAAGGGACCTGATGTCCTCTTCCCCTTCCAAGGCAAGGCCTACAAGGTAGTCAAGCTCTTCCCCGGTAAGTCTCTCAAGTCGTTCCCTGAAATCATCCGAGTCTTCCACGAACTTGTGGGATATGGGTCTCAAAATGAACGGATATGGGTGTCCCATGGGTGACATGTGCGTACCGCCGTTCTCAGGTGCAAGCTTGTTGAAGATCTCTTTATCCCTGTCTGAAAATTCTCGTCCCATGAATTATTGTATGGCAGACTGATATAAAATCGTGTCTTTTTTTGGGATGTGTATCGTTGTGTATGTGGGAATGCATTTAGTGTACATTTGCGTGTTTTTTCATACATTTTAAGATGACTTATCTCGCATCTGAAATCATTCATAAGGGCATTGGCTTCCGCTCAGTCTGTTATATAAAAACACGTGTATATCTGTACTTCAAATTATGCTGATCTGTATTTCAGAATCGTCATTAAGCAGCATCATTGGTATTCACTTGTCGGACTGATATTGTGAATTCATAGCAATACTTATCTATATTCAGTAGTTCGCTAATTTTATCTGAATCCACATAACCCCATTACCTACCAGCAAATTTATATGCGAATAATGCCGCCTCCCCATGTTTTCTCGATTACAACTAACTCCATACGAATGTACAAAAAACGCTTTGCAACCTCTTCTCGACAACATTCACATTCCTATAAATGGCTCACTTACCCGTAAAGACCTATTTCACACTCTTCTAGGTATGGCAGTTGATAAAAAATCCGCACATTCAATAAATAAACAGTATCTTGAGACGCCTTGCGAAACATCAATAAGGTATCATTTGAAAAAAATGAGTATGGATCAACTCATTGAATCAAATGCAAAAATACTCATGCAAACAGCACTTGGAACTCTCAACCAAAACCAAAAATATGACTTTGCTATCGATTATACAAACGATCCATACTATGGAAAAAGGGATAAAGAAAACAAAAAGTACCTTATCAGAGGACAGGCTAAAAAATCAACGAACACGTTCTATTCCTATGTATCACTTTACATTATTAACAATAATAAAAGATTTACAATCTCTGTGCTGCCTGTCGAAAATGGGAAATTAAAGACTGATTATATTAACTGTTTTATAAAACGGATTGATGAACTTAATTTCAAGGTCAACGTCCTTTGTTTAGATCGGGAATTCTATTCATCTAAAGTTTTTGCTTTTTTACAGGAAAAAGAGATTCCCCATATTATTCCTGTTGTCAAAAGAGGGAGAAAAATCAAAACGGTTCTAATGGGTAGAAAAAAGCGTTATGACACATATGTCATGAAAGGTGCTGAGGGAAATGTTAAACTCGATGTCGTTATTGACGTTAAATATAAGAAGGGAAATCGAGGGGAAACGGGCTGTGAAAACTTTGGATTTGTTGTTTACGGTACTGATTGGGATCCTCGAAAAGTAAGTACGACCTACAGGAAAAGATTTGCTATTGAGGCATCCTACAGGATGAGAAATATTGTAAAGCCAAAGACATCTTCTAAAAATCCCATGTTCCGATATTTCTATACGTTGGTTTCTTTTCTTCTCAAAAATACGTGGGTAACATTACAAAGAAGGCACTTCACGAGAGTTAAAAGAGGACCGCAGGTAATTGAATACGATATGTTTAGGTTTGATATGTTCATTCATTTTGTTATGGAATGGGTAAGAAAGAAGTTGAGGGTTAGATTAACAATTGAATGTTGTAGCTAAATTGGGGTTATTATGGAGGAGATAGAATATTAGCGAAGTACTGAAATTAGCGAACTACTGAAGTTACTTTATCTCTATTAGATATCATTGTCATTACCGATTTTAAATATGTTGTTCATCTTACTTAACGCAGGAGACTCCTTGCGAGAGCTGGGATGGGAATGCGTCAGATCGTGATTATTTGTTGGTGTACCAATGTTGTTGTGGACCTTAGTAAGCACCACTTTTCCTGCATTGAACACCTCTTTGCCCACTTCTTAGATTCTTTCACATGATTTTCTTTTCGTACTGCTCCTTTGATTTCTGAGTTCTCTTCTATTTTCTATCACGATTAAATCTTGGAACCTGTTTATTAAAGGATGTTACGTCCATCCATCACATGACCTCTCTGCTGAATGGCCTCCAAGATCAGAACATGTCCCTGACATAGTCTTCGGATGAAGTATCTGCCTCGATCATTGAAGTGTTAAGCCCCCATGCATTCCTTTTTTGCGAATCGATGATCGTGAGGGATACAAGTTAGTTCTTTGTTATGTATAATATTGTTCCCAATTATATTAATATATTTTTAACAGTTGCACTAATATATTTTTAACATTGGTATTATTCCATACTTCATTTTGATCTACAATAATTATGCTGAGTTTCCGTTACAGACAATTTTCTGAAGACGACTAATATTAATTGTATACTGATCCGAATCAGTAACAACGGCAAGTATGTATTTGTTGTTTATAATATAATTTGAATGACAGATATTGTTAAGATCTAATTCTTTATTAAAATTAGAAAAAATGCTCTTATTCGAAAACTTACAATACGCTTCTTTCAGGGTCCATATCATTAAAGGATCGTGACCATTCGCATATGTGTCGGCATGTAAAAGTGTTGTGTGCAGGTATTTTGAAACATTTGTAAGGGACCGCAATTTTCTAAGTTCGACATCAATACCAACCTCGATCTTTGAGATTGCCAAGGTGACAATATTTTCAGTATAGGAGATACAGATATGTACTTCTTTATGATCGCGTACATGGACTCTTCCACATTTGTCTTTATACATGGATATGTCGTATACGGCTCGTTCTTTGAGGAGACTACACAGAATATATTTCAAAACCATTCTGGATGTTATGTATCTTTTTTTGAAATACTCGGTTTGCAAGCTTTCCAGATGTTCTTTTTCAATGTCATCCAGATGATCTGTACTCAATGTATCATAGTCATTCAGATCAACTATAAGGATAAGAATTTCATTCTGTTCCCAAAAGTGGGGTATATGTTCCAGAGAAACGGTGGATGGTATTTTTAAATTGTTAGTGCCCATGCTAGCTCCCCACATATATATGCACACAAAATCCCGCAGTTCCATGTCCTCTGTATCACCGGATGACCTCCTTCTAAACTTATTACCTCAGATGTTCAGTTAATATCCCCTCTTCCAATCCCTCTATAAACGAACCCTCCATCAATAAATTCCTCAGGCTTGATCACGTTCCTGCCATCCACAACAACAGGCTGATCTTTCCCCATCAATGCTTTAACCTCAGCAGGATCCAGCTTGAAGTATTCGGAGTGGCCGGTCAGGATCACGACTGCATCGGCATCTTTCACTACTGATTCCATGTCCTTCTCTATCTCAACATTCGGATAGTTCAACACATGCGGATCATGCACCATAACTTCAGCACCAGCTTCAACTAAAAGGTCTCTGTATGGCTCTGATGGGGGATTCCTGGCATCATCAGAATCATTGATGAAGGCCCAGCCTAACATGGCGATCTTTGAGCCTTTGATCCTTTTGTCGGCGGCTGCAAGGGCTTCTTCGGTGAGCTTGAACATGTGATTGGGCATGAAATCGTTCACCTTGCGGGCCAGGATGTAGATGGAATCAGCATTTTTGGGATAGTCTAAAGGCATTTCACCGGCTATCTCTATGCCGCGTTCAAGGTGATAGGTGTCTTTGGTAAGGCAGTGACCGCCGACTCCGGCTCCGGGCCAGAGGATGGCTCTTGTAATGCCTTCTCCTTTTAGGCTGTCTATTCCTGCACGTACATCGTAGAAGTTGATCCCCATGGATTCGCAATAGAGGGCGAGCTGGTTGGCTGCTGCGATCTGTAGGTCCCGGAATGTGTTCTCGGCGGTTTTGGTGACCTCGGCTGCGGTGGCGGACATTGGGATTATCTTTCCCTTTGTGAGGACTGGGGAGTAGAGTTCGATGGCTCGTTTTGTGCTGGTCTCGTCTATTCCTCCGACAATTCTGTCGTGTTCCTGTATGTTCTTGAGGAGGCGGCCCACCATTACGCGTTCGGGGGCATGGGCCAGGGCGAAATCCTCTCCTGCTTTCAGGCCGGACTCTTCCTCGAGGATTTCTTTAGCCATTCCCTTTGTGGTTCCCGGGGTGATGGTGGATTCCAGTACTACAAGCATGCCGGGTTTGAGGTATTTGCCTACGTTGCGTATGCCCTCGATCAGGGCCCCGAAATCAGGGATGAGGTCTGCGGGATTTTTGAATGGGGTCTGGATAGCAAGGGTCACTGCGTCCAACTCTGTAATTCTTGAGAAGTCGGGGGTGCACTCGAACTTTTTGGTATCGGTGACTTTTCTTAAGAGGTCTTCTAGGCCGGGTTCTTCGCCTTTTAGGGGGCTTTCACCGTTGTTGATCATGTCGATCTTGTAGCCGGAGGATGCGGAATTCCTCTGAAATCCCAGGACTTTCTCAAATTTGTCAACATCTGCGAAAAGAGCTGCTGCAGGTATGCCTACGTATCCCATACCAAGAACACCTATTTTTTTGATGGGTCCTCTTGCATCTATGATCTTCTGTAACTTATCACTCATGATATCAACCTGTGTTATCCGTGTTATAAATATGAAAATTTAGTTTGTGTCGATCACAATTGGATCGTCTTTTCCTGCTTGTATGAATCAATGGCAGCCATGCATGCTTCCAGTGCATGTTTTCCGTCCTCTCCGTTGCAGTGTATCATTTCACCTGTGCTCACACATTTGATGAAATGCTCCAGCTCGTTCCTGAGGGGTTCGGCTTTGTCAACTTTTGCTTCCCTTATCCATTTCTCGTCATGAAGTTCTAAAGTCTGGTTGATGTAGTCCAGATATGCCACGCTTTTAATTCCTACGGCTGTAAGGTTGCGTATCTTGTGAGGGGTCAGCCAGTTGGTATCTACAAGACCTGTCTGGTTATGGTCGAACCTTAAATGTATGGAGGCATGATCCTCGAACGGATGGATGTTCGCACCTGCAATGGCATGGACCTTGTTCACCTTAAGGCCGTAAAGATATGAGATAATATCGATGTCGTGTACTCCGATATCCAGGATAACACCTACATCCCTTATCCTCGGATTGTATGCACCTACTCTTCGGGTCGACATAGATACTATCTTTCCAAGCAGGCCCGCATCGATGATCTCCTTAAGTTTTATGACCGCTGGATTGAACCTTTCGATGTGTCCGATCATCAAGGCTTTTCCTGCATTCTTTGCAGCCTGTATCATTATATCTGCATTTTCTGGCGTATCAGCGATGGGCTTTTCCACAAGCACATTTGCCCCTGCTTCAAGGGCATCAAGACACACCTGTTTGTGGAGCTTTGTAGGGACAACGATGCTAATGGCATCAAGATCTTTTCTGAGCAATCTTTTATAGTCTGTAAAGGGCTCGGTGCCATACTTTCTGGATAGCTCTTTCACTCTTTCTTCATCTATATCAGAAATTCCTACAAGCTCCACGCCTTCCATCTCGTGATATATTCGTATATGGTTAACACCCATAACTCCGGTTCCGATTACTCCGACACGCACCATGATAATAACTCCTTAAAAACAGATTAATCTGATAATAGTACGACTAATGCACTAGATCCTCAAAATATCTTCATGTCTTTAATGCTGGCCGATATTCTCAAAACTGTACTAAATTATCCTGTGAACTACTCGTAATCTTCAAACAACACCCGAGTGTGCAACACAGATCTCTCTCAGCTACGCTCTTATCCACCACGAATTTACTGCCACATACAGGGCAGTTCTTCTCTACACTGATAGTATTTACCACCTCTACTCCCAATATATTGATGGTCTAAAAATATTTAAGGGGGACGGTTGTACTTTTTTTAGAATGAATGTATAAAAAGAAAACACATAATAATTTAAATTGGTACATTTGTGGAGTGCTTGGAGGTTAGTAGTTCACACCTGAAAAGCCATTTCATTTAAGCTTCAAATGCCCGTGCACATCGATCTCTCCCTGGCCGATACGTGTGGACGATATGGGGAGATCATCATCCGCCATTACGTAGTTTATGCTCACTATCTTTATTTCTCCTCTTCCGGCAGCCTTTCTTATCTCGTTGATCTTCAGGGCAACGGGATGGGTCTCAGGGGATACTACGATGAACTCGTAATCTTCTTTGATTGTCGAGCCATAAGGATCTTTCAGGGTCTGTATATTGTACCTTTTCTTAGGTATGCCAAGTTGCTCGATAAAAGCGGTCAGATTCTTCTTGCGGGTTGCAATATCGGGGATGTTCCTGTTCTTCTGTTTGGCCATCTCATCGGATGTAAGGCCGATATCCACAATGTCGCCTTTCGCCATCTCGAACGCCTTTCTGATCAATGCCGTGTGGCCATCGTGAAGGAATTCAAAGGTTCCTCCTACCGCTGTTCTTCCCATCGCTTGCAAAAGGGGTTCGTATGTCATAAGTGTTATGATGGATTGGCGGGCGTGGGTGTGACATTTGGGATGGTGGTTTTGGGATGGGGAAATGGTGTGATGTCAGTAATTCGGCACTCTCTGAATAAATGTTATGAATCCTGATCTGTCGTGTGTGGTACAATGATCCTGAAGAGCTGCCAGTATATCACTACTATGAACACTCCAAGTCCGGCAAGTTCGAACATGTATGTGTTCGAGACCTCAGGTGCAAAACTGTTCGTGGTGACTACGGATAGGTAATGTGAAAATCCTCCATAAACAGACCCATGAGGGAATTCCCATCCCAGAGCAGGCCACAGGAAAGTCTGCGGTACTAACCACATACGGTCTTGTAAAAGATGTATGAGGCTGGCAAAAGACAGAACGATCATCCCTGATCCATTCTCCCTCTGCTGCCTGTAAATGAAGACACCCAAAAGGAAGATGGCTAATACGAACAAGAATATGTGGGCAAATATCCTTCCATTGGCAAATATCTCTTCAAAGAACAATCTCCCTATCGGCTTGTCGATAAGGTCCGATAAAAGTGCCCCAATGGCAACGAACCGATAATCGATCCTCTTCCGAATGGACGGAATAAGAAGCGATATGATCAAAAAGATCGCCAGTGTAATCCCCAAACGCCCAATGATAAACATGATTTTGACTTAATGTGTAAGCACATTAAGTGTTATGACGGCGTTTTTGGGAATTGTGTCCATAGGGGGTTGTGAGATTACGTAACATCTGAAAAGATGTGGCTGCAAGTGAAGGGCAAGCATGTACACACCAGCTAATAACTGTTCAATAATACTATTCCTTGGGGGTAAAATGATGTTAGCTATCATCAAAAAGGTACGATCCTTTCCTACCCTTAGGGACTCTCTGTCAAGTTCGGTCTTTCCCCCACGCCTTCTGCTGTATAGGACAATAAGCGATGCTTCTGGCTGATCGTATATTTGTTCAAGATATGAAAGTTTCTTTTTACGACCGAAAAAAGCTGACCTAGTTCTTACTTCTCAGTAAAAATATTGTGTTCTTTCAGAGCTAATCTCTCATCTTTAATACGGAATTGGATAGACACTTCCACTCATGAGGATCTTCCATTCTGGTCCACATTTTGCTATTTCCATATATATCTGCCAATCAGCTTTGCACATCGAACTGATCTTTTCTGGAACTTTCACAATTATCTCTTCGTCCAGTTCATCACCAAAAGGATAAATCGATTCCAAATAAAGTTTTCCTGGTGTTACTTTTTTGATCTGGAAATAATCTTCGTAGGACTCTTCTTCACAATTTTCAGGTTGATCTTCATCGACATAATCTGCCAAAACAAAAAATAACTCTTCAGCTAAGCGGACATCGGTTTTCAATCTTTTAACCATTGGCTCGCAATCTTCATAATTCTCTTTGCTCATGTATCCTTTTTGATATGCCCACTTGACAAATTTGTGCATTCTCTTTGAAACATCATCTTTAAAAGAAATTGTGTCCATCACTTTTCGTATCAAAAAATATCCGAGGAATTGTTCTATTGCTTCAGAAGTAACCTCCGAAAAGTCAAAGTCCAATGCTGCCAAAACACGCTTCTGCTCTTCCTTGACGTCATATTCCAGATCCTCGTTCTCATCATATTTGGTATCTCTTAGAAATAATGCAAATAGATCGATTGCGTCTTTATATTTATTGAGTGTTCGGTCACTGACTGTTTTTCCAGTATCTTCAATAAATTCTGTTAATATCTCTGATGTGTTCACTAGTATTCCTCGTGTGAAATAATACTTTTATATCTATATATATTTTAATTTTATTCTTGACATTCGTATTGAAACGGTGTTTCTTCATGGAAGTGGAGCTTTGATTCAGTAATAATATCTGTATTCTTATATTTCTTCCAAAGGATATCATGCTTTGAATACTTTCAACCCGCTTACCTTATGTATATATAGTCCTGGGGGATAAATGAAGAACAAATGTGCACACATGAACAAAAGAAACTAGTGCACCTTAAGGAGTAATTAAAATGACAGAAGTATTATTGGAAGATCTTGATCACGTAGGACCAGCAACAGCACAGAAGCTCAAGGATGCCGGATTCACTACTATTGAAGCCATTGCTGTAGCCTCTCCGGCAGAACTTGCCAACAGTGCGGAGATCGGGGAATCTACAGCTGCAAAGATAATCAACGCCGCCAGGCAGTCGGCGGATGTCGGTGGATTCGAGACCGGCGACCTTGTTCTTGAAAGGCGGAAACTTGTGGGCAAACTGTCCACCGGGTGCACGGAATTCGATGAGATGATGGGTGGCGGGATAGAGACCCAGTCCATCACGGAAATGTATGGGGAGTTCGGGTCTGGAAAGACGCAGATCGCCCATCAGCTTGCTGTGAACGTACAATTGCCTCCCGAGCAGGGCGGTCTTGGTGGCTCTGTGATCATGATCGATACCGAGAACACCTTCAGGCCTGAAAGGATCGCACAGATGGTAAAAGGTATCTCTGATAAGCACGGCATCGAGTACGACCCTGAGGAATTCCTCAAGAACATCCATGTGGCACGTGCCTTCAATTCCAATCATCAGATCCTTCTTGTGGACTCCGCCAATGAGCTTGCCAACGAGCTCAAAAATACCGAGATGCCAGTCAAACTTCTTATCGTTGACTCCCTCACTGCCCATTTCAGGGCTGAGTATATCGGCAGGGGTACACTTGCCGACCGGCAGCAGAAGCTCAACAAACATCTTCATGACATCCTGCGTTTCGGTGATCTTTCCAACGCATGTGTAGTGGTCACCAATCAGGTCATGTCAAAACCTGACGCTTTCTTCGGCGACCCCACAAAACCAATAGGCGGTCACATTCTCGGTCACACTGCCACCTTCAGGCTCTACATAAGAAAATCCAAAGGCGAGAAAAGGATAGTCAAGCTCGTGGACTCTCCGAACCTGCCGGATGGCGAAGCACTCATCTCCGTCACAACAGATGGTCTTGGGGATGCCTGAGTAAACAATTATATGTTTCTTCGTCATATCTGGTGGCATGGTCCTCAAAGCTATTGTCATTGATATTGACGGAACTATAACCAACCCAAACAGGTCACTGGACCTCGATGTCGCAAAAAGATTTCGCGAATTGAACGTACCGGTGATCCTGTCTACAGGCAATCCTCTATGCTATGTCCACGCCGCTGCAAAGCTCATAGGCATCAGCGGCATCGTAATAGCAGAGAACGGGGGCGTGGTCTCCACCGGTTTTGACAGTCCTTCCATTATAGCCGATGGCAAAGAAGAATGCGAAAAAGCCTATGAGCTGCTTTCTCAATATTATGAATTGGTAAAGCTCGATGCTGCATATCGCAAGACCGAGGTCGTACTTAACAGGGATGTCGCAGTCGAAGATCTCCGCAGGACCGTCTCAGAACACGGTATTGACATAGAGATCATCGACACCGGTTATGCCATCCACATCAAAAGCAGTAGCATGAATAAAGGCACAGGGCTAGTGACAGTTGCAGAGCTTATGGGGCTTGAACCCTCAGATTATCTTGCCATCGGCGACTCATGTAACGATGCCGAAATGATGCAAGTCGCAGGGTTTGGGATTGCAGTCGGCAATGCAGACAATGAAGCAAGACTGGCTGCAAAATACATGACCCAGGCGTCCTTTGGCAAAGGTACCCTTGAGGCCATTGAGTATGCTATCTCCAATGGCCTGCTCTAAATAAAAAAGGGAATTACAGGTTGTTGCGTGGCAGGCTTTTCGCCATGAGCTTATCAACAACTATGTAATCCTTGATAGCACTGACCGCATCAAAAGAAACGACGATGTACTGTCCGTCCTTTTGATATTTGGAAGTATCCAGGCCGATATCCGGCTTAATGATAAGGTTTTCCAACTCACCTGTCTTATTTTCCATCACTATATTGTTCAGTACGCCTAGCTCGGTTCCATCTGTGGCCATTACCTGTTTATTGGTCAGGTTCTTTGCAAACACTTTTGCCATCCTTTATCTCCCTTTGAATATTTAGTAGAATCTTTACATGTAACCCATATAAGAACTTGTTTCTTGTTTATGAGTTCCACCCTTAAGTTTGTCCTGGACCTTGTTATAGAATTCGGCCATATCCTCTGTAATCGTAGGCTTGACCTTCTCGATTGCAGCAAAGAAATGCCTTGCCTTTACCTTCTCAGCATCAAAATCCTCGCGCAGTGCAAGCATTGCAGCCTCTCTGCACACTGATTCTATATCAGCCCCTACATACCCTTCGGTCATGGTAGCAAGCTCCTGGATACTGACATCGCTATCCAGCGGCACGTTGCGGGTATGGATGTTGAATATACTTTCCCTTCCCTGGATCGTGGAACTGCCTACAAGCACAAGTCTGTCAAACCTTCCTGAACGCATCAGGGCAGGATCGAGCATATCCGGTCTGTTGGTAGCAGCAATAACTACTACTTCCTTTAGAGGCTCCAATCCGTCAAGCTCTGTCAACAATTGATTGACGACCTGTTGTGAGCTTCTTCCGGTCTCACTATCTGCCATCCTCGTTGTAGCAATGGAATCTATCTCATCGAAGAAGATGATGCAAGGGGATACCTGTCTTGCTTTCTTGAAAGTATCACGTACAGCCTTCTCGGACTCACCCACGAACTTTGACAGCATCTGTGGTCCCTTTATGCTAATGAAATTAGCATTCGCCTCATTTGCCACAGCCTGTGCAATAAGGGTCTTTCCGGTACCTGGCGGACCATACAGTAAGATCCCCTTAGGCGCCTTGATCCCCATCTCAATGATCCTGTCCGGATGTTTCAGCGGCCACTCGACAGCTTCGACGATCTCCTGCTTCGCATCATCAAGACCACCAACATCCTCCCATGTAATGGACGGTATTTCCACAAGCACCTCTCTCATGGCGGAAGGTTCCACTTCCTTAAGTGCTTCCTCAAAATCATCAGCCTGGACAATGAGCTTTTCCAGTACTTCCTGTGGGATCTCATCCTCATCAAGATTTATCTCTGGGATGATCCTGCGCAGGGACCGCATTGAAGCTTCCTGGACAAGTGAAAGCAGGTCCGCACCCACAAAACCCTGGGTGTAGGTGGAGAGATGTTCAAGATCTACATCTTCCGCAAGCGGCATTCCGCGAGTATGTATCTGGAGCACTTCCAGCCTGTCATCGCTATCCGGCACCCCTATCTCTATCTCACGGTCGAATCTTCCCGGTCTGCGAAGGGCCGGGTCGATGGAGTCCACGCGGTTGGTAGCTCCGATAACGACTATCTGTCCTCTCTCATCCATGCCATCCATAAGCGTCAAAAGCTGGGCCACTACCCTGCGTTCGACCTCACCTGTCACGTTCTCACGTTTTGGGGCAATGGAATCTATCTCATCTATGAATATGATGGAAGGCGCATTCTCGGCCGCTTCCTCGAATATCTTTCTCAGGCGTTCCTCGCTCTCTCCATAGAACCGTCCCATTATCTCAGGACCTGCAACATAAAGGAAATTCGCCCTTGATTCATTGGCAACTGCCTTTGCAATAAGTGTCTTTCCCGTGCCTGGAGGTCCATGAAGGATAATCCCTTTGGGAGGTTCGACATTGAGTCTCTGGAAGATCTCATGATGCTTCAGAGGCAGCTCTATCATCTCGCGGACCCTCTGGATCTCGTCCCCAAGACCGCCAATATCCTCATAAGTGATGCCGCTGGCAGTGTCCTCATAACCTTCCACAGGTTTCTGGCGCAGTTCTATTTCTGTACTCTCATTGACCATCAAAATGCCTTCTTCAGGCTCGCTCTTAATAGCAACAAGAGGTATCGCCTGATTTCCAGGTACTGATTGGGTCATTGAACTTGTTATTGGAATGATATCCCCTGCAACGAACGGACGTTTCAGTATATTATGTTTGATGATAGCGGTTATGTTAGAACCGAATTCCATCATCACACCTTCAGGAGGTGCCAGTATGACCTTCTCCGCCACAAGTATCTCGGTCCTATGGATGTGAACCCTTTCCCCAATACCTACTCCTGCATTTTGACGGGTGAACCCATCGATACGACCTATCCCCTGTCCCCAGTCCTGACGGTCTGCACGCCATACCTTAGCTGCGGTTCTCTTTTTCCCAACGATCTCCACAATGTCCCCTGGAGATAGCTGTAAACTGAGCAATGTGCTCGGATCAAGACGTATGATACCCCGTCCAAAATCGATTGGATGTGCTTTCTCTACTTTGATCTGTAGTTCTTCCATTGGTCTCATCCTTAATTGTTTTATTATTTTATCTGTTCCAATACATAAATAATATGTGGTTCCATGTCCTGTTTTTATAATTTTGATAAAGTTAATATACTTGTGATGTCATATTTAAATATTCAATTTAGATCAAATTAATTTTGCCTTCTTCATATTGGATGTCTCTTTATCTCTCTTCTGTATTTTTGTCACTCGCGATTGGTTTTGATATGCAGATCTAAAGGATATGTGTATCCTTTTACAATTCAGAAACATCAGCCCCGGTAGGTGTCGGGGATGTGTATTGTAACTATCGAAGATATTGCTAAAGAATAAGATGGTATCGCGAATAACTCCGCAAATTTGCATTTACATAGCTAAACGATGAAGAAGCTGCATACTGTGTAGATCGCATCTCCTGTGGGAATTAAATTTAAAATGAGGCAATTCTTAGCCTCATCATATTTCATTTTTCCAAAAATTGTTCAAGTCCTTTTCTCAGATCCACTTTCGGAGCGAATCCCAGTTTCTCAGCCTTTGAAATATCGGCTACACTGTGTTTTATATCTCCTGCAAGTGGTTCTTTATGAGCTGCCTTGACATCCTTTTCGAATAGTTCTATAATGATCTCTGCAAGCTCATTGATAGTGGTGGCCTTGCCTGTAGCTGCATTGAAAACATCTCCAATGGCCGCTTTCTTCGAGATCATAAACTCCACCAGATCCACAACATCCTGAACATGGATGAAATCCCTGGTCTGCTCCCCGTCACCAAAGATCATCGGGGCAGATCCTCCTGATACTTTATCCATGAACTTTGAGATAACTCCTGAATACGGGTTCGAGGGGTCCTGTCTGGGGCTGTATATATTGAAAGGCCTTATGCAGGTCGTTGGTAATCCGTATGCCTTGTTATACATAAGGCAATATTTTTCTCCTGCAAGCTTACTGGCACCATATGGTGATAATGGCTCTTGCGTATGTGTTTCAGGTATTGGCAACTCAACAGGGTTTCCGTAGGTAGCAGCTGAACTGAAATACACAAATCTTTCAATATCCGCATGGCGTGCTTCCTCAAGCAGGTTCAACGTACCCATAATATTGTTTTGTGCATCGAAAAGAGGTTCGTTCATCGACCTTACAACGCTTATCTGGGCGGCAGTATGTATGATCACATCGGCATTTTGTACGTGTTCTGAAACATCTTCCCTTATGTCTGCTTTTATCACAGGTACATCTTCAGGAAGCATCTCTCTTGTCGTGGAGGAATAGTTATCGAGTACAGTCACTTCGTTATCTTCATGGAGGTGATCGACAAGATAGCTTCCGACCTGGCCCAAACCGCCGGTAATAAGAACTCTTTGCATATCTCTGAAAATGGTTTTCTTTTATATGGACTTTGTGAATCTGGGTTTAATATATTAATATCACATTATTATGAGCATCATCACATATGCAAGTCTTTCATAATGTTAATATAGTATTGTGTCACTTGTATATTTTGAGGACCATTGCAGTTCTCTCCTCTCTACATTATATGTGGTGTGGTACAAAATCGAAACAAAGGGTGTGGTGGTACGGCCTTTGTTGGTGTCGATATTATCGAAACCAAAGCGGGCTTTGTGGTGAGGCCCGCTTAATCCCCTCTTTCTCATTTTTTGTTATGGATTATTTTCGGTCATCATATTGTGGTCACCATGTTCTTTCGAATTCTCTGGCGATCGACAAGATCGCTCCCTACCTGATCTTCAACAATACCTCATTGGATATCTCTAAAAATGGTTCTCTTCTCATGGCTTTTGTGGGTCTGAGATCAATATATCAATTTCGCATTATGATGGGTATCATGACTCCTTTAAGTCCTTCATAAAGTTAATATAGTATTGTACCACTTGTATATATTGAGGACTATTGCAGTTCTCTTCCTTCTACACTATGAGTGGTGTGGTACAAAATCGAAACAAAGGGTGTGGTGGTACGGCCTTTGTTGGTGTCGATATTATCGAAAC
This sequence comes from Methanococcoides seepicolus, assembly GCF_023684405.1. Classification (GTDB taxonomy): domain Archaea; phylum Halobacteriota; class Methanosarcinia; order Methanosarcinales; family Methanosarcinaceae; genus Methanococcoides; species Methanococcoides seepicolus. Next base: position 65,510 of record NZ_JAGSOI010000001.1, on the reverse strand, counting down.
CAAAGCGGGCTTTGTGGTGAGGCCCGCTTACATCCCCTCTTTCTCATTTTTTGTTATGGACTATTTTCGGTCTAATTTGTTCGAATGGATCTCTTCGATTCTCTGATATTATCTTGGTTGGGTGTTTTTCCCGCCTTCGATTTTCACTTTGACATCCAAATCATCATTATGATTATAATCATAACTTCTAAAAATCATTCCATAAGTTAATATATCATTACTGTATATTTTATTTTATTGTGCGCTTAAAGCTACTGAATTGACTCGGTGGTGATGTCGTACGAGAAAAACGATTTGGTTTGCGTCATTACTATGCACCGGACCAGGGGGCACACTGTGCCTCCATCATCCCCTCTACTTTTCTCAATGTCTTTAGATCTCAATAACGTTCAGAAACATCATTCTGACCAAACATATCTCAAAAAAGAAATGTGGCAGTATCTTCAGATCTTTTCTGCCGGTGGTGCGGTGTTCAATTTCACGTACTTAACCCCTTTAAGTGCCATTAATCTCTCGTCCATCTCCTTGATAAGTTCTCCTTCCCCGTCAAAGATAACGACCTCAAGACAGTTATCATGGTCAAGGTGGATATGTGTTGAGGACTTGATCAGGTCTGAATAATCATGCTGGATATCAGTGATAGCATTTGAAAGTCCTCTTTTGGTATGGTCATAGATGATAGTGATAGTTCCTACGCGCCTTCCCCTTATGTCGCTCATCCATTCATACTGATTGATGTAGTTGCGTATTGAATCCCTGATGCCTTCTGAACGTGAAGAATACCCTCTGCTCTCTATGATCGAATCGAATTTATTCAACAGATTGTCTGGAAGTGAGACGCCTATTCTCATTAGTTCATGTTCCATAATTTCACCTGCATCACAATAGGCATAAAAGGTAATAACATTTTGTATCACTTTTATTATTTTAGTTGTTATTTCATATCGAAAAACGCACTAGAATATATATTTATATTTAAGTGTGCTATATGGTATCCATAATTAACAAAATGTAAACTATCTATTTGGAGACCAAATTCATGAAAACGGAAGAACTTTACTCAGGCAAAGCAAAGACCATTTATAAGACCGAAAACCCGAATGAGCTTATCTCAGAGTTCAGGGACAGCCTCACAGCTTTTGACGGCAAGAAGAAAAGTGAAGCAACGAATAAGGGTTACTACAATGCTCAGATATCAAGGAAGATCTTCGAGATGCTCGAAGAAGAAGGTATTAAAACACACTATCTTGGTATGGTTTCCGGCAATGAGATGCTCGTAAAGAAAGTTGATATAATTCTCATCGAGGTAATTCCAAGGAACATCGCAGCAGGTTCTATCACTCGCAAGTATCCCATTGAAGAAGGTACCGTCTTCAAAGAGCCCGTTCTTGTATTCGATTACAAGAGCGATGAGTTCGGCGATCCTATGATCAATGATGATGTCGCAGTTGCAATGGGTGTCGCTACACGTGAAGAGATCGATTTCATTCGCAGCATGGCATTGAAGATCAACGATATCCTCAAGGGCTATCTTGAGAGCAATGGTTTCCTGCTTCCTGACTTCAAACTTGAGTTCGGCAGGGTGGACGGCGAGATCGTCCTTGCTGATGAGATATCCTGTGACACCTGCAGGTTCTGGGACGTTGAGACCGGTGAATCCATGGACAAGGACCTGTTCAGGTTCGATAAAGGTGACCTTTCAAAAGCATATGAAAAGGTTGCACGCAGGCTTGTCCCTGATATATTCGAGGAGTAAATGGATAAATATGATGTTATCGTGGTCGGAGCCGGCGTGACCGGTCTTCTGGCCGCACTTACATTATCAAAGCATGGCAAAAAAGTGCTGGTGCTTGAAAAGCAGGACTCTGTTGGGGGAAACTGCAACAGTTACACAGTGGATGGTTATCAGGTAGACACCGGTCCGCATGCGATCACCCATCTTGCGGAAGGTCCGCTCAGGCGGCTTATGGATAACTATTTTGATTATCAGCCGGTATTCGAGGACTACGGTCAGTATTATGTAAGGACCGAGGAACGTTTTGTAAAAGTTCCCTCAACGATCAAAGAATTCGTCACATTTGACGTTTTTCCCAAACTTGACCGCCTTGCAATTACTCAGGCCATCACAAAGTCTCTCACAATGGCTTCCTTTGGTATCGATCTCTCGGACCAATCGGTCTATGATTCCCTTCCTGCAAACCTTTCAAAGGACACTTACGACTTCGCAGATGCTATATCCTACTTCCTTTCCGGACGTTGTATGAAAGAGACATCTGCACAGAGGGTGCTGGCAGGAAGCAGTTTTGTAAGGGATAGTGTGACTCAGGAACAGTTCGAAGAGATCATCAAACAGGAATCCACTCCTCAAACCGAATCCATACTTCAGTCTGTCCTCCCATCCAATCTCCATCTCTCACTTCATTCAAGGATAAACCTATCCTGCCTCGGAAGACTTGCTTCCAACAAGGTCAGTCTTTCCCAGGGATATCCGCGAAAAGGCCTAAAATCCCTGCTCAATGCAATTCTTTATTCTCTTCCCTCGACCGTGGAAATTAAGACCGGATGTGAGGTCCATAAGATATTCACTGATAATGGAAAGGCTTGGGGTGTCGAAGCGGACAATGCCTATAGTGCTGATCTTGTGATATACACAGGATTTGCAACATCCCTTCCCACTCTGGTCGAAGACCTTCCGGCATCTTACAAAGAGCTGCTTGACGGTATCGTTCATTCTAAAAGTCTCACATTATGGCTTGGCCTTGACAGGATGATGGATGAGTTCAAATATGTCGGGTCTGAGATATGGTTCAAGGACACCCCTTACTGGGCGATGCCCACAAGCAATTATGATCCTTCCCTTGCACCTAAAGGAAAACAGTTGATAGGTTTTGCTTTCTTCATGGATGAGGACAATGATGAGTCCAAGGATATAAAGAACGCCTATGAGACGATCTTCCGCGCCATTCCAAACATCGAGGATCGCATAGAAATGAAGCATCATCAGGTGATCGTTCCTGAAAAAGCTGCAGTGACGCTCAATGGAAAATTTGCCGATATCCGTACTCCAGTAAAGAATCTTTATGTTGCAGGGACGGATACCGATAAACGCAGCATGGGAGTGACCCGGGCTGCATATTCTATACTTGAAATGTTAAAAGTGTTGAACGAGGACGGTAATCTTCACTGATCACCGTCTGATTATCATTGTTCTGAGCCTGTCGGCTGCATGTTCGGTCTTATCTGCAATATCTGCAATAGTTCTGACAAGTTCGATAAGATAGAACACTCCGACAGCACCAAGTTCCTTTTCATGGGCATATATGTCTTTGATAAGGTCCTTCTCTATAAGGTCTGTGATATGCTCCATCTCTTCTATCTGCGGAACGAGTGACAGAGCTTCATCGACATCTCGTTTGCTAAATGATGTTTCAAGGAGCTCGCTCAACGAATCTACCAGCGTTTCGTATATTTCCACTGTTTTCAATGTCTCTGCACTCAGTTGACAGATCTGGTCCTTTATCCCCTCGGGCATGTCGCATTGTCTCAGAGTAAGCATATATGCAGCTTCCTGTGCCACATCAGCGATGGAGTCCTGTGGCTTTAAAAAGTTCAGCAGGTCCTCTGCGTTCACAGGCAGCATTATCGAAGATGAAAGCTGTCCTCTTATCGTCTGTTTGATAATGTCCGCTTCATGCTCGATGTTGTCGATCTCATGGCTCAGCTCTTCAACAAGTGGCATATTAGTGCAATATGCATTGACCGCCTGATCGAGCTTTCTTACCGTCTCCACACCTTTTGATGCGTGCAGGTAAAGCGGTTTAAAAGGCGATCTTGCAAATACGTTAAGTACCGAACGAATGTATTCCCTTTTCATTATAATCCAACCCCCCTTAATGCTAGGAATATAAGTGCTGATGTTACTGCTGCTATTGGCACAGTGATTATCCATGACATGGCTATCTTTCCGATAACACTAAGATCGACCGCAGCAAGACCGCCTGCAAGTCCGACCCCTATCACAGAACCAACAAGGGTATGTGTTGTAGATATGGGTAGTGAACTGTAGCTATGAAGGACAACAACAGATGCTGTAGCGAGTTCTGCAGAGAATCCCCTTGTAGGTGTCAGTTCAGTTATCTTTGTGCCTATCGTCTCTATAACGCGGTATCCCCATGTAGCAAGTCCGATGACCATTCCGACACCACCGACCATTAAGACCCATATAGGTATGGTCAGGTCAGCGAGTCCCAGGGCGTTAAGTCCTGCGTAGAGTGGCCCGACAGCGTTTGCTACATCGTTAGAACCATGTGCGAATGCAATAAAACATGCAGTACCTATCTGAAGTATCACAAATTTCTTTTCTATATTATATGGATTGTCCGTCTTTTGTAATAATGTCAACCGTATGATCGTGAATATTATGTATGCTAGAACGGCACCCAATATGGGTGAGACCAGCCAGCTGCCCACGATCTTTGCAAGTACTACCCAGTTTATATCACCATATGCGATAATTCCCTGGTATGCAGATACAAGTCCGAAACCAAGTACTGATCCCACTATCGAGTGCGTGGTAGAGACAGGCAGGTTGTAAAATGTAGCGAAAGTGATCCAGAAACCGGCTGCAAGGATCGCTGCCAGCATTCCCACTGCTACAAGGTTCGGATCTAACAGCTTAATACTGTCAATAGGTACGATTCCTTTTGCAATGGTCGATGTGACCTTCTTACCAAAAAAGACAGCACCAACGAATTCGAAGACACCTGCCACAAGTATTACCTGTTTAATTGAGAGTGCTCCACTTCCCACTGAAGTTCCCATTGCATTAGCAAGATCGTTCGCTCCGATATTCCACGCCATATAGAGGCCTGCGATTACCAAAAGAACCACAATTGGATTAAATAGGTCTATCATATTTCCTTCCTTTGATCAAGTATTAAGGCTGATAATGTCACATATGTGATAAATGTATCAATCATTATTTTTTGTCATGGAAATAATCTCTTCACGTGCCTTTTTCACTTCCTCATCCTCAGGGTCCAGCTCGATCAGCATATCGTATGTCTTAATGGCATCATTGTAATTATCTTCCTGTACACTGAGTTCGGCAGCATTTGTCAGTATTGCTTTTGCTTCCTGTTTGTGCCCAAGCTTGTAAAGCAGTTTACCTCTTGTTCTCCACATGTCGATGTTGGAAACATCGAGCTCAAGGGCATTCTCGATCGCTCCGAGTGCTTTCTCATATGTCTCAGTGTTCCTGCTCATAAGGGCTTTCAACTCCCACATCTCAGCTGCTGCATGGAAACATTTTACTGCTTCCTTTGCCTGCCCAAGCTTCCTGTGAGCAATACCTGTGAAGAAGAGGGGCTCGACAAAGTCTTCTGTCAGTTCCATTGTCTTCTCAAAAGCTGAAATGGCAGCACCATATCTTTCAGATTCAAGAAGTAGCATTCCTTTGCTGTGCCATACATGTGCAATGCTCGGGTCTATCTCTATGGAGCGTTCAAATTCCTCAATACCCTCTTGCGCCCTTCCCATTTCCGCAAGGATCCCGCCTTTAAGGAAATAGCTTTCAGCGTCCTTAGGAGCCATCTCTGTGATATTTGTAAATATCTCAAGGGCGCCCTCAAGGTCATCCTTGATAGCAAGGATATTACCTTTTAATTTGAGTGCCTCGATATCTTCTCTAAGGTCCAATGCCTCATTGGTGGTTTTAAGGGCGTCATCATAAAGATGAAGTCCGGTGAGTATCCGCGCTTTGATAAGCAGGGCATGAGTTGGATCAGGTGCATGGTTGATCGCCTGTTCCACAACTTCCAGTGCCTGATCGAGGTGGCTTTCCCTGCACAATGACATTACTTTGTTTATCAGAAAATCTGCCAGTTCTTGAGGCGACATATCACTTTTAGGTTCGGACATAATCACCAATTGTGCAATACCATTTTAATGTCTTGCGGAGGATTCAGAAAAAAGAGTCCAGCGTTCTCTGGAAACGTATGTCTGATAGCATCTTGGCCTTTGCCTTCCATTGCTCCGAAGGCGTTCTCACTCGCGTTGCCATGTCATCCAGTGCTTCTTCAATGGTCTCGAACGTGCGTGGTATGGAGGACAATGCATTTCTGGCAGCCTCGCGAACCACCCATACCCCAAGCGGTGCCCAGTATTCAGGTGTTATTTCCCTTATCATGAATACCGATGCTTGCCTTTGTATCTTCTCAAGATGTTCCAGGGCGGCTATACGGGCGGCATAATATCCTCCGGCAAGGTTCGAATATCCCTTTTTACCGTTAATATCTTCCATGTCCTGCCCTATCCATGAAGAATCTCCGGACCAGACCGAACTTTTCATCCATATCTCGAGCAGCTCGTAAGAATATCTGCGGGGGGTCATGAGTATCTCAAAATAGTTCCCGAAACATCCTCCGCTGAACACGGATATCTCACTGATAAGAGGCAGGTCTATCACACGGTCGGTGATATCCTTCCCGACCATATCATCCGTGGCGGTAATTGCCCAGCGGGTAGGTACAAGTTTCCGTTCTTGTCCCAACAAGCCTATGGAAAGCAATCTTGTAATATGTTCTGTGGGGATATCCCCTTTAAAAAGTTCACACACAGCATCCTTTGCAAGGGCATCAGTGTCGTACGCCAGATGGTCCACTTTTTTCGGGACCTTCGGATTCTCTGCAATATCAAAGTCCGTCATTGTTCCGGAAGGGCCCATGGGGGTAAGTACGCTGTCGAACTTCAGGTCCTGTTTCAATGGTTTGGTGAACCACGCTTCTGTATCGATGGGTGACTTTGACAGTGCGAGCTCCTGTGATTTTTCCAGGAGTTTATCCGGTCTGTTCGCATTTTTCACATCCATGGTCGTATTTGCACGGACAAGCTGGCATCTGGCAGATATGATGTCCCGGATATCCATGGAAAGCCAATGCTTGGGGTCTTCCAGTGCCATTGCATCCTTAGAATCCACCTGAGGTGGGATCATGGGTCCGGCCTTGACCTGTGGGTAACCATATCTTCCCACAAATACCGCTGGTGGGGATGCACCAAAAATAGAACCGTCTGAAGATATCGAAGTTGCAGTGTTCTCAGCAGACCTGAACTTCTCAAGAATAGGGCACAGAGGTCTTCCGCAAAGCCCTTTTCCTTTACATTGGATGCATAGACTTTTGCTCAATCTTCATCATCTTTACATAGTATGCAATATTCTGCTTCCGGTGCATTTTTGAACAACCAACCCGAACGCTGCACGAACTTGCATACCTTGCACATCCCCTTGTTCATGGCCTTTGCAGACATGTCATTGACAAGGTCGGTAGCAAATTTACGGATCTCTTCATTGGTCTCCTCTGAAAATCCTACTTCTGCTCCTCTTTTCTCACTCACGTACTGGGAAACGGCAGCTCTGGACAATCCGAGAATGTCTGCCACCTGTTGCTGTGTACATCCATGGTCGATCATCATGGTGCGTGCAAGTCCGGCTCGTATTGCTGGTAAAACCCTCTGAACCATTATCTCGCAGGTAGGTTTCATAATATTATATCCTTCACTCGTCCTATTTGATTTTTTTGGCAGTATTGGTGATGAGCAAATCTGCACTCGAACGGACGCTCACAATTCAAAAAAAGGACATGGTATTCAATACCAGCATTGGTATGGCCATGTTCCGTTCATTATTAGGTTTTTAATACGAACATCAGGTCTGTCTGGCAGTCCTGTTATTCAAAGTCAATTTCAGTCCTTGATCTGCTCGGGAGAGAACCCTTTCTTTACAAGAACGGCTTTCATGCGACTCAGATGGTTGCCCTGCAATTCTACGGCACTACCCTTTACAGTTCCGCCACATGCAAACTTTGATTTAAGGTATGTGGACAGTTCGTGGAGGTCGATCTCATTAGCATCGAATCCTTCTACAACTGTAACTTCTTTGCCGTATCTTCGTCTGTTCACTTTCACTGTAATTCTTTGTTGCTCTTTTGCCACTTCTTCACAGATACATAGCTCTGATGGCAAACCACAAACCGGGCACATTTCTGAACTCATCTTCTAGTTTTTCCTCCGCAAATTGATTGCGTTATAACCATAAATTATTATAATGTATGCTATCTATACGTAATAAATAGATGTCTTTTATGTATCCCACTATGCTATTAAAATCTAATGGTGATGTTATATCATCTGATGTCGAATATGCAAAAAGCATGTTCAAGCAGGCTAAAGGCCTTATGTTCAGACGCTCGGTCCCTGATAGCTATGCTATGGTCTTTATCTTTTCCTCTCTCAAGAAAATATCTCTCCACATGCTGTTTGTACCATTTCCTCTGGATGTCCTTTTTCTCAATGAAGATAAAAGGATAGTCAAGACCACTACTCTCAGGCCCTGGATCGGTATTACTGATTCCGGTGAAAAGATCAGGCACGTCATAGAACTACCTTCAGGTGCCATCGCTTCCAACGACCTCAAGGTTGGGGATGATCTGATGTTCGATGAACCTTGAACTTCGTTCTCGTTGGAAATCTTTATCTAATCTATGGTTTATTTAAGCCTAAATCATACTCCTTATATAATGAGGCGCACAAATGTTACCTGAAAATGACCTGAAGATCATAACAGAAGAGATGGGCAGAGAACCAAACCTTGTTGAACAGGGATGCTTTTTGAATCTTTGGAGCGAACACTGCTCCTACCGTTCCAGTGCTCCCCTGCTGAAAACGTTTACCACCGTGGGAGATCGTGTTATCATAGGTCCTGGCGACGATGCAGCGATAATCCGCTTCGGAGAAGGCTGGGTACTTGCCATTGGAATGGAAAGCCACAACCATCCTTCATATGTTGATCCTTATAACGGATCAGCAACAGGTGTCGGCGGAATTGTGCGTGATATCATATCCATGGGTGCTCGCCCAATAGCACTTATGGACCCGTTGTATTTCGGTCCTCTGGACACCCCCAAGAACCTTTACCTTTTTGAGCACATCATTGAAGGTATCGCAGGTTACGGTAACTGCATTGGTGTTCCTGTTGTCAGGGGTGAAACCTACTTCGATGAATCATACAGTGGAAATCCTCTGGTGAACGTTGTTTGTGTGGGTCTGGCACGCGAAGAGAACATCGTGACCGCATGTGCACAGAAAGCAGGCAATAAGCTCGTCCTCATAGGTTCTACCACAGGCCGTGACGGTCTTGGCGGTGCATCCTTTGCGTCCCGCGACCTTTCCGAAGAAGCTGAAGCAGAAGACCGTCCCAGTATACAGATTGGCGATCCATTCACCGAAAAACTTGCGATCGAAGCAACCCTGGAAGCTATAGGCGCGGGCTATGTTCTCTCATGCAGGGACCTTGGTGCAGCAGGGCTTGCAGGTGCAAGTTCTGAAATGGCATCAAAAGGTAAACTCGGTATGCGTCTTGAAGCTGACAAGGTTATCCTCAGGGAAGACGGCATGACCCCTTACGAGATCATGATCGCCGAATCTCAGGAACGCATACTAATGGAAGTCGAACCTGAAAATGTCGATGCTGTCCTTGCGATCGGAAAGAAGTACGATCTCCATGCAAGCATGATAGGTGAACTTACAGAACGTCTCTATTATACTGTTGAGTTCGAAGGTGAAATGGTAGCTGACATTCCGGTAATGCTGCTCACCGAAGGTGCGCCAACGTTCGAACGCCCATCCACTGCTCCTCCAGAGCGTGAGATCGGTGAAAAACCAGACCTTCCTGCAGACCTGAAAAAGGTCGTTCTCGATATCCTCTCCTCCCACAACATCGCTTCAAAAGAATGGATCTATCGCCAGTATGACCACGAAGTGCAGATACGTACCGTGGAAAAACCCGGTTCCGATGCAGCAGTTCTTCGCATAGGCGATGGAAAGGGACTTGCCATGTCATGCGGATGCAACCCGCGCCATACACTCCTTGACCCGTACGAAGGTGGAAAGGGCACACTCATCGAGAACAGTATGAACCTTGCAGTAAAAGGTGCAGAAGGTATCGCACTCGTGGATTGCCTGAACTTCGGAAACCCTGAAAGACCGGACATCTACTGGCAGTTCAAACAGGCCATCCTCGGTCTCGGTGACGCTGCAAGAAGCCTGTCCATTCCGGTGGTCGGAGGGAACGTCTCCCTTTACAACGAAAGCGGGGAATACGGAACTGCCATCGCACCAACACCGTCCATTGGTCTTATCGGCATCACAGGTGAACTCGAAACAGTTCCTCAAAGCCACTTTGCAGGGGAGGGCAACACCATCATCCTCGTGGGCAACACCCTTGATGAAATGGGTGGCTCGGAATATTACAACATGGCCGGGCTAAGGCTCAACGGTCATGTGCCAAAGGTAACCGATGATTCAGTAAAGGTCATTGAAACGCTCATCAATGTGGTGAGGGGTGGAAATGTAGTGGCTGCTCACGATGTATCTGCCGGTGGTCTGGCCGTGGCCCTCTCTGAGATGTGTGACTCCATCGGTGCAAATGTCGATCTGACCTCTGTAGGCGACAACCTGCGTGCTGACGATGTCCTTTTCTCCGAATCCCATGCAAGAGCAATTCTTGTAACATCCTCTCCTGAAAAGGTAAAAGAAATGCTTGCCGGTATCCCTTACACTGTCATTGGAACCGTAGGCGGCAATAACCTGGGCATCAAAGGAAATGGATTTGACATCTCCCTCTCCCTTGAGGAGATATCAGATGCAAGGGCATCTCTTACAAGATTGATGCTGGGATAATCTCCCATCTCCCTCTTTTTTATTTTAAAACTTTATGTTGAAGTTCTCTTTTTGTAAAACTTCCCACTGTATGCATTCATTTATGTGCAGAATAGGATAAAATAAGATAATCTACCTTATATGGACCAAGGTCCTGCCATTAATAAAAGAGGATGCTGGGATCATGCCAGCATTGTGATCTGCTCAACCCCTTTTATCAAAGAATCTACCTCTTCTTTGGTATTGTACAGTGCAAATGAAGCCCGTACGGTACCTTCGACACCGATCAGGTCCACTGATGGCATGGCGCAATGGTAACCGCTTCGAACACATATATTTCGGGTCTCATCAAGGATCATGGCGACATCATGCGGGTTCATGCCCTGCACATTGAAAGGCACGACTCCGGTCCTGTCCTTTGGTCCGTATACCTCCACTCCCTCTATCTCTGCAAGGCGCGTTGCAGTATCCTGTGCCAGCTCTTTCTCATGTTTCTCTATGGCTTCCACCCCAATGTCCTTCACATATTCCACGGCTCGTCCAAGACCTATGACCCCTGGGATATTGGGGGTCCCGGCTTCGAACTTTGATGGGGATGGCTCAAGCTCATAACTTTCAGTGGTCACTGCATGAACGGTTCCGCCACCTACATAAACGGGCTCAAGGATGTCCGGGTCCTTTATGCAAAGCACGCCAGTCCCCTGTGGTCCGAGTAATCCTTTATGACCTGGGGTAATGAAAAAGTCACACCCGATATCTTTGATGTCCACTGGCATATGTCCGGCAGACTGTGAGCCGTCAACAAGTGTCAATACATCGGATCGGTGTGCTATCTGAGTTATCTTCTTGACATCCCTGACAGAACCGAATACATTTGAAACATGGTTGACACTTACCAGTCTTGTTCTGTCCGTAATGGCTTCATCGATATCCTTTGGATCGACACGTCCTTCCCTGTCCGATCCGACGACTGTGACTTCAACCCCCTGTTCTCTTAGCCTCATCCATGGGAGAAGATTTGAATGATGTTCGACAACAGTTGTCACCACATGGTCGCCAGTTTCCCATTTCAGTCCAAGTGATACCATATTGATGCCTTCAGTGGCATTTTTGGTGAATACGGTACCATCTGACCCGGTGTTCAGGAATTCAGCAACTGTATCCCTTGCATCCTCATAGTGGTCAGTGGTCTGCCGGGCAAGCCTGTGAGCTCCTCTGCCATGATTTGCAGCATATTTGAAAAAATAATCGTTCATGGAGTTGACGGCTTGCACAGGTGTCTGTGTTGTGGCACCGCTATCAAGGTAGATAACTTCCTCAAGAACTGGGAAATCTTTGCGTACAGAAAGAATATCATACATATTCGTTTCATACGCAAGATTGCTAAAAATAGGTTTTGCAGCTTATTTAGATAGAAATCCACCGAGCATGAAATTGCAAAGTTCCCGCTCATCAGCATCCAGTCTTTCAGTGGTCTGACCACTTACAACCGCAAAGTACCTGTCTTCTCCATTTCTGGCAGATATATCATCTATTCTCATGATATTTCTCATAATTTAATTCCTCTTGTCTCTTCAATTCTAGTTATAGAATTTGACCTGCATAGCAGAGCCAAACTCTCAATAACGAGTTAATATTATTTATGTTTTTCGATTGAAATAAGAACTTTTGTGTTGTTATTGTCGTAAGGAATATAATGTTGCAAAAGAGTTCCCCTTACCATGTGTCACATCCTGATCGATCGATCATTGCAATATATAGAAGGTACGCAGCGTGTTCTCGATGAGGGGGCTACTCTTGAGAATACGCAACCTCATCTTAAAAGAATAGGTGTCACCAGGATCGCAAGCATAACCGAGCTTGATCGTATCGGAATACCTGTTTTTTCAGCTATAAGACCTTCCGCAGCAGATGGTGCGATATCCATCTATTCCGGTAAAGGAGCTTCAGAGGCACAGGCAAGGATCTCGGCCATGATGGAAAGCTTCGAAAGATGTCTTGCTGAACGTGTGAGTGTAAATGCGGATATCGATGAAGAGATCACAGCAGATGAATTTATCGAGAGCTCAGATAAAGCAAGTGAAGGGTATGAGCTACTGGACGTAGATTCTTTACTTCTCTTTGAACCGATAGCCTCTGATAAACTGGTCGAATGGACCAAAGGCTGGGATATGTTGCAGGAGAAGGAGATCTATGTTCCCTCAAATGCTGTCCATCACCCATACGATTCACCGGGAATGTCAGCAAAACTTTTCCGAAGCAATACCAATGGACTTGCTTCCGGTAACGTTATCGAGGAGGCCATTCTCCACGGCTTGCTTGAAGTGATCGAACGTGATGCTCTGAGCATATCTGAGTTTAACAGGAATCCCGGCAAGGAACTCGTTCTTACTGAAAATGATGGTATCAACTATGAGCTCGTAAAGAAGTTCGAAAATGCCGGAGTGCAGATAAAATTATGGTATCTGCAACATGATACTGCTATCACCACCATCTTAGCGGCAACCGATGACCTTGAACTGAAAGATGCCGCATTGCTTGTCATGGGTGCAGGCTCCCATCTCAAGCCGGAGATCGCTGTACGAAGGGCAATCACAGAAGCTGCACAATCAAGGGTCGTACAGATACACGGTGCACGTGAGGATACTGACAGGGAATCATTTGTGAGGCAGATCGGATATGAGCGTATGAAAAGGATGAACCGGTTCTGGTATGACGATGGTGAGGCCATAACACTTGACCAGATAAATGATATCTCCGCATCAACTCCTGCTGAGAACATTGACGTGGTCCTCAATGAGCTACGTAAAGTGACCGACAGTGCAATAGTGGTGGACCTGTCCCGCGAAAGTATCGGTGTTCCTGTAGTAAGGGTCATCATTCCCGGATTCGAACAATATACCCTTGACCGCGAACGTGTGGGTAAACGTTTAAGGCATGGCCGCAAGTCCTCAGCTTCATCTGAAAAGCCCTGGAAGAGAAAGTTCGGTCGTAACAAGTGATCCTATGAGAGCGGTGATATTTGCAGGTACAAGTATCTGCCACGAAGATGCAAAAGCTATACTTGATGCTGTTTACCTGCCTCCGGTAGCAAGGGGTGATGTGGAAAATGTCTCATCACAGGGCTATGATATCATCGGCATCATCGATGGCATGTTCTTCGATAGGGCTGCCGTTGCACACAAAGAGATACTCCATGCAATGAAGAAAGGTATCACCGTAGTAGGTGGTTGCAGCATGGGGGCGCTACGTGCATCCGAACTTGATGTACATGGCATGATAGGTGTCGGCAAGGTCTATGAATGGTATCGTGACGGTATCCTCGAGTCTGACGATGAGGTGGCTGTCACCACAAATCCCGAAACCTTTGAACCTGTATCTGTTCCCCTTGTTAACATCAGGGAGACCTTACAGGCAGCATGCGATGAAGGTATCATCGATGAGAGTACCCGTCTCTCTGTGCTTAATATAGCAATGGAGCTGCACTATCCTCTCAGAAGTTATCTTGGTATTGTGAAAACAGCGGTTGATAAAGGTGTAATTCCTGAAAAAGAGCCGTTATTGGATTATTGTCTGAACAACGAGACCGATGTCAAAAGAGCTGATGCTATACTCGTTCTTGAAACCATAAAAGAGCTTATAAAAAAGTAAGCTCATGCGTGGCCTTCGTGGTCAAGTCCGCAGCCATCATGTTCTATCCTGCCACAGACCCCGAAAGTTGGATGTCCCATTGAATTGCAGATCGCATCAATGGCATCTTTTGACACAAAACCTTCAAAACGTGCAACCTCTTTACAGGATTCTTCCGGTGAAAGTCCATAATGGTTTAACATAAGGCTTAAAATACGGTGTCTTCTCAGAATGAAATGTGTGTATTCCTTCCCTTTCTCAGTAAGGCTGACACCTCTGTAAGGTATATGTTTCACATATCCTGTGGAATCCAGTTCACTGATAGCTTTCGTTGTCGTTGAGGGATCTACTTTCATGTGCCTGGAAATATCCGTAGTTCGCACATTATCGCCTTTCTCAAGCAGGAATTTCAGGTACTCTATCTTTTTCGGAGATAGCTCAAGCCCTGTAATGTTCTCCATAGACCTGATTGATCCCTTCTTTATTTAAAATTTGCGTACATACCAAAAATTGGCATTCTCATTTTGGACCATGCTTTTCAATGAACAGCTCGATGAGCGACCCCGTAATGCTTCTTTTCGAAGGGGGTGTGGGGATTTTATCTATGGGGAACCATTTTGCATCCTCTATCTCATTGGCATCTATCTCTATATCTCCGCTTTCATAGGTCGCAGTGAATCCTATCATTAAAGAGGAAGGAAATGGCCAGGGCTGGCTCCCAAAATATGAAAGTTCCTTTATGGATACACCAACCTCTTCTTTGACCTCCCGGTGTACTGCGTGTTCTATGGTCTCTCCAGCTTCCACAAATCCTGCAACAAGGCCGTACATACCTTCCTTGAAATGATGTGACCTTGCCATGAGCAATTCCTCTTCCTTTTCTATAAGGACCACAACAGCAGGACTTATCCTTGGATATGCTATATGTGCACAACTACCGCATTGCATCCCTGTTTCTTCGGGCACATAATGTGTGAAATTTCCACAGAGCCCGCAGTATTGGTGTGTGCGGTAGAAATCTGCCATCTGTACCGCTCTTGAAATGATGCCAAGCATCTCTTCATCGATGATGCCATACAGATCATTCAGTTCAAGGAATTCCATATCCTCGAACTCTGCTCCTTCCGGTATTTCAAAACAATGGCAGGGTATGTCACCAAGCGTTCCGATGTAGATGACCTCTGTACTCTCAAGAACACTTCTTTCAGGGATGTACTTAAAATATTCTTCAGCATCGATACCGTTCTCGACCAGCACCTTCCGGCTTCGTACCGGGAAATATAGGGCTTTGCCTTCTGAATTATCTTCCAAACCGTGAAATTCGAGTTCTTCGGTAGCAAAAGAAGGATTATAATATGGTTTCATAGATTCACACCTGTATGGCTCATAGAAGCCCGGTCTCTGGACTATAGCCTTTCGGTAAAAGCTCCTTAAAGGCCGGCAAGATCGAAGTAGCTCCAGAGGTAGAGCACGACCGTTCCAACTATTGCTATAAGGACAAAGGTATTCCTTGAATGGTAATAAAGTTCCTTTGAACCTGACACTCTTATAAGCATTATCTTATTAAGGGTGCTGATGATCCCTGCCATCACAGCGGTCTGGGCAGCCACAGTATAGGGAACATTGCCTGTAAAGGCCAATGCTGCAACGGATGCTACAACAGCGGAACTGCTTACCAGTCCTCCAAGTGCTGTAATGTAGATACCGGTACTTCCTGCAAACTCTCCTGCAAGACTTGTGATCACCAGAAGGATGGAGAACAAGGCGCCGAACTTGAAGGCAGGTTTCAATGCGAACGGTGAACCTATTTCCAGTGGTTCTGTCATTATATCATAGCTCTCCCTTCGTATTGCTATGATTATCAGAACAATAACAAGCATGGCGATCTGTGGGGGTATCATTGCCAACATAGTTCTTCCGGTGGGGTCGACTATCAATGCAATAAGGGTGTTACTGATTATCATTGATATGTTCGACATGAGGATGCCGATGTAAAGGGCATGGATAAGGCTGGATTGGTTCTTCGACATTGCAGCCAGTGCAGCAGTGGTGGCTTCGCTGCTGACAAAACCTCCAAAAAGACCTGAATAGGACATCCCGCCTTTAGTACCGAATCTCTTGAGCGATACATAGCTGATGAATCCTATGAACATCACAAGTACCACAATGAGTATGGCGGATTTAAGGTTCAGTACGCCCATTACTGGCTCTTCCGGCATGAGTGGGTATAGAATAAAAGCAACTGCAAGGAACTGAACACCATTGATTATCTCCTCATCTGTAAGATGTTCGGCAAAAGAATGCAAAGGCTTCTTCTCGATAAGCAGGAATGTTATTATGACCCCTATGATTATGGCAAAGAGATAATGTCCCATTGCTACGAGCACACCCAGAAGGTAGGTCAGAAAAAGGGCGATGGAACTTGTCATTCCCAGCTTACCACTGATCATATATACCCTGTATATCAGGAAAAAACAGGATACTGCAATGAGTACTGTAGTTATTAGGAGGATCATTATATCTATCATTTGGGCTACAAATGTCGCAAGCATGCCACAGATACATACTATTGCGAAAGTACGTACTCCTGCAAACACTTCCTGGTCCTGGCGGTGGTGTTCACGTTCAATTCCTATAAGGATGCCTATCATTAAAGACAGCACGACCTTTGTGAGGAAATCATACAGTATCGGGTCTATGCCCAGATCAAATGCCAACACTGTTACGACCTCCTTCATAAATATTCATATTATCAGTTTTCCGAAAGAACAGCCATCTATTGTTCTGTGATATGCTTTCTTGTATGTACAAATATATATCTCATGAACCTTTATATTATTTTTTAACATTTGTTGCTTGTTCCGAATATTAATTCTTTATACAGTTCAAAGGAAAGATGGGGTTGTAATTTGATAGTTCAGCAGGTATTCGTAAAAGGAATTGCGCACAGTTCCTATTTGCTTGGTGGCGATAAATTCTGTGCAGTGATCGATCCGTCCAGGGATGTCGACGTATATCTCGATATGGCCTTTGATATGGGATGGAAAATAACTCACATACTGGAAACACATCTTCATGCGGATTTCATCTCCGGGCATATGGATCTGATGCAAAGGATTGGTGCGAACATTTTTGTTCCCGGTTCTGCAGGGTGTGAATTCGATGCAGTGGTTGTTTCAGAGGGCGATATATTCGAGATCGAGGATATGTCCATTCGAGTAATGGAAACTCCCGGTCACACTCCTGAACACGTTTCCTATGTGGTGACCGACCGCACAAGGGGGGCTGACCCTGTGTGTGTTTTTTGCGGTGACGCTCTTTTTGTTGGGGATGTGGGCAGGCCTGATCTGTTCCCTGGAAAAGCTGATGAACTGGCTTCAGAACTCTATGATAGTCTTCATGACAAACTTCTCTCTCTCCCTGATTTTTGTGAGGTATACCCTGCACACGGAGCAGGCTCTCTCTGTGGCAGGGCAATGGCTGCAAAAAGAAGTTCTACCATCGGTTATGAACGCCTTTACAATCATGCTCTCAACATCGGTGAAAAGGCCGAGTTCATTTCATCCTTGACCAATGAGATGCCTCCTACGCCGGATCACTTCAAACGTTGTAGTAAAGTGAATGCTATGGGTCCCGTTCTTCTTTCGCAGCTTGGGCATGCTGAAGCGTTACCTCCTCTTGAGTTCAAAAAAATAAGTGAAGATACTGAAAATATAGTTATTGATACCAGGTGCTATGAAGCATTTGGTGGCAGGCATATTCCGGGTGCATACAGTATTGATATTAACAGCAATTTTGCAACATTTTCGGGCTGGCTTTTGCCTGAGGACAGGACCATTATGTTGGTGGTTGATTCTCCGGAGCAGGTGAGCCAAGCATCCCTTTGGCTTCACAGGGTAGGACTTGACAGAATTGGATATTTCCTTGAAGGTGGAATGGCCGCATGGTCCCTGGCTGGTCTCTCAACGCAACATGTTTGCCAGCTTTCAGCTGAAGAGCTCCATGACCTTCTCTTCAGTGGTGAAGAACTGGTACTGATAGATGTAAGGTCGGAAGCAGAACACCGGGAAGGACATATACAAAACTCTATCAATATCCCTGTTCATGAACTGCGGAATTCCCACAAAGACCTTGATCCCGATACAAAGACCGTTGTGATATGTGGAAGTGGTCAGCGTTCAAGTATGGGTGCCAGTATCTTACAGCAGAATGGATCTAGTGATGTCTACAATGTAGCTGGCGGAATGACTGGTTATAATGCTGCAGGCTATGGGCCTGAATGTATTATGTGTTCCCTCCCCTGGACAGGTTCAGGTGACAAAAATAAAATAAAATAAAATAAAATAAAAAATAAAAAGGTCACAATTGATTCTTTGTCATTCCAAGGCCGTGTTCCTTTTCAAGATTTATGGTCTTTGGCTTGTAGAGCTTTCCCGCTTTCCACGATGTGATGGCCTCCTGCACAGTTTCATCAGCACCCACGAATATCTCTATCCCGTTCTTGTCAAGAAGGTCAACGATCTTCTGTCCGACACCTGAACAGAGGACAATATCCACTCCTGCATCTTTTAGCAGTTCGGGAGGTCTCCTTTTTCCACCCATATGTACGCTTGTATTCTTAATTATCTCGACAGTTTCGGTCTCAGTATCATATATGGTATATGTAGGGGCTTTTCCAAAATGAAGTTCAACGTAGTCCTCTAATCCCCCGGTCTCTGAAGATGGTATGGCAACTTTCATATTTTCAACTCTTCATATCAATATGGAAAACCTAAATGATATACCTCACTAATGCTCTGCTTATTCAGGATATGGGCATCATTCAGATGGTTATACGATAGCCTGCTTCAATATGAACAAAACTTTTCTTATACTTCTCTTTAATGGCATCAATGTTCGATGTACAGTGTCCTGCACCTATGAGTTCGAGATCCTGCATCGCTTCAATATCCTGGCAGTCGTGTAATCCTCCGATGATGCCACGAACATTTCCAATTGAAGATGCAACCTCTATTATCGCTGATAAGCCGGGATGTGCACAGCCGCTTATGATATAGACGCCTTTGTCAGTATCCAGCAATAGTGCCTGTTCCTTGATGCTGTCTCCCAGTTCTCCGGTGGAATATACTCCTTCTGCGATCTTGCACATTCCGTTTATCTCATTGAGTTTTGCACGCTTTTGTATCTCGTTCTTGAGCTTTTTAGAGAACGATGCCAATGCGTATACCTTTATTTCGGGATTCGCATTCAGAACAGCCGGTAATCCTCCGATATGGTCCCAGTGCTGGTGAGATAATAGCAGAATATTGTATTCTCTTATATCGATTCCAAGAGCTGCCATGTTCTCTAACAAAAGCCCGCCATCCCAGCCGGTATCGAACAAAATCTTCTGTTCATCAGTCTCGATGGAACAGGAAAATCCCCAGCCTTTTCCCAATCCTCTTCCGGCATTGTTGTCATAGACAACAGTGATCTCCATTATTGCTTCCCCATTTCAAATACGTTCTTCATATAATATTTTGAATAAAGGGCTCCTGCGGGGTTGTGTGCAAGTACCCTGTCCTTAACGATGAATGTTGTAACAGGTGCTTCACTGTACTTGTTGAAAAGTATGTCGTGACCAAGACACAGGCCAATTATGATGTTCAGTTGTGTCCCTGCACGGTTCAGCACATTTGCCTGGGCTATAGGGTTGCAGGCTATCTCTATACTTTCTTCCCGTATCTTATCCAGTCCATAGGTATCTTTCTCCACGCCACATACCTTGCAACAAACAGATTCCACTTTAAGGTGTTTCTCCATTATCTCACAGAATGACTTCGCTTCCTTTTCAAGCCCTATGCAAAAAGCAACTCCGATTCTTTCATATCCAAGTTCTTTTGTAAAAAGGAGAATCTCTTCAAGCCTTGTTTTCTGCATGTAGTATTTTGCTTCTATTCCTGAAGCAACTTTCATGATCTCCAGGTCCTCGCCTTCATAATCTGCAAGAATCTCCTTTGGGGCACAATTCTTCCCCTGGTAACAATCCTTACTGTCACAATCAGCACATCTCATATTATCATCTCGTTTAAATCAGTGAGGTTCCTTTACTGTTTCTCAAGCTCTGAAACAACACGTTCCCATAATGCTTTGATCCCTTCTGAAAGAACATTCTTCCTGTATTCAACAACGGTTGTCTCTTCCCTCATTGCCATATTGGGCGATGGGTCATAAGGAAGCTTTCCTGCAACTTCTATCTCTCTTTTGTGACAGAACTCTTCTATTTTCCCTGCGTTCTTCTCATTGATATCGTACTTGTTGATGCAGACAATGGAAGGAATGTCGAAGTGTTCTGTAACCTGCAAGACCCTTTCGAGATCATGCATCCCTGATAAGCTGGGTTCGGTCACGATCAATGCAAGGCTAGCTCCTGTTATTGTTGCAAGTACAGGGCAACCTGTGCCGGGTGGGCCGTCCGTTATTATAAGTTCGGCTTTATTTTCCAGTGCTATCGAACGTGTACGTTCTTTGACAGCACTTACAAGTTTTCCGCTTGCTTCTTCCCCAATCTCCAGTTCTGCGTGGACCATTGTTCCATGGTCAGTGATGGATGAATGAACATCGCCTGATCGGCTTTTGATCATATTTATAGCACTGGCTTTGCAAACATATTCACATACTCCGCAGCCTTCACATTTATGTTGATTTACGATCAGGTCATCATCGATAGCATTAAATTTACAGGCAGTTTGACATTTGTAACATTTGATACATCTGTCAAGGCATATTTCTGCTTTATCCATGCCATAGAAAGGGTTCGTTTCTACAATCCTTGGTCTTAGAACAAGATGAAGGTTCGGTGCATCGACATCACAGTCAGCTATCACTGCATTTTGTGCCATTGCTGCAAATGAAGCTGTTATTGTGGTTTTACCGGTTCCACCTTTTCCACTGATAACTACGAGTTCCTTCATGCCAGCTCCTTTTTGTTGACTATTCTCTCAAATAAATTAGTGAATCTTTCTTTCCACTCAGGCATTTCCTCAACAAAGGGAATTCCATCTGAATATAGTTCTGCAATGCGTTTATTGAGGGGTATTCTCATTAGGACCTCAATGTTTTCCTGATCGCAATATTCATCTATGATACAATTTTCTTGTTCACTTCGGTTTATGATGACTCCGAATGGTATATTCATAATTTTTACCATTTTCACTGCAAGTTTCAGGTCATGTAATCCAAATGGAGTTGGTTCTGTTACGAGTATACAGTGATCCGTATCTTCTAATGTGGTCATAACAGGGCACCCAGTTCCAGGTGGGGAATCGATTATTGTTGGAATTCCCGGTTCAATGCTTCTCTTTAGTTCAGTTATGACCGGGGATGCCATGCTTTCTCCAATATTTAGTACTCCTTCATAGAGCATGGGGTGATCTTTCTTATTGGAGGATCTGCTGATGATGCCTGTAATCTTTTCCTTTCCGGAAATGGCATATTCCGGGCAAGCTAGAATACACCCTCCACAGCTGTGGCAGAGAGTTGGGAATAGGATAACTTTTTCTGGTAGGGTCGCAATTGCATTGAAACGGCACATTTCGGAACATTTTCCGCAGTGTGTGCAAAGTTCCTCATCGATATTCGGAACAGTGATCTTTGATTCAGCGATGCGCTCCAGTTCTTTGTTCAAAAATAGATTGCAATTGGGTTCTTCGACATCGCAGTCGATCAGCTGTGCATCAGGTATTGAAAGTGCAAGGTTTACGGCAACGGTGGTTTTACCGGTGCCGCCTTTTCCACTTGCGATAGCAATTTTCATATGTGTTTCAGTGTTGGTCTTCATCATGCCCATGGCCCTGACAGACATTTTCGCTGGTCGGGTTGACAAGATTTCCTTCTTTCCAGTCATTGATAGCTGTCTCCACAGTTCCCTGTGCACCGATAAAAACATCAATTCCATATTCATTGAACATGTCTACAGCTTTTTGTCCAAGGCCGCCACAAAGCATTATGTTCACGCCTTTTTTTGAGAGAAGTTCTGGTGGTAATCCTACACCACCATTATGCTCGCTTGTGTTTCCCACTATCTCTACTAAGTTGTGCTCAATGTCCATCACGGTGTATGTAGGGACCATTCCAAAGTGCTGACCTACCATATCATCTAATCCGCCATTATTTGCAGAAGGTACGCATATTTTCATTTTATTTGCCTCTTATTTTATTTTGGTCCAGAAAGTTCTGGTCTCGATCCTGAGTTAACTTTGTGTTGAGCAGAAGTGTTGGCATCCTCTATAATGCTTAGCTGTCCTTCTACATATTGTACAACTGTGTCTTCGACTGCACCATTGATGCCTGTAAATACTTTAATTCCAGCTGCATTCAGTACTGCAAATGCATTTGGTCCAATATTTCCTGTGAGAATTGCATCAATATTAAGGCCTATCAATGCCTGTGCAGCCTCTATTCCTGCACCTCCTTCTGCCAAAGGCCCTGGGTTTTGAAGAGTCTCAAAGTTCATGGTATCATCATCTACAATGACAAAGTAAGAACATCTGCCAAAACGAGGGTCACACTGGCTGAAAAGGTCAGTTCCTCTGGATGTTATACATATTTTCATTATTTCTCACCACTTTGATCTTAATGTATTGTGCACATAGATGAGAAATTATTTAAACTTATTGGGATATATTTATATATTTATTCCCAATGGGAGTAATAACTCTTCTTTTACCAAACAACGGATATTACTTATACATATGAAGTCTGATTACTTCTCATGTTATCCCTCTCTGAAGCTATCATTCTTGGCATTGTACAGGGTCTGGCAGAGTGGCTCCCAATAAGCAGTGAAGGTATGACCTCGCTTGTTATGGTCACTTTCTTTGACCGTTCCCTTTCTGAAGCCATTCCTATCTCTATCTGGCTTCATCTGGGAACATTGCTTGCAGCTACTGTTTATTTCAGAGATGATGTGAAAAAGCTCCTTTCCGGGATACCTGATTATGTTCGTAGCTTTTCTAAAAAAGAGCCTCATGACCCGATCATCAGTTTTCTCCTTATCTCGACGGCACTTACAGGGATCGTGGGACTTCCTTTGGTATTGTTCGTCACCGACAAGGCTGAGATGTCCGGTGGCTCTGCAACAGCTGTGATCGGTATAATGTTGATAGTTACAGGTCTTCTACAGAGGACTATCTCAAAGGACGTATCACTTTCCAGAGTTCCCGGAATGTCAGATTCTTTGGTCTCGGGGGTTGCACAGGGATTTGCAGCAATCCCTGGAATTAGCAGATCCGGTATCACGATGTCCGCACTATTGCTGCGTAAATTCGATGCTGCGGATGCCATAAGGTTGAGCTTTTTCATGAGCATCCCTGCTGTCCTTGTGGCAGAGATAGGAGTTGGACTGATGGATATGGTCGAACTGGATGTCTATTCTTTTGTAGCTCTGTTCTTCGCTTTTGCTTTCGGTCTGGTCACCATCGACCTGTTCCTTAAAGTTGCGAAGAAAGTAGATTTCTCTTATTTTTGCATCGGGCTTGGGGTTCTGAGTGTTCTGGCCATTTTCCTTTAATGTCAGCCTTCAAAAGGCAAAGCTCAGGGTTAAACAAGTTTTGACCGTCTAAAAAAAGAAAGAAAAGAAAAAGAATTGGACTTATTAAGTCCAATTCTCTACTTTTCAGAATATGGTATGATTAGTATTTGTAGCTCTTTGCTACTTCGATCATTGCACGAAGGTGTGCAGTTGGGGTCTGGCTTACGATACCGCATCCAGGTGCGAGAAGTCCCTTGCCGTCGAGTTCCTTGAGTACTTTTTCGGACTCTGCTGTGACTGTCTCAACATCTGTGTTCCAGAGACAGTTTACTGGGTCGAGGTTACCGACAATGAGTGTTTTCTCTACTTTTGATACAGCAGTTGCTGCATTTACGTTCTGGTCAACACTGATCGCGTCTATGCCTGCGGTCTCCATGATCGCAAGACCTTCGGTTGTGTCACCACAGACGTGGAGAACTACAGGAACATTGCGTGCGTGCATTGCTTCAACGAGCTTTGCATGGAATGGTACAACGAATTTCTTGTAGAATTCTCCGCCAATGAGCTGGTAGCTTGCTGTTGGGTCGATGATGGACAATGTGTCTGCACCGTTGTCGACCTGTGCATTTGCGTATGCGATCCCGAACTCGGTTGTGAACTCCATGATCGCAAGACCGTAATCGCCCTTTGTCATGATGTCCATGAACCAGGAGTCTCCGGTGATGTGCTGTGCAAGAGAGAAAGGACCGATCATACTGCCGATGATTGGAAGCTCATTTCCATACTTTTCAGCAAGGATCTTGACGGACTCGAGGATAACTGAGATTCTCTTTGATGAGTCAGTTACATCGTAGCCTTCGAACTGCTTGAGGTCATCAAGGCTGTTTACAACGTGGTTGATGACGGATGGCTGCTGTACTCTTGTACCGTCCTTGATGCCACAGCCGAAGAACTCAGCTTCTGCGGTGATGTCGAATGGGACACGTACAGCTTCGAATCCGACTTCTGTGTGTCCAGCTTCTGCAAGTCCTGCAAGCATTTTAGCGTCATAGTTTGCTTCTGGCCAAGATATTCCGGTTGCGTCCATCTGGTCTACGGTACCGGTCTGTGTAACACAGATAGCTGGCATCCTGTCAACTTTCTCGGTCTGATTAAGTACAGCTGCTAATCTTGTCTTTGGTGTGTATTCAGTCATTTAAATATTCTCCTATTGATCAATCCTTTATAATCACTAAAAAGGTACTTAGGCTATGTACTTAGCATATATATACCTTTTTATTTGGAAAAAACGCTTGCAATAGTCGCTTTAGACAAGTTTTTTGGTTTTGTCCTGTCAAAGTTTTCTTTGAGTTTTTTGCAAGCTTTCTTCCCGTTTGTGAACGTGAAATATTCCTCTCTTTTTCAGAACACTGAATAGAGCATTGCTGCGGCACCTATGACCAGTGGTTCCATGACCAGGTCGATATCACCGTTCTCAGCGAGTTCGGGTGGAAGCGCGCAGGGTATTCCCGGAGTCGATACAAGACATCTTTCTGCGATCATTCCTTCTGATATTGTATTGGCGTTAGGGGTAGCCTCAAAGACCATGGAGAACTGTTTGGGTCCGTTCATATCATAAGCGTTCACTCCAAGCTCTCCAATTGCCTTTTCCATGAATTCGGTGTTCGGGTCATAGGCATATACATTGAACCCTTTCTTCACCAGATGTTCGGCACCTGCGTAACCTACACGGCCAAGGCCGATTACCAGCACATCCTTTGATCCTGCATGGATGAACCTTGAGGCTATCTCTGAATAGATCACACCTGTGCATACATGGTTGGCCGCTATCTTTCCATTCTTCAGGTTGTGGGCGATGAACATGTGGTCATCCGCCATTAGAAGTATGTCCGCACCATCGGAAACTGCCTGATGATACCCGGTTATGTCGGGATGGTCTGTAATATAACCTTCAAGTCCGAAATATTCGGTTATTGCGAGCAATGATGAAGAAAAATTGCCTATTATCCCATTGCCTGCTGTTATGGGCACTATTGCAACCTTTTGCGAGGCTGGGCGTGTGCCATAGACCTCTTCACATATTTCCGTGATACTCTTTCCGGTAGATGCCTTGATCGTTTCATTGCTCTGTCTAAGTTTGTTCAAAAGATCTTCCAGATCCTCAGGTGTTAATAATGCCATAAAACTCACCACTCCCCATTAAAATGATCCTCGATCCGCATTATGCCTCTGCTGCGGACCTCTTCTGTACTTTCTATATCCTTGCCCCTTGAGATAAGGGTGAATACATCGTTCTCCCCACTTGAATGGAATATCTCAAGGTTCTCTTCCTCATAGAATAGTTCGTATCGCTCGCCCATGGAGAGTATGTGCTCTCCCGCAGGTATCAATCCTGAACTATCCCATTTCAGATGTTCGAAGATACAATATCCTTTCTCAGGCGCCTTTTCTATCTCGGTCACACCTTCGGTGAACGCCTGCATAAGTAATGCGACAAGGTTGATTCCACTTGAATGGTAGACTGCCGTAGGTGTCTGGCTTGGGAAACGTGCATCTATCTCAAGGACCTTCAATCCTTTTTCAGAAGCAATGGCTTCCACATCCATGATACCCTTAAGGTTAAGCCCTTGGGCAAGCTTGTATGATATTTCCCTGAACTTCGGGTCATGCTCTACCGGGGTTATCCTGTGACAGTCATAAGTATCATCGATATGCACCTTCGTTTCCTTCACTACTGCAAAACGTTTTCCATCCCCGATGATCTCAAGTGAGATAACATCGCCTTCAAGGTACTCCTCAACAAGCATATCCGGTCCGACATCGGCAAGTTCGCTATCATCATAGATTATGCGTGTGCCAATACTGCTGCTCTCGCAGGGTGGTTTTACAAAATAAGGTGGTTGCGAAGGTCTGTCGCCAGGGGTCGGTATGTCGATGGAAACAAAATATTCCTTCGAGCGCTTCTTATCCATGCTGATGTGATACGCATCAAAATCAAAAAGAACAGGGCAATCAAGCTTGTTGCTGATGTCCCTTATAAAGTTCAGTGTATCAAGGTTCTCATTTACCGGAATAATGGCATCGACATTCTTTGATATCTCGATGAACCTGTCCGGTTCCTGGGTTATGTCAAAGCAGAAAAGCTCATCAACAACATTGCAAATAAGGGGCTTCTTGTTCCTGTCTATCAGAACAACTCTCATCCCCGCTTTCTTCGCAAGATATGTCACTTCGAAGCCCTGAAGTTTCCCCCCTATAAGACATACTGTCGTCATCCTATTGCCCCAACAACTTCTCGAAATCGCTTTGTTCGGCAGGTTCCATTCCCATTGTCTTCAGACGGGCGACAACGCTCTTAACATCCCTGTCCCTCTCGGCATGTTCTCTGTCGTAGTTCACAACGCCTTCAAGGGCTGAATTGGATGAGATTATGGAGGTGACCACATTGGCACCGGAGTTTAGCCTGTGCACCATTCCGTCAATACCTTCAAGGTCCAGTGATGCCGGAATGAGCAGGTTTGGATACATCAATCGAAGTATTGAGATCATCTTGAGTTCCGCTTCACTTCCCTCAACATCCTTTCCTTCCAGGGGTGTGCCCTTTTGAGGCAGGAATGTCATGACCCTTACCATATCTGGATCGGATGTTCCAAGTCCTCTAAGTGAGATAAGGGTTGATTCTATGTCCGGTTCCACTGCTGTCAGTATGCCGTCCTCAACGCAATAACCTATCCTCTTTGCATGGTTCCTGGAGTTGATCCTCTCTTCAAAGGATTGTTCCACCCTCAGCTTTCCATAAAGGTCCTTATCATAGGTCTCCTGGTATAGTGCAAGGAAGTCTGCCCCGTTCTCCTTCAACAGCATAAGGGTCTCATTATCAACAACTCCCGGGGATACCATTATTGGTTTTTCTACTTCTTCCTTCACTGTTCTGACAAGTTCTACCAGACGTTCAGGATTGTTATGGAAATAGGGGTCCTCTCCCATGGTGAGGTCTACCATGTGTATCTCTTCTGTCTTGAGGACCTGGCATATCTTCTTTATGTCCTCAAGTGTCAGGCGATACCTCTCGATGTCATTCTCACGGTTGTAATAGCAGAAAGCACAATTGTTCTTGCAGTGTGTGGAAAAGTACACGAAACTGTACATGAACACTTTGTTCCCGAAGAAATTATCCCGTATGTGGCGTGCCACATAATGCAGTTTTTCTATTTCAGAAGGATCGCTTATCTGCAGCATTTCCCTGAGGTTCTCATCGGAAATCTCTGATCCGGAAATTATCTGCTCAGCATAGTCTTCCAGATCATTTTGGTCCATTTTTTCAAACAAGATGTTCACCTCATAGATTCGTATTGATTCCGTTGTAGTATAGTTCAGAACGGCTTGCACGGCGTATGTTCGTGTAGTTGTGCCTGACCTTTAGCAGTCTTTCAAGACCGAATCCGGCACCTATCCACGGTTTATTCACGCCCCATTCCCTGTCAAGCGGCACCGGTCCTACAACTGCGGATGACAGCTCAAGGTCGCCATGCATGATGTCAATGGTATCTCCATAGACCATGCAGTTGTCAGCCTCGATCTCATATTCTATTCCAATATGCTCAAGGAACTCATCTATGAGCGCTTCAAGGTTCTCTCTTGTACATCCTGATCCCATCTGGCAGAAGTTCACCATCGTAAACTCTTCCAGATGGCTGCTACCATCCGATTCTTTGCGGTAGCATGGTCCTACTTCAAATATCCTTATATGGTCAGGGAGCACTTTGTCAAGCTTGCGCAGGTAATTGTAAAGACATGGTGCCAGCATAGGTCGAAGGCACATGTTCTCATCAACGCGGAATATCTGCTTGTGGAGGTGGTCATCCTTGTCTATACCCATCCTCTCAATATATTCGAAAGGTATCATTATGGGTGATTTTATCTCAAGGAATCCCCTGTCCACGAAGAATTCGGTTATCGTCCTCTCAAGTTTGCCAAGACGGTCTTCCCTGTCTTCTTCGTACATCTTCTTAAGGTCGTCACGTCGCCTCTGTATCAGTTCTTTCTCGAGCACCTTGAACTCAGGCAACTCGCCCTGGATGGGTATCTTGTCATCAGGGGACATCAGGGTCTTCAGTCTCTCGATCTGTGAAGGGGTGTACTTAACCTCTGGTACTTTCACTTCATCTTTTACGACACTTGTAGAAGGAGTTGGTATTGAGTTTGACACACTTGCCTCCTTAGGGCTGGGTGTAGAAATGGAAACTGATTTAATGACAGCCGCTTTTGGCTTTTTGGGGACCTGTTTCTTCGGACTGGAGAATACGCTGACAGCCTGCCTTTTCTCTTTAAAGGTCTTCTTAACAAAACGGTCTATCTGCTCATCTGCCGGACGACAGCGTTTGCAGGGTTTGCGATATTTGTTATGCCTTAATGATCTTGCAGAACGGCTTGACCTGGAATTTCTCACAGTGAACCTTGCACCACAGTCGGTCTCAATGTGAATATGTTTAGTGGTTATCTCAAAGTTCCTTATCCCATGAAGCAATCCGCTTCGCGATAGCCATACTCCGTTGAGCTCTACTAGAACGTCCAGTAATTGCTTTTCCATAGTTCTAGGCTCCTATTGCGAAACACTTCATTCTATCATCTTCCTTTTAAAAATTGATGGGTGTCCATCATCATAAATAAAATATAATGTCTTAATGGAAAGCCATGTCCATTTGGCGGAAACTCCGGGAATCTAACCCGGCTGAACGGATTTAGAGTCCGTTCGATCTACATGATCAAGTCTCCATGTAGTTATGGGAACATCGGCTTTCCTGACATAATGGCAAACACTCTGTATAAGGTCATACATGTGCCACCACGTTTGTAGTATCTTTGATAGATGCGGTCCATATTTAAGAATTTCGGGCTAATCGATAAGACATCTTGTAATATTGCCTATGAAGCATTTATGGTGATGATCATATATTGAAAGGGAATTACTGATCAATGTGCCTATTCCCCTCGTTTTTGTATCTTATTGTGCTATTCAGTAATTTGTTTGTCATCTCTCCTAAAGCAAACTTTACATAACTTAATATATGTTTTCTTCCTATCTTTGCACGATAAAGCGTGGCGATGAATGTGGACAAAAAAATCAATTTACCCCTCAAAAAGCACATAATCGGTCTTGTGCCTGCATCCCATGGCGGTCTTGTCCGCAAGGCTTCGCAGGAATACGGGATCGCTGAATCTGATATTATCGATATGAGCGCAAGCCTCAATCCGTATGGCAGCCCGTTCGAACATCCCGAATACGGTCTTGACCTCAAGGCACTTTTTATCAGTGCAAGGGACGGGATGTACAATTATCCTGACAACCGCTATCTCGACTACAGGGAAGCTGCAGCCGGTTTTCTGGGCGATGGGATAAGTGCTGATAACATCATACCCGGTAATGGCTCATGTGAGACCATCCGTCTTGTTGCAGAATGCATGATCAATAGCGGTGATGTTGTAGGTATTCCGCAGCCAACTTTCGATGAATATGAGCAGCAGTGCAGGATTATGGGTGCCAGTATCCGTTATTTTGAGCATGAAGGGCTGATGGATATTACCGACGAGGCACTGAATGATGTAAAGATCCTTTTCGTATGCAATCCAAATAATCCTACAGGCAAACTGCTTTCAAGGGATTCTATTCTTGAACTTGCCAAAAGGTGTGAGATGAACTCCACCTTATTGTTCGTTGATGAGGCGTTCAGTGAACTTGCCGACCCGTCCCAGAGCGTTGCGGACGTAGCAGCCACTAATAACTATTTATTTGTCCTCCGTTCCCTTACCAAGAACTTCGCTATCCCCGGTATACGTCTGGGTTTCGGTGTTGCGTCCCTGGAGATGGCAAAAGCACTCAATACTGCCCGGCTATCGTGGAATCTGGGCTCAGTGCCTGATGTTGTAGGTACTGCTCTGTTGAACATGGAGGGCGGTTGCTACAGTAAATATCTCGTGGCATCTCGTGAAATGATCGCAGAAGAGCGGGAATATCTCATAGAACGCCTGTCCGGGATATATGGGTTCGAACCGCTTCCAAGTACTGTCAATTATGTTCTTGTGGACATAAGGGAACTTCTTATGGATTCCCAGGAGCTGACATCCCGTCTTGCTTCTCATGGTATCCTTGTGAGGGATTGTAGTTCCTTCTACCTGCTTGACAATGACTATATCAGGATCGCGGTCCGCACAAGGGGGGAGACCGATCATCTCATACAGGCCATAGGTGATGTCCTTACCGAGTCAGGCAAGGATTATGCAGAGGAACGCCTGAAAGAGACCATAGAGAGTGCCGGGGCTGGCATGCCTGCCTGCAGGAATACCTGTGAATATTACCCCTGCCATTTCAGCGGTCAGGATTGTACTTTCTGTTTCTGTCCTTTCTACCCCTGCGAAGATCCTCAAACAGGTGGTCGCTGGATCGAAAGTACCACGGGCAGTGAAGTTTGGAGCTGTGAGAAGTGCAATATATTGCATAAACCTGAAGTCGTTCAGGAGATTCTAAAGATCCTCATGAGCGACAGTGAAACCGAGGATAACCTCAAAGTATCTTGGGAACAGGTAGTAGTGCCACATTTTTGATGTGTTTCTAGTGTTCTAAGCGCCGATGTCTTTAGATATCGGTCTCATATTCTTGATGGTGGATGACTAAAATGGATGCTATCGTTATGGCAGGCGGTCTTGCCCAGAGGCTTGGCGTGGAGGAAAAAGCATGTGTGATGCTTATCGACAGGCCACTTATCAGTTATCTTCTTGACTCGCTTCTTGGTGCAGAACACATAGGACGTGTTTTCGTTCAGACCTCTCCATATTCTCCTGAAACCGAATCGTGTGTCAGGGATCGCTATGGGGATGACGTTCTCATTCTCCGTACCCCTGGTGATAATTATGTTGGGGATATGGTAAATGCTGTCAAAGATGCTGGCAGCACCGGTCCTGTCATGATATTGATGCCGGACCTCCCTCTGGTCGGATCAGAACATATTGATGCCATAGTTGAAAGCTATGAGGAACGTTCCATTCCGGCAATGTCAGTTTATGCTCCTATTGGGCTTTTCCGGGAGCTGGGGTTGCGGCCGGGTACAGTGTTCAACAAGAACGGTGAAATGCTGGTCCCGGTGGGTATAAATGTCCTTGATTCTGCTAAGATAGAGGAAGAGCAGGTGGATTCCGATTATCTGACTCATATTCCTGAAGTTGCGATCAATGTGGACTCGGTCGTTGAACTGGCAAAGTGTGAGGAAATGCTATTGGCCAGAATGGTATAAAGGGATCGAATCAAACCAACCTGATTTTCTTTTTTTATTATTTTATTTATAATGTTACCTTTTTATGTTCGCAGCATTGGTTTTTATTCAATTATGTATTTCGTTAAAGAAAGCTAAATTGAATAACTTAATATATTTTCGGTTCTTTACATTATTCGATCAGCGTGTCACAAGAAAAAGAACTCCCTCTGAAAGAAAACATTATAGAATTGGCCTGTCCCTCACATGGCGGGCTTATTCGTGAAATGGCTGACAAGTATGGCATCCCGGCATCGGAGATGCTGGACCTGAGCGCCAGCCTTAACCCCCTCGGAAGTCCCTTCGACCATCCTTTAGGCGGGCTTGACCTTGACAGCTTGCTAGAGCATGCCATGGGGCGATTTGGGCAATATCCTGATAACCGTTATCTTGAATTTAGAAAGGCCGCTGTTCGGTTTCTGGGTAACGGGCTGTCTATCGAGAACATAGTTCCGGGCAATGGTTCCTGTGAGATAATCAGGCTTGTGGCAGAGGCGATAGTGGATCAGGGCGATATTGTACTGATACCCCACCCTACGTTTGTCGAATATGAACAACAATGCAACGTAGCAGGCGCAGATGTTCGTTACATAGGACAGGATGATATCTTTGATCTCTCCGACGATGTGCTTGGGGGTGCAAAGATCCTTTTCGTATGTAATCCGAACAACCCTACCGGTAAGCTTCATAAAAGGGATGATATTCTGTCACTCGCAAAAAGATGTGTTATCAATAACACTCTCTTGTTCGTAGATGAAGCCTTCATCGAACTTACGGACGATCCTTCACAAACTATCACTGATACTGTGATCGATAACGATCATCTTTTCATTCTTCGCTCTCTTACTAAGGATTTTGCTATCCCTGGTGTCCGTCTCGGGTTCGGTGTGGCTTCAAAAACAATTGCAAATGCATTGAACACTGCAAGACTTTCGTGGAATCTCGGTTCCATTCCCGAGGAGATCGGAATAGCAATGCTTAACATGGAAGGCGGTTGCAACAGTCCGTATCTTGTGGCATCACGTAAGGCCATTGAAAACGACCGTAATTATCTTACTGAGCGCATCTCAGGGATACGCAAGTTCACACCGCTTCAAAGCACCGTGAACTATATCCTTGTTGATATCAGTGCCTCCCCCCTTGATTCTGTTGAACTCACGCAGCGTCTGGCTGCACATGGGGTGCTTATAAGGGATTGCAGTTCTTTCCCATCCCTGGGTGAGGACTTTGTCCGTATCGCTGTCCGTCCCAAGGAGGAGACTGACAGACTGTCACAGGCAATAGGAAAGGTCGTTGTTGAAAAAGCAAGGGACGATGCAAAAGCTGATCTTGTTTCAATGCTTGAAAGTGGAAATGCAGCTCCTTCTGGTGGGAACCTTGATTGCCCTTATTACCCATGTCATTTCAGCGGTCAGGATTGCACTTTCTGTTTCTGTCCTTTCTATGGATGTGAGGATGAACGTACAGGGGGCAAGTGGGTCGACCGCTCCAGTGGCGGTCAGGTCTGGAGTTGTGAGGATTGTGTTCTCGTTCATGAAAAGGATGTTGTGGAAGAGCTTCTCTATGTGCTTTCAGAGGCTGGCGATATGGACATTAAATTGAAAAAAGCGTGGGATAAGGTGCTGGAGCCTCGTTTATGATCGAACCTTTCCTGCCTGACACGGGGCATCTGATATTCGTGCTCCTTCTGGCAACAGGTTTTGATCTGTTGATAGGTGAGCCACCCACAGCATTGCATCCAGTTGTCTGGATAGGCAATCTTATTGGATTCTTCAAGAAAAAAGTGCCAGCCACACATAAAAAAGCATATGGTGTGGTATTTGCTCTCATTGTCATCTTATTTGCAGCTTCTATAGCTTATGTTGTGCTTCTTATCGCAAATCTATCGTTCATTCCGGAATTCGTAGTGCTTCTCATTGAGGCCTATTTCCTGAAATCCACGTTCGCCATTCGCAGATTACTGGAAGCTGCAATGGAAGTCTATGGTGAACTGGAAAAAGGTGATCTTGTATCTGCACGTAAAAAGCTCTCAATGTATGTGAGCAGGGATACTTCACAGTTAACCGAAGGGCAGGTGTCCTCTTCTGTCATTGAGACCTGCTCCGAGAACTTCGTTGACGGTATATTGAGCCCGTTGTTCTACTATGTGATATTCGGCCCTTACGGCCTTATAGGTGCTTACATCTTCAAAGCGGTAAGTACGCTTGATTCAATGGTGGGCTACATGAATGAGAAGTACAGGGACATTGGTTATTTCTCAGCAAAGACCGATGATGTGCTTAACTGGATACCTGCACGTATCTGTGTGGTGTTCATCATGGCAGGTTCTTTCCTTTCAAGTGTTCTCTTGAAGAGCAAAGGACTGGACCATATTGGGGCGTTCAGGTGTGCATCAACAGACTGCATGACAACGCCTTCTCCTAATTCCGGTTATCCGATGGCTGCAATTGCAGGGACTCTTGGTGTCCGGCTTGAGAAACCCAATACCTATGTTATAGGTAAGGGCCTCTCATTGCCAAAGGCAGAAGATATTAAAAAGGCAGCAGAAGTTATCGGTATGTCTTCAATACTTGTTGTAATAATATCTGTGGCGTTAATCTATATTATATCGAATTTAATCAACTATCTATAATCGAACCTTGTAAGTGATAATTATGAAATTGTCAGATATAGACTCTCAGGATCTCAAAAAAGACCAACCAAAGGAATTGGAAGGCGATATTAATCATAATATCATCGAAATACTGGAAGAAGAAGGTATCACCGTGGATATGCTTGTTGATACTGCTCTTGAGCTTTATGCTCCCCATCCCGGGCTTGAGACCCGTGAGATTGCAGAGGAACGCTTCAGGAGGGAACTGGATATTGCTATCTCCGATGCTAACCTGTGTCTTCTGATATATTCCGGTATACTGCTGGAGCGGGAGGGTGAAAAAGGCAAACTTCCGAATATCAGCAGAAGTTCTTATGAGAAGGATCTGACGTTCATCATCGCCGATGAGGTCATGGGAATGAGCATTGCTAAATATATCAGTGGGGATAAGGGCATTTTCGAGTTTGTGAGGTTCGACAAACAAAAACCTGGTATCCTTTCAAAACTGGGACCTTTCATGGATGATGTCATTGGAGGTCTTATTGGTGGTGTTTCTGCCAACATGTACACAAGGGGCATGGCAGAAGCGGCTGAAAATGAAAGGAAGCCAAAGAAGAATCTCGATAATAGTGGTGTGATAGCAGGATGAGCGGATTTTTACTTGCCCTTAGAACAAGCTTTGGTTTCCTTTCCACAATACCTGTGGGTATGTCCATGGAAGGGCTTGATGAACTTGTAAAGCGCAGTTATCTCCAGACCTTTGCAGGCATTGTCCTTGGGGCTATGATAGGCATTTTTGCATATTTGACCGAATCTTTCCTCCCTTCGACCATAAGCGCTGTACTGATAATGGTGTTCATCTATTATATTACAGGATTGAATCATCTTGATGGTCTGGGTGATTTCGGCGATGGTGCAACAGCACACGGTTCTTTGGAAAAGAAGGTCAATGCCCTTAAAGATCTGTCTCTCGGTATCGGGGGAGTCAGTTATACGGTTTTGGCATTGATCGCTTTGTATGCATCGATATCTTCCCTGCAGGCAGAGGTCCTGTTCTTCTCGGACAATGCTGCACTCATCGTTCCCATCTCTCTTCTTATAGCTGAGATCAGTGCAAAACAGGCTATGCTGACACTGGCTGCATTTGGCAAGCCTATCCATGAAGGTCTTGGTTCCATGATAATCAATAATACTACATTTGCAAGGTATGTTGTATCCTTCGTGCTTGGTGCATTGGCATGTGTGCTGGCATTTGGAACCCTTGGTATCATAGGTTATATCTCTGCAATTGTTACAGCTTTTGTAATATTGAATATTTCCAACCGCCATTTCAAGGGCATAAATGGGGATTGTATCGGTACAGCAAATGAAATTGCAAGGATCATCGTATTGATGGTGCTTACAGTTGCTATCACTGCGGTCAATAATGGTTACGGGGGTCTCTTTTGGATGCCGTTATAATGGCCGGTGGCCAGGGACTTCGGCTCGGTATGGGTGAAAAACCATGTGTCGAGCTTCTCGGTAAGCCTCTCATAAGTTATGTGATCGACTCGCTTGAGAGATCCTCCTACATTGAACGTATATTTGTGGCGGTCTCCCCCTCAACCCCTGCTACCGAAGAACTTGTGAATGAAAAATATGGGGATCACATCCAGGCGATCAATACCAATGGTGACAATTACGTGGGTGACATGGTATATGCAGTGGAGAGTTCCAATATCAGGGAACCTGTGATGATAATCATGTCTGATCTGCCAATGGTGACTCCTAAATTAATTGATTCCATCATTGAGGCTTATCAGGACTGTGATAGTTCTTCGATGTCTGTTTTCGTTCCTATCTCTCTTTGTAAGGAAGTTGGTATCAGGCCTGATACCGTATTTAATTGGGAGGGAAATCTTATTGTGCCTGCAGGCATCAATATTCTTGATGGGAAATTCATTAACGAGGAGCAGGAATATCACAATTATATGCTGGATGATCCTGAGATCGCATTGAACATCAATACGGTGGATGATATGAAGCGGTGTGAAGATCTCCTTATGAAGAATTTGTTCTCTAACTGATAGGTCGGGGTCATATGGTCGAATATATAACTATTGATAATAAGAAATATTCTTTGAAAAGTCTCCGATTGATAACAGGTGATCTGTCCTTAGCTGCGGATGTTACTGGGATATCTGAGGAGCAATTGCTTCTTTGTGAAGCTATAGATGATCCATATATACTTCCTTATTTATTGGATCGTTTTTATTCCCTTGAACTAAAGGATGCTGAAGGATTCAGATTATGTCTGATACGTATTCAGGTGGATTCTGATCTTCGTCTTAATGAGGATATACAGAAACACCAGCATCGCGGATATGTTGCGAGGACGGTCGAGAAATTGTTGTTCAGGGATATTTTCCTTGAGGTTCTACGGGAAGGGGAGGAAGAAGTTGTGGAGGGCTAAGTTCCAATCATTTTTACATGGCATAAATCATTTTTTATATCATAACAAGACATATTGATGTTTCAATACAGTTGTTTCTAAGATGTTCGATCGATTGAGGTGCATCTTTTCATTGCTGTATGGTTCTCAAAATTCTTTTAAAAATATTCAACATAATCTAATATAACTATCAGGTGTAAATATGGCTGATGAAGTAATTCAAGAAAGGGTCAGTACGGGAATTCGTGGTCTGGATGAGATGTTGAAAGGTGGTTTTTTCAAAGGGACTGCTAACGTAGTTTCAGGAAAGTCCGGTACCGGCAAAACAATTTTTGGCACACAGTTCCTGATGGAAGGTGTCAACAAGGGCGAAACAACGATGTGTATAATCACCTCTGAAGAGTCAAAGTCTCTTGTACGTGAAATGCAATCTTCTTTCGGATGGGATCTTGATGGTCTGGTAAATGATGGAAAACTTGTATTTGTGGATATTACAGACCCAAGTCTTCGTCTTCAGAAAAGTGTGGAGATCGCTCCTACGGAACTTATCAAGAGCTTCAAGAAGCTTATTGAGAGCAAGCTTGAGGAAGTAAAACCTGACAGGGTCTTTATCGATTCCGTTGAGGCAATGTTCCTTGCTATCGAGTCCAATTATAAGCTCCGCACATTGATCGATGATGTCTTCGGTGTCTTCAGGAAACGCGAGGTCACTGCCCTTGTCACAGTAGGCTCAATGTTCGGTCTTGATGAGATGGTCGAGTATGGTGCTGATTCTGTTATCAAGCTCGGTCGTGAGATTATTGGAAGCAACTTGCAGCGTACTGTCTATGTCATGAAGCTCAGGGGTTCAGGCACTATCAATGAAGTAAGGGTGCTCAACATTTCCGACAGCGGAATGGCAGTACTTCCGCAGTCTCCATACCTCGAGAAATAATATTTTACAGAACAAGAAGGTACCTTTTAAGGTACCTAATTTTAAACTTTTTTTGATAATTGATCTGCTTTACAAAAGGTACCAGTCCATATCATTGGTGGACAGGTCTTCGTGAACGCCAACAGTGCGTGCGTCGATGTTCATTTTTTCTGTGATGGAATCTGAAAAGTCCTGAAGGTACTGTTGCTGGCTCAGGCTGCCATAGACGAAACGCTTGTCAGGGTTGGCAAGTTCTTCCATTGTTTCTTTTTTAGGAATAATTGAGACTTCTATATTTGTCATCTTAACAGCTTTTTCCATTGCTGTTCTGAAATCTCCTATGCAGTAGGCGACCCTGTGCTTGTAGTTATCACGTGTTTTTTCGAGATATCTTGCAAGCCTCTCGCTTTCCATCTTTATAAAATCCCGTTTTATCTTTGCCACATTGCATTTTCCCATCATGAACTTATAGTCTGTGAATGGATATTCTGTATCGATCTCTCTGGGGGTTATCCCGCAGGTCCCGAAAACGACCACATGTGCATTTTCCTGTTCGAGAATTCCAAAGATTATGCGGTCATACATTTTGTGTGACGGACTAGTATGGTATGGTTTTCTCATTGCACATGGGACAAATATACAAAAATCCCTTGTCGGTGGCTTATATTCTGATAATACCCATTCATTGGCACGTATCATATCCGGGTGATATATCAGGCGTTCGGTATCAAGGGGCTCATTGGAGCGTTCATCTTCAGGGATTATAGTTTTCAACATGTGATGGATTCTGATAAACTATATATATAATTAACGACGTGAATGTTATGGTTTTGTATAAACTATACAAAAGTAATTTCTAAGTTCTAATTTATCAAGTGGTAAAAAATGACGACATCGATCCGGGAAATGTTAAGGGCCAATTGTCAATGTGACGATGTGGCAAAGTGTATATTGGGGCTTAAAACACTTGATATGGAGGCATATAAATCCCTTCTTGCAAACGGCCCAATGACAGCTGAAAACCTCGGTGAGTTCCTTAACCGGGAGCGCAGTACAGCTTATCGTTCACTGCAGAACCTCATCTCATGTGGTCTTGTTTATCGTGAGACCAAGACCATCGATATAGGTGGCTATTTCTATGAATATGTGGCTGTTGATCCCACAAGGGTCAAAGAAATGATCCAGGAAAATATCGATAAGTGGTATGAAAAAGTGACCGGTCTGGTCGCAAATATTGATAAGGAACTCCTGGGTGAGTGATCTGGGTAGTTAGAAGAAATTATTGTAACAAATTATTGGAAAAGGACGTTGTTGAAAAAAAGATGGGTCAATTCATAATCCATCGACAAAATTGCCGATTCTTTCAAGTGCTTCCTTTATATCTTCTCTTGATGCTGCGTATGCACATCTGAGGAAGCCATCTCCTGTATCCCCAAAGATATTTCCTGGGATGGTTACGACCTTATACTCATTAAGCAGCCTTTCTGCAAATTCATCAGCTGAAAGTCCTGTGCTGCTTATTGCCGGGAATGCATAGAATGCACCTCTAGGGTTGAAGCAATCGAGTCCGATCTTGTTCAGACCACCTACGATAAGTTTTCTGCGGCGGTTGTATTCTCTGGCCATTTTTTCCACTTCTTCTTCACCATTGCGAAGGGCTTCAATCGCTCCTACCTGGGCAGTTATCGGGGCACAAAGCATGGTGTACTGGTGGATAAGCATCATTGCATCAATGATCTCTTTCGGCGCAAGGGCGTATGCCATCCTGAATCCTGTCATTGCATATGCTTTTGAAAATCCGTTGAGTAGGATGGTACGGTCGCGCATGCCTTCAAGTGAGGAGAAGCAGGTATGGGTTCCTTCGTAGGTAAGCCTTTCATACACTTCATCTGATATCATCAGGATGTCGTGTTCCACAATGACGTCTGCGATGGCCTCGAGGTCACTTCTGTCCATTGTAGCGCCGGTAGGGTTATTGGGATAATTGATGATGACCGCTTTTGTCTTGTTCGTTATTGCGGCTCTTATCTCATCTGCTGTAATCTTGAAGTCATTCTCTGGCCTGGCCCCAAGGGTCACAGGGACTCCGCCTGCAAAGATGATAGATGGCACGTAGGCGACATATGAAGGCTGTACGACTATTACCTCGTCTCCGGGGTTGACTATAGCTCTGATCGCAAGGTCGAGTCCTTCGCTGACTCCAGTGGTGACAAGGATCTCAGTCTCAGGTTCATAATAAACATTATGTCTTCGGGTATAGTGTTTTGAGAGCTCTTCGCGAAGTTCCATAAGTCCATAGTTGGAAGTGTAGGATGTTTCTCCATGCTCGATGGAATGTATGCACGCTTCCCTTATGTGCCATGGTGTCACATAATCCGGTTCTCCCACTCCTAGGGTGATCACGTCTTCGCTATCTGATACTAGGTCAAAGAACTTTCGGATACCCGATGGTGGTACCTTTTGCATACTGTTTGCTATGAATTGAGAGGGTTTGCATTGTGTTCTCAAGATCGATTCCTCCGATCTAATTAGAAAAAGCAGATCTGCGGGGAGATCTTATGGTGAGACAACGAGCTTTTTCACTTGCTCTGGTTCATCAAGGATCACTCCGTCTTCCTTGTAGGTCTTCAAAACAAAGTGTGTGGAAGTGCTCTGGACCTGTTCCTGTGTCGCTATTTTCTCTGCTACAAAGAAGGCGACCCGTTTCATGGATTTGCCTCGCACTGTCATTGCTATGTCATTTTCACCCGAAAGTAATCTTACTGAACGTACTTCGGGGAACTTGTAAAGTCTCTCGGCAATTGCCTGATATCCCAGTTTGCGTTCAAGGCTTATCTTAAGCTCGATAATGGCGTACACATAGTCATCCCCTGCCAGGTCCCAATCGATGATGGTCTTGTATTTGCGAATGATCTTTGCTTTCTCAAGTTGCTCGATCTTCCTACTGACCTCATCGGCTGTCATGCCAGTGAGTGTTGCTATTTCTTCTGAGCTTGTCCTTGCATCGTCCTCAAGGATATCCAGTATGTTGCGTGTTTGCTCGTCCATGCCTTGAACACCTTCGGGTGTAAAAAAAGAATGATCGAGTAATTTACTCGATCAATACTGCGTTGATCACTCCGTCCTGACCTGGACGGCTTGTGACACGTGCATTGCCAGCAGCGGTCTTGATGACTGCTCCCTTTGTGATGATGTTACGCCTGACGTAGTGCCCGCTTGCTGCGTTCTCTACAACGGTTTCGATAGCAGATACAACTGTTTTCCCATCAGCTGGGTTTGTCACATTTGCGATGTTTGCCTGAAGGAGCCTTACTTTTCTGTTTCCGCCACGTGTTGGAACGTTCTTCCTCTTTGTGTCGTTCACGTGGGTAGCTGCAGGCTCACGGCCAAGCTCGAACTTCCTCTTTCCGCGTGCGGATTTGATCTTTGCTCCTGTGTATTTCCTTTTTGATCTTCCCTGGAATTGCATGATTAGTCCTCTTATTTATTATAAGTAATGTGAATTTTTATTATTATAATATAGGTTAATAGGATTTCCTTTACTAATAGGATTCTATATGAACTTTTCGAGCCAGCGGCTTTGTCCATTCAATTGAGCATTCCATTTATGTGATAACAGCTAAATAATTCTATCGCATATTTATCTTTACATGCTCAAAGTTACATTCTTAGGTACCGGTGGCTCTTTGCCGACAACGAACCGCAATCCTTCCGCGATCATGGTCAACAGGGATGGGGAACTTATAATGTTCGATTGCGGTGAGGGTGCCCAACAGCAGATGATGCGTGCAAAGACCGGAATGATGAATTTATCTTCCATATTCATAACTCATTTCCACGCAGACCACATACTCGGGATACCCGGTCTGGTCCAGACTATGTCTTTTCAGGGGCGTACCGAACCCCTTACCATATATGGTCCTGAATGGGTGGAAGAATTCGTGAAATTTCTCACTGCAATGGGTTATTACAAATTGAAGTTCGAAATAAATGCAATAAGGCTCAAAAGTGGAGAGTCCATAAAGCGTGATGGTTATTCCATTGTAGCTTTAAATACCGAGCATAACGTTCCAAGCATCGGCTATGCTCTTGTGGAGGCTGAGCGCCCCGGAAGGTTCGATCGTGATAAGGCCATTGAGCTTGGCGTTCCTGTGGGTCCTCTCTTTTCAAAACTGCACCATGGTGGATCGGTCGAGGTAGGTGGCAGGGTTATATCAGCTGAGGATGTAGTAGGTGATCCACGGCCTGGTAGGACGATCGTTTATTCTGGTGATACGCGCCCGTGTCTTGGCGTTCTCAAAGCAAGTGATGGCGCTGACCTGTTGATACATGACAGCACCCTTGCTGACAATATGATCGACTGGGCAAAAGAGTCCATGCATTCGACTGCAGGTGAAGCCGCTGCCCTGGCAAAGAAGGCCGGTGTCAAAAAGCTTGTCCTGACTCACCTGAGTTCAAGATATTCAGACGATGCAACTCCGCTCCTAAATGATGCAAAAGCGTTATTCAAAGACGTGATACTTGCCGAAGACCTTCTGGTGATCGAAGTTCCCCTTAGTGATGATTGATACGTGGGGATGCGGATAAAACTTTTTTACTAGACTGCCCAATAAAGTATCAGGGATTGGTTGGGGGGCAGCCTATGCTAAATGAAGATCATACGTGTTAGTCTAAAAATATTCAAAATGGAGTTGAGGGAGGCAATGGGGAAACGATTCGAAAGCAGAAGATCGATCCTTATTATATAGATGAGTTCAACGATATCATCTCAAAGATGGCATCTATGGGGGGCAGAGATATCCAGAATCTCAAAAGGCATCAATAAACTTACTGTCAAAGTCTGTAATACTGCGGTAAAACTTGCAAAAGAAGCTGATGATATTCCTTTAAATCTTATCGATCAGGCTATCACTCTGAATTTTGCCAATTCGAAGGAAATAGAACATGATATTAACAGGATGATATCCGAAAAGATGAATTTGGGGGAGATGTTCCACTATCCTGAAAAGTTCCGTTATGATATGAATCGTAAAAAAGATCTCGTTCTCCGTAAAGTACCGGAGAACAAGAAACTTGGTATAAACATCAATTATGCCATTGAAGCTTTTTTTGCACAGCAAGCTTCTCAGGATAAATGGAACCTGGTCATAAATCACGAATGGTTTGAGCTTAGCACAAGACCAAGATTTGAACTGGCACCGGAAATGCTTCCTGCAGGACTGGAATATGGATCAAATGCAGGAGTTGTGAACATCAATGAGTTTTTTGATATGGATTCACTTATTCTGGAATGG
Source organism: Methanococcoides seepicolus (assembly GCF_023684405.1). Classification (GTDB taxonomy): domain Archaea; phylum Halobacteriota; class Methanosarcinia; order Methanosarcinales; family Methanosarcinaceae; genus Methanococcoides; species Methanococcoides seepicolus. The sequence continues at coordinate 22,119 of NZ_JAGSOI010000001.1, read as the reverse complement.
GGTGGTGGTCTCAACCTCTTCGATCCGGCCTGCTTCGATCTGCTAATGAAACACACTGTCCAAAAAATAAGTAGTGTGGATGAGAAAGGTATCATGCACACTTATGAGATCGATGAATAAGATCTGTTCTCATATGTTCAAAGTATGGTCCAGTCAATTTCGGTATCATTCTCATCGTAAAGGTGGACCTCAATGGACATCTCTTCAATATCGTATGGTAGTTCCTTCACGCTAAGAAAGAGTGAATCTCCTATCTCCTTGGTGAATCCTTCTGCTTTGACCCTGGCAAAATAGACACGTCCGCCGGAGTCAATATCTTCGACAACGACACCTTTCCATTGTTTCAGGTTATCAATTATGTTCACGATCTTGCATTCAAACCTGTCAGTTTCCTCTATGGTGCTCATGATATCACATTTGAGTTATAATGGTTGAAAGTTCCATCTTTCATATATAAAGTCTATCCAAGGCAGCAGTGTCTCCTTTTTTAGTCAGTTTGGAAATGACTCCCTCAAAATAATCCTGCCTTACAACTTCTTCATCATTCATTATTGCCTGGTGCAATGCGGTTTTCAGAACCTTCTCAACAATATCTCTTCCTGAAAGCCCCGCTGTGAGTTTTGCTATCTTTTTCATATCAATATCCTCTGCGGGTAGCGGGAACGTACTGATGTTCTTCTCTATTATCGCATAACGGTTCTGCTCATCAGGAAGTGCAAACTCTATCTCTTCCTCAAACCTGCTCCTAACTGCTGGATCAAGGCTGTTGGGGCGGTTGGTCGCGCCAATGGTGCAAACTCCCCGGCGTTCCACGATCCCATCCATTTCCGTAAGCAATGCATTGACTATCTCTGCGACATCGCCTCTTAATTCCTGATTTCGCCTGTCCAGTGCTATTGCATCCAGCTCATCGATAAAAATGATGCATGGCTGCATCTCTTCAGCCCTTTCGTAAAGCTGATGGATCTGTCGGGCACCTTCTCCTACGAACTCTCCTATCAGTTGGGTTGCTTTGATGGGTAGCAATGGAACGTCCGTTTTATTTGCAAGGGCCTTTGCAAGCATTGTCTTCCCTGTGCCGGATGGTCCGAAGAACAGTACGTTCCTGGGGGCCCATTTGCCAAACTTCTCTGGCTCTTCCAAGAACCTCTCGATGAGTTTACATTTCTGTCGTGCTGAGCTCTGCCCCACCACATCATCAAAAGTGACATCTGACTTGAGTCTGGGAATGATCGATGCTTTTTCTTCGTCATTGATGACTATGGTGGTTTTTATTCCTATGGCAGAACCAGGTGGTACTACTTCGATTATCTTATACGCAAAATCCGGGTACATCCGGCGGTCGAACAAATATTCTCCTTCATTTGCCACAAAACCGTTCCACTGTTTCCTTGCATAGTGTTCAAAGACCTCTGCGTTGTCTATCTCCGGATATTCATCAAGCATGCTGCTAAGTGGATATCCCTGCGGTTTCAATATGACTAGCTCTGCAGTGTGTTCAGTAGGGTCTGCATTCTCTTCCCTATCTCTTTTTTGTGTGGTCTTCTGGGTTGATCTGACCATGTTATCAGCTCTTTTTTGTTATAAATGTAAGAGATCTATTGGATCGAATCTGTTTCCTGATGGTCTGCGAATTCTACCGAAGGTCCGTTTCAAATTATTATTTCTAAGGATGCGAACTATAACATCTCAATATATGACTTTAACGGGATAATTAATATATATTGAGTTGGTAAATATATTATGTTATAATATCATTTATCAAATATAAATTGCTGGGAGTTGGTTGATCATGGTCATGATCCCTTTATCCACATTCCTGCTAATTTATTGTTTATTTTTCTAAATGCGGCACTCAAGGCTGTGTGCAATAGAAAACTCAACGGAATTTAAATCAAGATTATTAATAAGGTGGCAATAATGGCTCAAATATTGGTTGTAGAAGATAATCCCATGAACATGGAATTAACAGTTGATCTTTTAGAATCCTGGGGGTATGAAGTAGGTCAGGCAGAAGATGGTCCGGAAGCTCTTGATAAAGTAAAAGAGGCTAAATACGATCTTATTCTTCTGGACATGCAACTTCCGAGAATGGATGGACTTGAGGTGCTTTCTCACTTAAAGGAGGACCCTGATACTGCAGATATTTCGGTTGTAGCTCTTACTGCTCACTCAATGGCAGGGGATGAGGCCAAATTCCTTGATGCCGGGTGTACTGGCTATATTTCAAAACCTATCGACATCCACGAGTTCAAGAAGCAAATTCCGGAATACCTCGGTAAAACTGCTTGATCAGAGGAGTTTGGTGTAATAATGCGCGGTGATGCCGCTCCGAGGATACTGGTCGTTGATGACGAACCTTTGAATGTGGAACTGATGGAGATATATCTCTCCCCTGATTATGAAATAATTTCTGCATATGGTGGTCTGGAAGGTCTTGAGAAGGTTGCAACTGAAGATGTGGACCTTATACTTCTTGATATAATGATGCCGGATGTTAGTGGTTTTGAAGTATGCGAACAGTTGAAGGCCGATCCGCGTTATCAATTGATACCTATTATAATGGTTACCGCACTTTCCGGTAAGGATGATAAGATCCGGAGCATTGATGCGGGGGCGGATGATTTTCTTTCTAAACCGGTCGACAGGCTGGAACTTGCAACACGGGTGCGTTCTCTTTTAAGGATAAGGCAGTTGAATGACAGGTTGGTGCAACAAAGGGATCAGGCACAGAACTATCTTGATGTTGCAGGCGTAATTCTCATGGTAGTTGATAAATCCCAAAATATCACTCTTATCAACAAAAAAGGCTGTGAGATCCTTGGGGGCAGTGAAGATGAGATCCTTGGTAAGAATTGGTTTGATACTTTCATTCCTGAAGACCATGTTGAAAGTTCAAAGGCTATTTTTTCCAGTTTGCTCGAAGGCGATCCAAATACCTATGAGTACACCGAAATACCGATCCGTACCCTTGATGGCGAAGCACGTCTTATCAGTTGGCATCATGTCCTTATATGGGATGAAGGGGGGGAAAATACCTCTATTTTGGGTTCTGGTGAAGATGTTACCGAACGTAGGAGGGCAGAAGTTGCTTTAAAGGGGTATGCGGAGGAACTTGAACATTCCAATGAGCTAAAGGATCTCTTTATTGACATTATCAGGCATGACCTGATGAATCCGGCGGGTGGTGTCAAAGGTTTTACCGATATCCTTCTAAAAAGGGGTAATTTTGAAGGTGAGAACCTTAAGATGCTCCAGGCCATAAAACGTGCAAATTCCAAACTTATTGATATGATCGAGAGTGCAGCTGCATTTGCAAAGGTGGAGTCGGTTTCACAGGTGAAGCTAAGGCCAATGGACCTGGCTGTAATATTAAGAAATGTTGTACACTCCCTTGAGCCACAGTTGAAAGGGGCTGGTATTGAGATATCTCTGCCACAAGAGGGTGTTTATTCTGCATCAGTTGATACGACGATAGAAGAGGTGTTCTTTAATCTGCTTTCCAATGCAGTAAAATATAGTCCAGAGGACACTCGTATTACTGTGGGAATAGATGATCTTGGCAAGGAGTGGAAGGTAAAGGTTCTGGACCAGGGATTCGGTATCTCCGATGAAGATAAACCGTTGGTCTTCGAACGGTTCAAGAGGCTGGATAAAGGCGGCATTAAAGGTTCGGGTCTGGGTCTTGCGATAGTCAAGAGAATAGTTGACCTGCATGGTGGCAAAGTTGGGGTGGGTGACAATCCTTACGAAAAAGGAAGTGTGTTCTGGGTGACCCTTAATAAGGCATGATCTTTCGGGATCATTTATCTCTTGTGTTTTTTAGTTCGTGTCATTCTTTTCATTATCCGGTTTGTATACTGAAATTGCCGATTCCAATAACTTTAAGATACATGCATGCAATGAGCTTTTGCTTTCAATTTATCATGAGGTACTAATATGAAACTGGATGAGGTCACGATTTCAAGAGCGATTATAGACGAGTTCTCAAAGGTCTTCCTTGATTACACCGATGTTGATGTAGCACTTGTGGGCGGCGGCCCTGCTAACCTTGTAGCAGCAAAATATCTCGCAGAAGCAGGCCTGAAGACGGTCATCTACGAGAAGAAACTGGCTGTTGGCGGCGGCATGTGGGCTGGCGGTATGATGTTCCCGCGTATTGTCGTACAGGAAGATGCACGTCACATCCTTGATGAGTTCGGTATCTCATACCGTGAGTACGAAAAGGGCTATTATATCGCAAATTCTGTGGAATCTGTTGGTAAGCTCATCAGTGGTGCAACATCTGCAGGTGCTGAGATATTCAACCTCGTAAATGTCGAGGATGTTATGATCCGGGAAAATGATGAGATATGTGGTCTTGTTATCAATTGGACTGCTGTTGAGATCGGGAAATTGCATGTTGATCCTCTGGCAATACGTTCTAAGGTCGTTGTCGATGGTACTGGCCATCCTGCAGTCGTTTGCTCCACTGTCCAGCGCAAGGTTCCCGGGGCAAAGCTCGGCGAACTCGGTGTAGTGGGTGAGAAGCCAATGTGGGCGGATGTCGGGGAAAAGATGCTCCTTGAGACCACAAAGGAGGTATATCCAAACCTTTACGTTGCAGGGATGGCTGCTAATGCTGTTGCAGGTGCACCTCGTATGGGTCCTGTCTTTGGTGGAATGCTTCTTTCAGGCAAACAGGTTGCAGAGCTTATCATCGAAAGGCTTGGATAATCTTTCTATGGCTGATTTGAGCCAAAAAGTTTATCTAATAAAAATACTAGTATAAGGTGCTTCATAGTGAAGCACCACCTATTCCGTGCCGGGGTAGGGTAGCGGTTATCCTGTAGCCCTGTGGAGGCTACGATCCGAGTTCGACTCTCGGTCCCGGCCCCATTCTGATTCTTCTGTTTGATCTGATTATCACTACTGGTACTTTTTAGGGATTGTAACAAGTTTTAGAGCTCATGTTATCTCTAAATAAGTTGCCACATTGTCATTGTTCTACTATCGCTTGTTCAGCTTTGAATGTACAATTGTCTCGTGGTCTTATGGGATCTTACAAGTACATCTCTATGGAATTGTAATTGTTACAATAGCCTCGTGGTCCATGGGTCCGGGACAAAATTCTATATGTTTGCTAAAAAGATCCGCAGATCACTGAAATAAAGAAAATAAAAGATCTCTTATTTCCTTTTTAGATGTCGAATGTTCTATCAAACTCTGGATAAAGTTCAGAGCTTTCCAGAAGTTCTTCAAATGCATCGTGCCTTGGACTTACGATCACAACATGTGCAGGAGGGTGTATCTTTCTCAACTTGCTTATTGCGGCACCAGCATTCGTATCAAGTTCTACCAAAGCTGCAGAATTACATTTAGTTTTAAGTGGTACTCCTGAGACACTTACAAGAAGTTGATCTGCATAATTAGGCTCGATCCTTTTCGGGTTCGATCCGAATTTCATACTTCCATAGTGTTCTAGGTCGTGCAAAGCGATTTTGACCTTGTTCGGGTCCTCCGCTCGAATTACAGCAAAAGATTTCATTTTTTGTCCCCACACCAAACTTAATTAAAATTTAATGGAACTATTTAAGGTTTCCAATTATATTAATGTTTGGATACTGTATGGTATTTTGTTACGTTTTTCAAAAAAGATCATTGGGATTAGTTCCCAAGTTCCTTTGAACGCGTTGAAGATTCAATGACCGCATTCATAAAAGCAGCTCTTATCCCGCTCTCTTCAAGAGTGCGTATTGCTCTGATGGTCGTTCCTGCAGGGGATGTTACCATGTCCTTAAGTTCTCCTGGGTGCATTCCTGTCTCCAGTACCATTTTTGCAGCACCAAGAACTGTCTGTGCTGCCAGTGTGATCGCATTTGCACGGTCAAGTCCTTCATGGACTGCTCCGTCAGCTAATGCTTCTATAACTGGGAATATGTATGCAGGTCCGCTTCCGGATAGACCGGTGACCGCATCCATGAGCTTCTCAGGGATCGTTATTGCACTTCCAATGGACTGGAACATCTCAAGTGCGATCACCATATCCTCGTCAGTGGCATTCGTACCTGCGCAAACAGCAGATGCAGCTTCTGCAACGGTTGCTGCGATGTTTGGCATGACCCGTACGACCCTTGTGCCCTCATTCAGTTCATCTTCAATTGCTGCTACTGGAACTCCTGCTGCGATGGAGATAACTAGCTTGTCAGCGGTAATGCTGTCCTTGATGGCTGCAAGCACGCTTTTTAGTATCTGTGGCTTGACCGCAAGCACAACAACATCAGAGTCTCCTATGGTCTCAGTATTGTCAGTTGAGACATTAATACCCAATTCATTGTTGAGTCTTTCAAGAGCAGGCTTGTAAACATCACTTGCATTCAGAGTTATTTCGCTATGTGATGCGAGAATTCCTCTTATAAGTGATTCTCCCATCTTGCCTGTGCCTATGAATCCGATCCTTTTTTCTGTAAGATGCATTTTAGTTCCCTTTTCTGTCTCTTGATATGGGCAGTGTGCAATAGTTCATTCCAGCCATAGTTGGCTGAGACCACATTTTCATTTCCTTTTTATTGTGACGATGTCCCCAAGAGTTGTACCGCTGTTCAAACGGTCAGCATTCCATTCATCTTTGCCCTGCCGCTCCATAAGATTCACATTGAGTGCTTTTTCTATCTTCTTCCTGACAGAATCTTCCGGGGTTATCTCTCCCCTTTCTATCTTTTTTATCAGGGAAGCCTTCTCTTTGATCTTAATGGCAAGCACTTCTTGTGTCCATCCGCGTTTTTCGCGAGCTTCACGTATGACGGTCTCGTACTCGTCCACAAGTTCGTCATCCAGCTCAGCAAAAGGATCGCGTCTTGATGTTGTCCTTTTTTGAACATTCCGAATTGGTTTTGGAGATACAGGTGATATCTTTCTGGATACAGGTGAGCGTGCTCTTGCCGCATTTCCGTATTGTGAACACTTACTGCACACCTTAAGCTGGCTTCCGTCAATAGTGACGTCTATCGGCTTTTCTCTGATCTCTGCACCACATATTTCACATTGCATCGGTATCATCTCTTAAAGGCTATTTTAATTGCTCTTTACGAAAGTGCTATATACCGTCTCTACTTAAATAATTATTCGGAGCTATGACAGAAACGATCGACGATGAGCCAAGAAGCAATGATTATAGCTTCAGTGGCATTGGTAATGGGGATTTTGTTTCCGAAAGCGATGAGGATTTTTCAAAATATCTGCTGGATCGGATGAAGCAGCTTGAATCGCGAAACAATCTCCTGAAAGAGCAATGTGAACAGATAGAATCCGATAAGCGTTATATCGAATCACAAAAGCTCAAGTATGAACGTGAGACGCATCGCCTTCAGTCAGAAATTGATAGGTTAAAGTCTCCTCCACTTGTGGTTGCGAGTATAGTGGATATGTTTGATGGCGATAAAGCTCTGATCAGGAGCAGTACAGGTCCTCAGTTCCTTGTGAAAGTTTCACAGGACCTCGATGATGATGATCAGCTTGTTCCGGGGGTCAGGGTGGGGTTGAACCAGCAGACTCTGGCAGTCGTCGACATCATTCCTGAATCAGACGAACCGCTTATCACGGCTATGGAGGTAATCGATTCACAGGAAGTTGACTATTCGCAGATAGGTGGTCTGGACCAACAGATAATGGAGATAAGTGAATCTGTCGAATTGCCGATCACTAAACCGGAAGTTTTTGAACGCATTGGTATAACTCCTCCCAAAGGAGTCCTGCTTTTCGGACCACCTGGTACGGGAAAGACATTGCTTGCCAAAGCGGTGGCGCACAGGACGAATGCCACTTTCATAAGGGTGGTGGGTTCTGAACTTGTACAGAAATATATTGGCGATGGCGCAAAGCTTGTTCGTGATATTTTCGAGATGGCAAGGAAGAAAGCACCTGCAATCATCTTTATCGATGAGCTGGATGCGATCGCAGCGACACGTCTGGAAGATACGAACGGTGCGGACAGGGAAGTTCAAAGAACCCTCATGCAACTGCTTGCTGAGATGGATGGCTTTGACAACAGGGGTGACGTACGCATAATTGCTGCCACCAACAGATCTGATGTGCTAGACCCGGCAATTGTAAGGCCGGGAAGGCTTGACCGTATCATCGAGATACCATTGCCTGATCAGGATGGTCGTGAAACGATCTTCCGTATCCATGCAGAGAGGCTTAACATTGGCAGCGATGTAGATGTCAAAAAGCTGGCAGATCTTACAGAAGGGGCAAGTGGTGCCGATATAGGGGCCATAGTCATGGAAGCTGGAATGCTTGCTGTACGCAATGATAGTGACCACATAGGCATGTCTGACCTGCTTGATGCAGTTACAAAGGTCATGGTCCCCAAAGCGAACAATATCGATCATTCGGAGAACATGTTCTGGTGAGCAAAAGGTCGTGTTGCATTGGCATTTCATATCAAGCCTGAGATCAGGATACTTGGTATCGATGATTCCGCATTGATAAGTGATGATATTCTGATAGTGGGAGCTTTCTTTCGTGGCGGGCAATGGCTTGATGGCGTGATGCATTCCAGCATCCATCGTGATGGTATGGATGCTACGGAGAGGATAGCTGAGATGGTGACCTCAAGCAAACACTATGGTCAGATAAAAGTGATAATGCTTGATGGTGTGACCTATGGTGGTTTCAATCCGGTTGACATCGTCAGGCTGTATGAAGGAACTGAAATACCGGTCATTGTTATAATGCGTGAGGTCCCTGATCTTGAAAAGATCAAGGATGCCCTGTCAAATCTGCCTGACCCTGGAGAGAGATCTCGGATCATACTTCGGGCAGGTGCAATTACAAAAGTGGTCTCAAAGGATCCTTTGAATCCTATATTCATCCAGTGTGCCGGCATCGATACTGAAAAAGCAGGTGAGATCGTCCGTTTGTCTTCAACAAGGAGCAATGTTCCGGAACCTCTCAGGGTGGCACACATGATCGCCACAGGTATGATCTGTGGCGAATCCCGCGGCAAAGCCTGATCTCATTTCTGCATGCAATTCTCTGCCAGCTTTACACCTTCTTCCATAAGTGCTTCAGCTCTGTCCAGTGTCTTTGCTTCTGCAAATATCCTTATAATAGGTTCAGTTCCAGAAGGTCGTATAAGCACCCAGCCGTCGTGGTGCCATATCTTTACTCCATCGGTTGTATCTACTTCCAGTTCTCCTCCGACAACGCTTTCTTTTATTTTCTCCATCGTGGGGTCCAGGTCACTGCAATGAACCTTTGTCTTTGAATTGAAATAGACCGGTACGTTCTCTGCAAGGTGTGAAAGTTTCCTGCCAGATGCCATTATTTCAAGAAGTTTTGCACATGCCATGGCTCCATCGCGACAATATTGGTGTTCCGGGAAAATAAGTCCTCCATTACCTTCTCCTCCGAATGCCGCACCTATTTCCATCATCTTTCTTGCGACATTGATAGAACCGACAGCCGTCCAGTGAAGTTTCACTCCTGCCTCCTCTGCCACATCCAGCATACGCTGTGATGAGCTGACAGGCGTGACGAGGTCTCCTTTCTTGTCTTCGAGGATGTACTTCGCCATCATTGCCAAAAGGACATCTTCATCGATGAAATTCCCGTTCTCGTCAAAGAACACTGCCCTATCCGCATCTCCATCCTGGGCAACACCCATGTCCGCACCCCTGCTTTTCACAATATCGGAAAGCTCGGTCAGGACATCTTCGGTAGGTTCCGGATTGCGCCATGGGAACGTTCCGTCTATCTGGGCGTTGAGTGCCATTACCTCACATCCAAGTTTCTGAAGCAGGAAAGGCAACGTCAAAGAGCCGGCACCGCAACCGGTATCCACCACTACCTTGAAGCGCTTTTCACGTATGCTTTCCGCATCCACGGAATTGATGATGGCATTGATATATTGTTCATTTGCGTTCGTATCTTTGAAGAGGTCGCCCGTCCTTTCCCAGCTGGCTGCTGCGAAATCCTTTGACATGTAGATCTTTTCGACCTCTCTCTCTCCTTCCCTTGAGAACTCGCTTCCGTCTCCGGCAACCAGTTTAATTCCGTTGTACTCTCTTGGATTGTGTGATGCAGTGACGCCAATACCTGCATCGGCATACTCCCTTACATAATACTGGATGGCCGGTATCGGTGCTATTCCGATATCAATTACAGTAACTCCTGTGGACAACGCACCGGCGATAGCAGCCGATTTTAGCATGTCTCCTGATTTGCGGGTATCTCTCCCAACGACGACTGTACCCTTTGAACCCATGTATGTCCCAAGGCTCTTTGCGACATCTATCGCAAGCTGTGGTGTGATATATTCGTTAGCGATCCCTCTTACTCCGTTTGTTCCAAAAAAAGCCATTTTGTATCTCCTCTTCAAATATTTTACTAGTATGGTCGCTGAATCTATTTTATATTTTTGAGACCTCTCACTTGACCAAGTTTAAATTATATGAGTTCTAATCTATGCAGCATGATGATGCGTGAAAAAGGCAAACTGGTCATTTGGCCTGCAAACCTGGACAAGTCCCGATCGCGGAAAGGTGGCAGGATAATCTCCAGAAAGAGCTCTCTCGAAGCTCCGCTACTCAGGGAATTGACGGCAGCAGCTGAGAAATTGAACCTGAACCCTGAAGTGGAAGCTGATAAAAAGTATCCCCGTACATGGTGGGAATCAAGCGGTCGTATCCTTGTGGACAACAATGAAGCTAAGACCATGGTCGCAAGAAAGATCGCAAAGGCCATCAAGGGAGCACGTGGTGGCTGATCATCGGATCAGGTACACTGCCTTTTTTAATCTTTAAATTTAGTTGAAAATTATTTATGCTCTTTTAAATACGATAGTCTCAACTCTCTATCTGAAGATAGCTAATTAGTAATTATGAAAAAAGAACGAATTCAAAAAAAGATCTTGTCAGGTTAGGGCCAGAGGCCAAAACCTGCGCTAAGTGCAAGGATCACGATGCCGCTAATTGCGCCAAAGATGAATACGGTCCTTGGTTGTACGTGAATAGCTCTTTTATCCGCATCATAGTACGTCATAAGACCTGCAGATGACATCAATCCACTTCCACTTGATTTCTTCTTTTCTGTCATAGTTCCTCAATTAGTTCTTTAAATTTTTAAGCTTTGTGCCCGTTACGCCAATATCTCATCAATAAGAACAGGTGGTTCAAATATGCCCTTTTCAGTAATAAGTGCTGTGATGTTCTCCATGGGGGTTGCATCAAAGGCCGGATTATAGACATCCACATTCTTAGGTGCTATCTGGACATCACCAATATATCGTAACTCGTCCGCATCTCTCTGTTCTATTGTCACGGTATCCTCCCAGCCATTAGGATCGAAGGTCGAGACCGGTGCTGCAACATAGAATGGTATCTCATGTTCCCTTGCTACGATGGAATGGGTGTAAGTTCCTATCTTATTGAAAACAACGTCCTGTGTTATCCTGTCGGCACCCACTATCATCTTATCGACCATTCCATGCCTCATTACATGCCCTGACATGGAATCAGTTATCAGCTTTACCGGAATGTTATCCTGCATAAGTTCCCAAGTGGTGATGCGCCCGCCCTGGTTCAGGGGTCGTGTCTCGCAGGCTATGACATTGATCTCCTTTCCTTTCTCAACTGCCGAGCGAATTACTCCAAGGGCAGTTCCCCAATCAACACAGGCCATTCTTCCTGCATTGCAGTGTGTCATCACAGTGTCGCCGTCATCCAGCAACTTCTGTCCATACTTTCCTATGGCCTTGTTTATCTCCACATCTTCGTCTGCTATCCTGATCGCCTCGAAGATAACGATGTCCTTGATGCTTTCAAGATCGTAGGAATCTTCTGTGGCCTTTAAGACCCTTTTAACGGCCCATGCGAGATTCACTGCTGTCGGTCGTGTGGCTATAAGGGTGGAAGCAGCGACTTTCAAGTCATTGAGCAACTTTTCCATTGTGTCTGCACTGCTAAGTGTGACTGCAAGTGCCATTCCAAACCCTCCTGCGGCTGCAAGTGCCGGAGCACCTCTTACCCGAAGGGACCTTATGGCTTCACAAAGGGATGCAAGGTTCTTACATTCAATAACATTAAGTTCTACTGGCAGGAGTGTCTGATCGATCATCACGACACTTTTGGATTCATCGTTCCAGTCTATTGTTCTCATGTGGATCACTCAAGACCTTAACGAAGTTTCCGAATAAAAAAGTATTCAAGCTTGAACGTTCGTTCTGAATGGTTTCTGTTTATTCACCTTATCTGTTCCTTACCACACTTCATTTATATATCTCAGCTGACCTATTATATCTGATGACAAAACCTCTGGTAGTTCATGATCCAGTTCATAAGACCATCATCCTCTCTGAATTGGAGCAGCTTCTTATCGGTACGCCTCAACTTCAAAGACTTCGTGGCATTCAGCAGCTTGGTCTTGCAGATGTGGTATTTCCGGGTGCGAACCACTCCCGTTTTGAACATAGTCTTGGAACGATGCATACGGCATCTCTTCTGGGCAGATCGGTAGGACTCGACAATGAAGATATTATGAAACTAAGGCTCGCAGGCCTTCTTCACGATGTAGGTCATTCCGCTTTTTCACATGCTGTGGAAAGTGTATTGAAAAGGGATCCTGCGATACAGCCAAAGATGTGTGAGAATTGTTTTGTTGATCATGAAGCTTTTACAAAATATATCATATCAGAGGTAATTCCTGAGGACAACATAATTGCGAGATATGTTCGTGATGAATTGGGGTATGATCCCTTTGAGTTCTTCAATGAGGTGTCAAAGATCGCTACGGGTGATCTATCCATTGAAAAGCCCTATCTTTCTCAGTTGATGTCAGGGGATATAGATGCCGATCGTATCGATTTTCTACTTCGCGATTCTTACCATACTGGGGTATCCCTGGGACTCATCGATGTCGATCAGATAATGCAAAGTCTGTGCATTGTGAATGATAATGTTGTGTTCGGTTCTCCGGGTTCGGGCAGTTTTGATGAGGAACTTACGCTGGCAGCGGCAGAATCGATGCTTATCGCGCGTTCTCATCATTACACTGCGATCATTCATCATCCTCGTACTCAGGCTGTCAGGGTCATGCTCCTTTATGCGCTGGAGATGACCCTTCAGCAGCAGAAGGAGTTATTTGGGGATGAGGCCGTTGGAACCATGGTTGCGGATTTCTTTACTACTTATAATGATGCGGATCTGCTGAATTTCATCAATGCGAAGGGGGGTGAGGTGGCAAGGGGTCTGTTGCAGGATATTCGTGATGGGCAGATCTATGTTCCGGTTGCCCGGTCCAATCAGAAGACACTATCTCCGGGTACAAGGATGGCACTTTCGACCATTGCACGCAGTGGCAAGGCTACAAGGATGTTCGAAAAGGAGCTGGAAAAGAGGTTGGGGGATGTGCTTGTCGATCTGAGCATCGCAACGGGGGTCCCTAAAAGTGCCAGGGTGATGGTTGGCGGGAGCGAGAATTTCTTCTACGATGAGTCTGCTCTGGCAAACGGTCTGGTCCGTGCTATATCCCGGCAGATGTCATTGACCGTTTTCACTCATCCCGATGTTGCCATTACCTCGGAACTCTCTTCTGCCCAGGTGGTAATGCATAATATTGTGGATGACCTCTCGCCGAAACTGCTTCGCTTCATCAGGGAGGAGCAGTATCTTCCCATAGAGGGCTTGATCCTTCTTCTTTATGCTATTCATGAAATGTTCGAGGAAGTCCACGATGGTTTTGTCTCTATCCCGCGTATAAGGAACATCACCTGGTTGTACAAGAAGGTTGCATTTTTCAAAGAGGACATCAGGTTAAAATACCTGTTCGACTATGAGTTCCACACAAGATATGGTTTCCTTTACAGCAACAAGGTCTATGAGGACATTCAGTTGCTGGTAGCTATGGGGGTCGTGGATGAGGACCTGCGTTATTTTGAGAAGGATGGCAGGTTCAGGCAGCGGTATGAATATGTGCTGACAGATGCAGGCGTGCAATATGCGGCAGATCTTGTTGATCCCTATCAACGTGATTATAAAATAATTACTTCCGATCTTACAATGAACAAACATTCCATTCCCCGTGATATCGTTACAATGCCATTGGCAAGATTTCAGAGCGATCGGGAAAAGAGAACATCAGGTGCGAAAAAATGAAATTAGGCGAGATAGTGCTGTTAAAGACCAGCCATAAGGGTAAGATCAGAGAATTTATCACATCGGTATCTGATGAGAAGTTCCACTCGGATTTTGGCATGATAGAAATGTCAGAGTTGCTGGAAAAGAAAGAAGGGGAAACGGTGGAATCTCATATGGGCCAGACATTTGTCATCCAGCTTCCCAGGATGCCGGATTTCTTCAGGCATGCAAAACGTACTGGAACGCCTATCATGCCCAAGGATATTGGTATGATATTGGGCTATACCGGTCTCAATAAGAACGATACTGTACTTGATGCCGGCACAGGCTCCGGTATTCTTGCCATGTATCTGGGCTCTATTGCAAAAAGGGTGCTCAGTTTTGAGGTAAGGGATGATTTCGCGGAGGTTGCTCGTGAAAATATACGCCGTGCAGGTCTCGATAATGTGGAAGTGCGATGCGGTAATATCGTTGATGAAGTTAAGGAACTCGATGAGAAATTTGATATTGTGACGCTTGATACCATCGATTCAGCGACAATTGTGCCTTATATTCCTTCGATACTGAATCCCGGTGGTTTCCTTGTCACGTATTCGCCTTTCCTGGAACAGACAGCACAGATCAGAAAAGCAATAGCTGAGGCTGATTTCTTTGAGGTGAGGACGATCGAATGTATCGAACGTGCAATGTCCTTTTCAGATCGTGGCACACGTCCTTCAACATCCAGGGTCGGGCATACCGGGTATATCACCATTGCCAGATTGTGAGAATATTATCTGACTCCATCTGCGGTTATGGTGAATTCGCAGGTGGTTCCTTCCGGGCGGGAGCGATGTTTCCATATCTTTGCTCTGCGGCTTCCCGTTCCGGTCTTCTCAAGCTGAATTATTGTTTTCGAGATATGCTCAAGACTACTGCCGCCTATTGGTTTTAATGAATTTGATTTGATATCTGAATAGACCTGATTGGTTATGACCACCACTATGTCGCGTTTTCGTGCGAGACTGTGGAGGAATCCTATCTGATTTGAGAGCTCTCTTCTGGTCCTTATGCTTGAATCCTCATCATCAAGTTCGAACCTATAATATGCTGTTGCAGAGTCAACAATGATGACCCCGACGTTCTCTGTGCTTATCTTCTCGGTTTCCCTGACCGCAGAATACTGCTCTTCGAAGCTATGGGGCTCAAAAATGATTATGTCCTGGGCGATCTTTCTTGCGTTCTCGCCGGCTATCTGTTTGAATCGATCTGCAGAGAGGCCTTCAGTATCGATGAATATTGCTTTTTTCCCTTTCTTAACACATTCGATGGCAAGTTGCAGGCAAATATTGGTCTTTCCGCTACCTGCTTCTCCGAATATCTGAGTAACAACCCCTGCTTCAAAACCGCCTCCCAGGAGCTCATCTAGAGGCTTGCAGCTTGATGGTAACTGTTCTTTTATTGTCTTCACCTCGATATGGATTAAATGCTATTGTGGAATTTATGATATACATCTTTTGGCAAAGGGATGTTCTCTTATGTTAGTTCTGTTATGTAGGTTGTGTACTTCTCTTTAACAAATATGGTTATCTATTCGATATTTCATGTGGTAACAAACATGGTAATCAATACTCAATTTGTCTCATTATAATGATGAGTTATCCCTGCGTCCATTACCAGCTTTGTTACCAGGTATGATGTATTAGTATCCAATCATGGGGGCAAAAAGCATTATTAAGTGAGAGGTCCATAATGCTAATTTGCTCAAGTAGGGACCTTTTCCGCATTATATGCGGGCTATTGAAGGCGTTTATCATTTAATGTCTTCATGGGGGATGGGTGCGAAAGGTCTCTCGCTTACGTATCAAAATCTAATGGAAGGAAGATCAATGTCTGATATTATAATTTATACAACGGAAACATGCCCGAAATGCGTTCAATTGAAAAATGTATTGAAGTCCAACAATGTGGCTTTTACTGAAGCGGACATGTCAACTCCTGAGTCCCTTACAGAACTACGCTTAAACGGTGTTTTCACTGTAACGGCTCCGGTATTACAGATAGATGATGACTTTCTTACGTATGAAGAGCTATTCAACAGTGATGGGGTCGATCTTGGATCACTGAAGAGTATTTTATAAGGGATGTGGTCATGTGCAATCGGATACAAAAGCTATAGTTGATCCCGATAAGGGATTTGAGAACGGTGCAGCAGGATCTGTACCGGGTAAAGGGTCATTAGAGGCTACAATGATGCCACTTACCGAGCCACAGTCTTTGCAGCAGACACTTGACGGTCATTTCATTTCGACCATGCCAAAGGTTCGTACTACCGATGGTCATATGGTGAACTGGGACCGCAACATCGTGGTCAATCAACTATTAAAAGAGACCGCTCTTAGTGAGTGGTATCATAACATTTCTTCAATTTCGAAAGATGAGGCGCATGATATCGCAAAGGAAACGGAAAAGCGTATCCGTGGCATGAACATCAAGTTCCTCTCTGGTCCTCTTATCAGGGAACTTGTGAACCTGATCCTGCTCGAACGTGGTCATCTTGAATGGCGTAATGTCTCTACAAGGGTAGGTTCACCTGTTTTCGATGCATGTGAGATCGACCAGGGTTCAGGCTTTGAGGCCAATGAGAACGCCAACCTTCAGGAAAATGCGGAAACCGCCCATAAAAAGAAAGCTGACAAGATCTCCAAAGAGCAGTATCTTCTATTGCTTCCTCCAAAGATAGCCGATCTCCACCTCAATGGTGATCTTCACATTCACGATCTTGAGTACTTTGGTACTCGTGCTTTCTGTCAGGATTGGGACCTGAGGTATTTCTTCTACTATGGTCTGATGCCCGATGGGTCAGGTGCAAAGGCAAGTGTTGCAGGTCCGGCAATGAAGGCCGAGGTCGCAATGTTGCACGCGGTCAAGGCTCTGGGAAGTGCCCAGACCAACTTCGCTGGCGGACAGGGATTCTACAATTTCCTGACCTTTTGCGCTCCGTTCTTCGAGGGCAAACCCTACAAGGAGATCGAACAGCTAATGCAAATGTTCATCTATGAGATGACACAGATGATGGTTGCCCGTGGTGGACAACTTGTGTTCTCATCGGTACAGCTATCTCCAGGTGTTCCAAAGATGTGGAGAGACAAGCCTGTTGTTTACAGGGGTCGTGTCTGGGATGGTACCAATGGTACCGACAAGCGTGTCTATGGTGACTACGAACGTGAGGTTAGGCTTGGTTTCAAGGCAATGATGAACGTCATGCTCGAGGGTGATTACTGGGGTAAACCATTCAACTTCCCGAAACCTGAGATATCCATTGAACCGGATTTCATGGAAGAGGATGAGATGTTCAACCGTGCAAATCCGGAACTTCCAACCTATGATGAACTTTACACCATGACATTCGAACTGACCGCAAAGTATGGTACTCCCTACTTTGATAATCAGCTTCCTGAATACCGTGGTGCTGGGGAAGGCATTTCCTGTTACCAGTGCTGTGCTTACCAGTTCTCAGCAAACGCAGATTCAGATTCAGAATTCGATGAGAAAATGTACTTCAATGAGGGAAAACATTTCTCAATGGGATCCTGGCAGGTAATTTCACTGAACTGTCCAAGAGCTGCATATCTGGCAGAGAACGATGATGAGAAATTGTTCTCTCATCTTAAACATCTCATGGATGAGGCAATGGAAGTTTTCCAGACAAAGGTCAAGTGGTTAAAGCCTATCATTGATAATGGCAGGATGCCATTCGCAACACAGCAGCCAAAGGACCCTGTTACTGGTAAGAAAGGTGCGATTGCGGTCGATATAGATTCGCTGGTGTTCACCATTGGTGTTATCGGTATCAATGAGATGGTCCAATATCACACCGGTTCACAGATGCATGAATCCAGAGATGCTTTCAAGCTGGCTATCAGGGCAATGACCGAGATGGATATATACGGCAAGGAACTTTCCAAGAAATACGGTATGGAGATCGCTCTTGCAAGGACCCCTGCCGAGACCACTGGTCAGAGGTTCTCTGTTTCCGATCTGCTTCATGAGGAGTTCAGGGACAAGGTCCTCTCAGTTGTAAAGGGTGATGTAAAAGCAGCAGTTGAAGGTATAAAGAACACCCACGACCTGCCGATCTATTACACTAATGGTACTCATGTGCCACCAGGGGCTGATGTTTCACTGGTCGACAGGATCAATATCGAACATGTGTTCTTCCCTATAGTGGATGGTGGGGATATCATGCATATCTGGATGGGTGAAGGCTCACCGGACGCTAAGGGTCTGAAAGATTTTGCTATGAACATTGCGAAGAACACTCAGGTGGGATACTTCGCTTTTACCAAGGATATGAGCGTTTGTATGGATGATTTCCATATGATGGCTGGTCTGAAAGATGTTTGTGAGAACTGTGGTTCCGATAACATCGAGCAGCTTTCAAGGGTCACCGGTTATATTCAGGCTGTAAGTGGCTGGAATGCTGCAAAGAAGCAGGAACTGGAAGACAGGAAGCGTTACAACTCAGCCGATATGGTCTGAAGTCCAAGGTGCTTGATATCAAATGAATGTGAATTTTGGGGAGATCATCCCCATATCAACTATTGACTGGCACGGAAAAGCGTCAGTCGTTCTTTTTTTACGTGGCTGCCCTTTCAGGTGTCCTTACTGTCATAACTATGAGATATTGACAGTTCCCGATATGGTCGATGTGAAGGAGCTTGAGGAAAAGATCGATAACTCTCTTATTTTTGTAAGCAGTGTTGTCTTTTCCGGTGGGGAACCACTGGCTCAGAAGAATGCAATTATGCATCTTGCTTCCTATGCAAAGAAAAAGAAGCTGTTCGTGGGTATCCATACGAATGGCTATTATCCCGATGTTATGGAAGAATTGATGGATCTAGACCTTGTGGACAAGTTCTTCATTGATGTAAAAGCCCCCCTTGACGATCCTGATATGTACGGAAAGGCTATCGGGTATGGTGAATATTCTGTTGTTCCCGATCCTGCCGATGTTGTACAAAATATCAGGAGAAGCCTCTCTATAATTACTGAAAAAGGTATGGAATATGAACTTCGCACCACAGCGATACGCGGCTTCATAGGCGAGCCGGATGATATTGCAAAGATCGCAAGTTCGATAGCTCCATATCTGTCCATGTCGGGTGCTACCTATGTAATTCAGCAGGGAATACCTGCAAACGCAATGGATGAGAAAATGAGGGATATTGTGCCTTTTTCACGCGATGAGATGCTGGAACTTGCAGGGCGTGCCCATGAATTTGTCGATAATGTGTGGATACGTACAAAAGAGAAGGGTAATGAGAAGGTTAACTTCGAATCAAACTGAAGTTTAAGTAAAAACTTTATATGTTCGTGATGTCTCTTTGTTTATGAAGTCAAGGGGAATGTATCCATGAAACGAACACATCTATTCCTTTTTATTCTGCTATCTCTTTCGGTCATAGCAGCAGGTTGCACGGGCTATGAGAGTTCCAGCCCGCAATCTGTCTATCCTGAAAGTGATATGATATATGATCTTGAAGAAACATCTGCTTTTGATGGCGGCTCCTCTTATAAGTTGGCTGACAACGGCGCATCATCTCAAAGCAGTATTACACGTAAGGTAATTACTACATCTTCTGTTTCCATTGAGGTAAAGAACACTCCTGATGCGCTGGATAATATAAGCGATATCGCTGATGAGTTCGATGGATATGTGTCTTCATCTTCTGTTTATACCCGATATGATGATGAGGGTATGTATGGTTATATCACTATACGCGTTCCTTCGTCTGAACTTGACAAGGCGCTCGAGACGATAGGTGACCTTGGTAAAGTGACCTCCAAAAGCACAACTGCTTCTGATGTTACTGAGGAATATATCGATGTGAATGCACGCCTTTCCAATCTGGAGAAACAGGAGACTCGTCTTGGGGAGATCCTTGAGATGTCCACGACCGTGGAAGAGGTCCTTGCGGTCGAGAAGGAACTTGGACGTGTGCGTGGTGAGATAGAAAGTCTGACTGGCAGACTCAATTATCTTAATGACAGGATCGATCTTGCGACCATCAATGTCGATGTGAGTGAGCCTCGTAATATTACGCATTCATGGGGACTACGTGATGCCTTGTCCGATTCAGTACGTGGTTTCATAGGCAGTGTCAATGGTATCATCGTGTTCATCGGAGTTGCTATCCCGATCGTGATATTTGCAAGTATTGTGGGAATAATGCTTATTTTTGTCAAGAGAAGGGTCTGGAGATGATCCTTCCTTTTAGACATTACAAATAAATATTAAGAATGTAGGATAAGCTTATGGAAAGGTCAGACCTGATATCCGGGATAAACGAACGTGAGCTCATAGGTCATCTGTGTTCTGTTTTTTCTACGAGGAAAAGCCCTGCTATTATGGAGGGTGCAGGCTCGGATGATTGCGCTGTTATAGATATCTCTGATGAGGACTGTCTGGTGATAACGACCGATATGTTGCATCGCAAGACCGATTTTCCCGAGGTCATGAGTGCATGGCAGATAGGCTGGATGGCTGCTGCTGTGAACTTAAGTGATGTGGCTTCCATGGGTGCAACCCCTGTGGGTTTCCTTTCCGCCCTTGGTATCACGGCTGATATGGAACTTGGATTCGCTGAGGACATCGCACGCGGCATGGATGCCTGTGCAAGCTTTTGCGATACTTCTGTGATAGGCGGCGATATCGACCTTCATGATGAACTTACCATCACAGGTACCGCTCTTGGCAGGGTGAAAAAGGAACAGCTTTTGAGAAGAAGTGGTGCCAGACCGGGGGACCTTGTCTGTGTTACCGGAAATGTCGGTTCAGCCGGCGCTGCACTGCTGGCCTTACAGCAAGGGCTTGATGTAACCGATAATTTGCTGAATACTTTACTGGAACCTGTGCCACGTATAAAAGAAGGGCAGGCCCTTGCCAGTACCGGTGGTGTCACCTCCATGATGGATACCAGCGATGGTCTGGCCATGTCATTATATGATCTGGCAGAGGTCAATGGTGTCGGTTTCAAAATATTCGGGGAAGCTCTTCCTATTGACGATGAGGTGATCGCCCTTGTCGGTAATAATGATGCCCTTGAACTTGGACTCTACACAGGCGGGGATTTTGAGCTGTTGTTCACTGTTTCCCCCTCAATGCTGGACAATATCAAATCCGTTTGTTATTTAAATGTTGTAGGCGAAGTTATTGACGACACTTTAATATCTATAAAGAAGAGCGATGGGTCCGAGGTTTCGATAAATCGAAAAGGTTATGTACATATGGGGAGATTTGATAACTTATAATCATATAATATTTGGAGAAATTATCTATGAATAAACATTTTAAATTTATGCTAATAAGCTTGCTCATTCTGGGAATGAGCTGTGGGGTGGCGATGGCGACTGCTCCTGCATTGTCTGTTGATGCAGTATCTCCTTCAAGTGGTACTCCTTCTACTGATTTCAATTTTACTGTCACCTATACGGATGATGACGGTGACTTACCTTCTCCTATCAATGTATCTATTAATGGTACCAGTTATTCAATGTTTGAAGTGAATACGGGGGATACGGATGTTACAGATGGTAAGGACTATTATCGCACTGTAGGAGGTTTTCCAGTTGATACTCATAACTTCCAATTCACTGCATCCGATGGTACGGAAAGTGCAACTCCTACTTCATTAAAGACATTCGAAGTGGCTTCAGGAAATACTGTTCCTACATTGTCTGTTGATGCAGTATCTCCTTCAAGTGGTACTCCTTCTACTGATTTCAATTTTACTGTCACCTATACGGATGATGACGGTGACTTACCTTCTCCTATCAATGTATCTATTAATGGTACCAGTTATTCAATGTTTGAAGTGAATACGGGGGATACGGATGTTACAGATGGTAAGGACTATTATCGCACTGTAGGAGGTTTTCCAGTTGATACTCATAACTTCCAATTCACTGCATCCGATGGTACGGAAAGTGCAACTCCTACTTCATTAAAGACATTCGAAGT